>NZ_JBIWKI010000005.1:0-317386 GCF_044765565.1 Streptomyces sp. NPDC102437 | reverse complement strand
GCTCGTCGAGCGACTGCGGGGGCGGCTCGACGACACGCTCACGCTGATCACTGAGCTCACGTCCAAACCGCTTGTGTGAGCAAGGTTCTCGGTCGCGATCACAGTCACATTCCGAAGGTAGTGGCGCGGGCCACATCGGTCGTCAGCCCTGGCGGCTGGATCGGCGTCCGACTCCAGGCGTACGGACCCGTAGGGGGCCCCCACGGAGGAGGAGGTGCCCGGTCGGGAGCGGCGGCCCGGCCGAGTTGTCCACAGGTCGCCGCACACCCCTTGACGTAGTCGCCGGACATTGTCACATTCATCAGTGTCACGTTACGGACACGTACCGCACACGGCAGGGAACGGACGGTGGCATGACCTCGGCAGTGAAGGACGAAAAGGCCCCGGAGCTGCGGGGGTTCAGAGAAGTCCAAAGCCTTGCGTACGCCTGCGCGGAGGCGGTCGCGGCCCGGCTCGAGCCGGGCATGACCGAGCGCCAGGCGGCTCGCATGCAGCGCGACTGGCTGCGCGAGCGCGGGGTGCGTGACTGGTTCCACCTCCCCTTCGCCTGGTTCGGGGACCGCACGGCGTTCGCCGGCTTCAAGGTGCCCCTGCAGTTCTTCCCGACCAACCGGAAGCTGGAGCCGGGGATGCCCTTCATCCTCGACATGGCCCCGGTGTACAAGGGCTGCACGGCCGACATCGGCTACTCCGGCTGTCTCGGGCTCAACCCTTTGCACGACAAGCTGCTGGCCGATCTGGAGGCCCACCGCGAGCTGATACTGCGCGAGGTGCGTGAGTCGCGTTCGCTGCGCGAGATATACGAGGACGTCGAACGCCTCATGATCAAGCAGGGGTATGCCAACCGGCATCGCGCCTACCCGTTCGGTGTCATAGCCCACAAGGTCGACCGCGTCGCCGAGCGTCGCTGGTCCCCGCATGTGTTCGGCTTCGGCACCCAGTCCCTCAAGGGGCTGATGAGTGACGCGCTGCACGGGCACCGGGACGGCTGGTCGCCGCTGTGGAGTCCGTACCGCTTCTCCGACCATCCACCGCAGCCCGGTCTGTGGGCGGTGGAGCCGCATCTCGGATTCCGCGGTACGGGCGCCAAGTTCGAGGAGATCCTGGTGGTCACCGACTCCAAGGACCCCGAGCAGAGCGCCTTCTGGCTGGACGACGATCTGCCGCATGTGCGGCGCTGGGCCGAGGAAAGGGTGGCGGCATGAATCTCGGGAGCCTGCCGGGAGCGCGCGAGCGCAGGGTGCGTACGGGCGGAATCGAGCTGTGCGTGGTCGAGCTGGGCGACGAGGAGCGGCCCACGGTCGTCCTCGTGCACGGCTACCCGGACAGCAAGGAAGTCTGGACGGAGGTCGCCAAGCAGATGGCCGGCCAGTGGCATGTCGTGCTGTACGACGTGCGCGGGCACGGCCGGTCCACGACCCCGATGCCACTGCGCGGCGGCTTCACGCTGGAGAAGCTCACCGATGACTTCCTGGCGGTCGCCGATGCGGTGAGCCCCGACCGACCGGTGCACCTGGTCGGGCACGACTGGGGGTCGGTCCAGTCCTGGGAGTTCGTCACGGTCAAGCGGACCGAGGGCCGGATCGCCTCGTTCACCTCGATGTCCGGCCCTTCGCTGGACCACTTCGGGCACTGGATCAAGCAGCGGATGACCCGGCCCACCCCGCGCCGGGTCGGCCAGCTGCTCGGCCAGGGCGCCAAGTCCTGGTACGTCTACATGCTGCATACGCCGGTCCTGCCGGAGCTCGCCTGGCGCGGCCCGCTCAGCAAGCGGTGGCCGAAGATGCTCGAGCGCCTGGAGAAGATCCCGGCGGGCGACTACCCGACCCCTTCGCTGCCCGACGACGCGGCGCACGGCGCCTGGCTCTACCGCGACAACGTCCGCGCCCGGCTGAGCCGGCCGCGCACCGACGCCTACGCCCATGTGCCGGTCCAGCTGATCACCCCGACCGGCGACATTTTCCTCTCGGAGAAGCTGTACGACCAACTGGAGCTGTGGGCCCCGCAGTTGGTACGCAGGTCTCTCGACGCCAAGCACTGGGTGCCGCGCACCAGACCGGATCAGCTCGCCGCCTGGATCAGCGAGTTCGTCGCCGCGAACGAGGCCGCCAAGGAGGACGGCCGTCCGGTGCAGGACACCGCGCCGACCGGGGCGTACGCGGACCGGTTCGGCGGTCGGCTGGTTCTCGTGACGGGCGCGGCGGGCGGCATCGGCAGGGCCACGGCTTTCGCGTTCGCCGAGGCGGGCGCCCGGGTGGTGGCCGTGGACCGGGACGCGGAGGGTGCGGCCAGGACGGCCGAGATGGCCCGGCTCATAGGAGCTCCGGCGGCCTGGGGCGAAGCGGTCGACGTCAGCGACGAGCAGGCGATGGAGAAGCTCGCCGAGAAGGTCGCCGCCGAGTACGGAATCGTCGACGTCCTGGTCAACAACGCCGGGATCGGTCTCTCCGGCTCGTTCCTGGACACCACGAGCGAGGACTGGAAGAACGTCCTGGACGTCAATCTGTGGGGCGTCATCCACGGTTGCCGGATCTTCGGCGGGCAGATGGCCGAGCGGGGCCAGGGCGGCCATATCGTCAACACGGCTTCCGCCGCCGCCTATCAGCCGTCCCGGGCGCTGCCCGCGTACAGCACCTCCAAGGCCGCCGTGCTGATGCTCAGCGAATGCCTGCGGGCCGAGCTCGCCGAGCGGTCGATCGGGGTCAGCGCCATCTGTCCCGGCATCGTCAACACGAACATCACCGCGACGGCGCACTTCGCCGGTGCCGACGCGGCGGAGGAGAAGCGGCTGCGGAAGCGGACCAGCCGGCTCTACGGGCTCCGCAACTACCCGCCGGAGCGGGTGGCCGACGCGATCCTCAAGGCGGTGGTGCGCAACCAGGCCGTCGTGCCGGTGACCCCGGAGGCCCGCGGCGCCCGCCTCCTGTCCCGGTTCAGCCCCGGCGCGCTGCGGGGGATCGCCCGGCTGAAGCCGCCGCTGTGAGCGGCCCCGGACGGCCGTCGGCGGCGGACCGGCAGTCCGCCGCCGAGTACCGGATCGAGGACCTGGCGCACGCGAGCGGGGCCACGGTCCGCACGATCCGCGCCTACCAGGACCGCGGCCTGCTGCCGACACCGGAGCGGCGCGGCCGGGCCAATGTGTACCGGGACACCCATCTCGCCCGGCTCCGGCAGATCGCCGATCTGCTGGACCGCGGTTACACGCTGGCCAGCATCAAGGAGCTCCTGGACGCCTGGGACACCGGCCGCGGTCTGGGCGGGGTGCTCGGGCTGGTGGCCGAGGTGCACGGCCCCTGGACGGACGAACAGGCCGACCGGATCACCCGGGACGAGCTGATCCGAAAGTTCGGCGGCGCTCCGGACGACGAGGCGGTCGCCGAAGCGGTGGAGCTCGGCGTGCTCGAACCGATCCCCGGCAGGGACGACGAGTTCTTGGTGCCCAGCCCCCAAGAGCTGACCGTCGCGGTCGAGTTGCACGCGGCGGGTGTGCCGCTCAGCGCGATATCCGGGCATTTGAGGGAACTTCGCGGCCAGGTCGAGCAGATCGCCTCGCGCTTCCTGGAGTTCACCACCGAGCACGTCTTCGCCCGCTATCTCGGCCATCGGCCCCCGACCGACGCGGACGCGGCCGAGGCGGCCACCATGGTACGCAGGCTGCGTCCGCTCGCCCAGCAGACGGTCGACGCCGAACTCGCGCGTGCGATGCGGACGTTCGCGACCCGCCATCTGCATCATCACCTCGCCTCGGACACACCTCTCGGTTCCGGTCTCCCGTCGCTCGCGACGCGTCACGTGGATCTCCCCTCCGAGACAATCAGGGCCGTCGAACAGCTGGTTGGCACGGGAAATGTCTCCGCCTTCGTCACGGCTTCCACGGAACGCGAGGTGCAATCAAGGACATTGGACTCACTCGCTCCACCCACCCCCAAACCTGAGCGAATTAACCAAAACGATTAATTTCACCGACACTTGTCCACAGAATCGCCAATCAACTTGTGGATAACTTAAGTTGACTGTGGATCAAACCTGTGGACGAAACCTTCCTCAGCGCGGCCGAGAATTGCTCCAGCACATCGTGAGCGAAACCCGGATGCGCCGACGGGACGATCCCCGGCACCCTGGCGACATGGATGAAAGACGCACCGTCAAGGTGTCCAAGTACCTCTCGAAGCACCTGCGCCATCAGCCGGAGCGGATCGGCATCACGCTCGACGCGAACGGCTGGGTACCGATCGACACGTTGTTGTGTGCCATGGCCCGCAACAACGTCCCCCTCACCCGGGCCGAGCTCGACCATGTCGTAGCCATGAACGACAAGCAGCGCTTTGCCGTGGAGAACGGCCGGATCCGCGCGAGCCAGGGCCATACCGTCCCGGTGGACCTCGACCTGCCACCGGCCGAGCCGCCCGCGTACCTGTACCACGGCACGGTGGCCCATGCGCTGGACTCGATCCGGAACGAGGGCCTGCGGCCCATGGCCCGCACGCACGTCCACCTCTCGCCCGACCACGAGACGGCGACCAGGGTCGGCGCCCGGCGGGGCCGGCCCGTCGTCCTGTCCGTGGACGCGGGCTCGATGCACCGCGCGGGCCACACCTTCCACGTCAGCGCCAACGGCGTCTGGCTCACCGCTTCCGTACCGCCCGAATTCCTGCGGTTCCGCGACTGACCAGCGGCTCAGCCCCGTGCCCGTACGGAGCAGGACCGTCCGTTTTTTCGGGCCCGTATGGTCGTATCCATGCGTCTGAGCACTGTGATCCTCCCCATCCACCGCTGGAGCGAAGGCCGGAAGGTCTGGCAGCGTGCCGAGGAACTGGGGTTCCACGCCGCCTACACCTACGACCACCTGGCCTGGCGGACCTTCCGCGACGGCCCCTGGTTCG
This sequence comes from Streptomyces sp. NPDC102437, assembly GCF_044765565.1. Taxonomy (NCBI): domain Bacteria; kingdom Bacillati; phylum Actinomycetota; class Actinomycetes; order Kitasatosporales; family Streptomycetaceae; genus Streptomyces; species Streptomyces sp. NPDC102437. Next base: position 312,503 of record NZ_JBIWKI010000005.1, on the reverse strand, counting down.
GCGCGGTGCCGACTCTCACCGCCGCGGCCGCCGCCACCGACCGGCTCCGCCTGGGCACGCTGGTCACCTCCCCCAACTTCCGGCACCCCGTCACGCTCGCCAAGGACCTCATCACGCTCGACGACGTCTCCGACGGGCGCCTCACCCTCGGCATCGGCGCCGGCGGCAACGGCTTCGACGCCACGACACTGCGCCGGAGCGACGAGGAGCCGTGGACTCCACGCGAACGGGCCGACCACTTCGACGAGTTCGTACCGCTGCTCGACCAGTTGCTGCGTGAGCCCTCGGTGACGTACGAGGGCACGTTCTACGCGGCGACCGAGGCCCGGAACATTCCCGGCTGTGTGCAGCGGCCCCGGCTGCCGTTCGCGGTGGCCGCCACCGGCCCGCGCGGAATGAAGCTCGCCGCCCGGTACGGACAGGCCTGGGTCACCACGGGCGACCCGAAGCTTTACGAGACGGGAACCCCCGAGCAGTCCGTGGAGGCCATCCGCGGGCAGCTCACCAGGCTGGGCACCGCCTGCGAGGCCATCGGCCGGGACGCCGCCGGGCTGGACAAGATCCTTCTCACCGGTTTCACACCGGACCGCCCGCTCCAGTCGCTCGATGCCTTCGTGGACTTCGCGGGCACCCACTTCGCGCTCGGTTTCACCGAGATCGTCATCCACAACCCGATCGCCGACTCCGACTTCGCGGCGGACGAGAAGGTCTTCGAGCGCATCGCCACCGAGGGCCTGGCCCAGCTCGGCCGCTGACCCGGCCGCCGCCGGAACCGGCCCACACCACTGGCATATGCGCCGGGCATGTTCGCCTGGTCAGGGGCGCGCATCCTCAGATGTGCGCCCCTCCGCACGCCCGTGCACCCTCGTACGTGAGAATGGACGGGTGACCTCAGCTACCGACTCGCCTTCGCCTGCCGCAATCCGGCTGATCGCCACCGACCTGGACGGCACCCTGCTCCGTGACGACAAGACGGTCTCCGACCGCACCATCGCCGCGCTGGCCGCTGCCGAGGAGGCCGGTATCGAGGTCTTCTTCGTCACCGGACGCCCGGCCCGCTGGATGGATGTCGTCAGCGACCACGTGCACGGCCACGGCCTGGCGATCTGCGCCAACGGCGCGGCGGTCGCCGATCTGCACGCCGGCGGCGAGCTGGTCAAGGTCCGTCCGCTGGAGCGCGCCATCGCTCTCGATGTCGTCCGCTCCATGCGCGCCGCCGCGCCCGGCACCACCTTCGCCGTCGAGCTGGCCACCGGAATCCACTACGAGCCGGACTACCCGCCGTTCCACCTGGACCCGGGCGCCACGGTCGCCGTCGCCGAGAAACTGCTGCACGAGGAGACGCCCGGCACCGGTGTCCCCGTGCTGAAGCTCCTCGCCCACCACGCCACGCTGCCCCCGGACCACTTCCTCGCCCTGGCCCGTACGACGGCCGGCGACAGTGCCTCCTTCACCCGGTCCAGCCCGACGGCCCTGCTGGAGGTCAGCGGTCCGGGGGTCTCCAAGGCCAGCACGCTGGAGCTCTGCTGCGCCGAGCGCGGCATCTCGCCCGCCGAGGTCGTCGCCTTCGGGGACATGCCCAACGACGTGGAGATGCTGAGCTGGGCGGGCACCTCGTACGCGATGGGCAACGCCCACCCCGCCGCGCTCGCCGCCGCCACCGGCCGGACCGTCACCAACGGCGAGGACGGCGTCGCGGTCGTCATCGAGCGGATCATCGCCGAACGCCGGGCAGCCGACACCGGGCGCTGAGCCCGGACAGCCGGCCCCGCATGCGTGGACAGGCACCTCGGACAGACACCTTGGACAGGCACCTCAGAGGGGCGCCTCCCACACCACCGTCGTACCGCCACCGTCCTCCCCGATACCGGGTCCGAACCAGCTCGCGCCGCCGAGCGACTCCGCCCGGCGCGCCAGGTTCCGCAGTCCGCTGCGCCGGCCGCCCGCGGGGATGCCCACCCCGTCGTCGGCGACCGACAGCCGCACCGCGTCCCTCCCGTCGGGCAGTGTGGCGGTCGCGTCGACCACCACGTCGATCAACGACGCCTCGGCGTGCCGGAAGGCATTGGAGAGCGCCTCCCGCAGCGCCGCGATCAGGTTCTTGCCGGTGAGCTCGCCGACCAGCGCGTCGACCGGACCCAGGAACCGGTGCGAGGGCTTAAAGCCCAACGGGACCGCCGCCATGTTGATCTCGCGCAGGACCCGGGTCCGCAGCCCCGACGGCGCCTCGGCGGGTTCCTGCTGGAGCGCGAAGATCGCGGTACGGATCTCCTGGATGGTCACGTCCAGCTCGTCGACCGCCCGGCCGACCCCGGTCTGCACCTCGGGCACGTCCGACCTGCGCTGGGCGCTCTCCAGCATCATCCCGGTGGCGAACAGCCGCTGGATGACCAGATCGTGCAGATCGCGGGCGATCCGGTCCCGGTCCTCGTAGACCGCCAGCCGCTCCCGGTCCCGCTGTGCCTCGGCCATCATCAGCGCGAGCGCGGCCTGCGAGGCGAACTGGGTGGCGAGGGTCCGCTCCGTCTCCGTGAACGGCCGGCCGTCCCGGGCTCGGGGCGTGGCGAGCGCGCCGAGCACCCGCCCGCCGCTGTGCAGCGGCAGCAGCATGCTCGGGCCGTACTGGCGGGCCAGCCTGGTGACCATGCGGGCGTCACTGGCGGAATCGTCCACGAAGACCGCCTCGCCGCCCAGCAGCTTCGCCGCCACCGGGCTCTCGGGCCCGATGATCACCCCGAGCGATGAGGTGGGGTCGTCCGAGGAGACGGCGACGATCTCCAGACCGCCGTCCTCGGTGGGCAGCAGCACGACCCCGGCGGCGGAGTCGGCGAGGCGGCGGGCCTGTTCGGCGACGACGGAGAGCGCGTCGTCGGCGTCCCCGCCCGAGAGCAGCGCGGTGGTCACGGCCACCGATCCGTCGATCCAGCGCTCGCGCTGGCGTGCCGCCTCGTACAGCCGGGCGTTGCCGATGGCGATACCGGCCTCGGTGGCGAGCACCCGCACCATGTGCAGGTCGTAGTCGTTGAACTCGCCGCCTTCCTTCTCGGCCAGGTAGAGATTTCCGAAGATCTCCCCCTGAACGCGGATCGGGACGCCGAGGAAGCTCCGCATAGGGGGGTGGCCGGGCGGGAAGCCGGCGAACCTCGGATCGGCCGTCAGATCGGCGAGCCGCACCGGTGCCGGGTCGTGGATCAGTGCGCCCAGCAGCCCCCGGTGCCCGTCGGGGCGGTGACCGATCTCGTCCGCCACCTCGTCCGATACTCCGTAGGTGACGAAGTCGGCGAGCCCCTCGCCCTCCGCATTGACGACGCCGATGGCGGCGTAGCGGGAGCGGGCGAGTTCGGCGGCCGTCTCGCAGATCCGGTCGAGGGTGGAGTGCAGTTCCAGGCCAGCACCGACGGAGCGCATGGCCTCCAGCAGCTGTGGGATGCGGGCGGTGATCTCGGTGGACAGGCCCTGCAGGCTGCGGGTCGCCTGGGTAGCCGCTTCGAGTGAGTCCTTCGGGTCCTGCTCCGGCATACCCCGAGAGTAGTTAGTCCCGATTGGCGAGGAAAGTCGGGTGTCGTGTCATCCGGCTCACGCGTGCGCGCCCACGGCTTCGTCGCACCGCCCGTCTCACGCAGGCGCGAGCCTGCTTCGTGCCGCCCGCCTCACACGCGCGTAAGTCCGCTGTCGCACCGCCCGGCTCACGCGCGCGCGCCCACGGCTTCCCCGGACGCCGCCCGTGCTTCCTCCCGTACACCCACAGATCCGCCGGGCACCCGTGCGGTCTCCCGCTCGCGCTCCAGCATCCGGCGCAGGGGGCCTTCCCCAGCGGCGAGATCGGCGTACGGGCCGCGCTGCACGACCCTGCCCCCGTCGAGCACCAGCACCTCGTCGACGGCTTCGAGTCCCTCCAGGCGATGGGTGATCAGGACGGTCGTACGCCCCTCGGTGGCGGCCAGCAGGTCGGCGGTCAGGGCGTCCGCGGTCGCCAGGTCGAGATGCTCGGCGGGTTCGTCCAGGACCAGTACGGGGAAGTCGGCGAGGATCGCCCTGGCCAGGGCGAGGCGTTGGCGCTGGCCGCCGGAGAGGCGTGCGCCGTGTTCGCCGACCAGGGTGTCGAGCCCGTCGGGCAGCGCGTCGGCCCAGTCGAGCAGCCGCGCCCGGCCGAGGGCGTCCCGCAGTTCCTCGTCCGTCGCACCGGTCCGGGCCAGCCGCAGGTTCTCCCGGATGGTGCTGTCGAAGACATGGGCGTCCTGGGCGCACAGCCCGACGAACCGCCGGACCGCGTCCCCCTCCAGCGCACCGGCCTCGACGCCGCCGATCCGGTACGTGCCCGCCCGTGCGTCCAGGAAGCGGACCAGGACCTGGGCGAGGGTCGTCTTCCCGGAGCCGGAGGGCCCGACGACGGCGATCCGCCGGCCTGCCGACAACGTCAGGTCGACGCCGTCGAGGGCGTCCCGAGCCGCTCCGGCATACCGCGCCGACAGTCCCCGTACCTCCAGCGGGAAGGGCGACGCGGGCGCCTCGGCCGGGCTTTCGGGTTCGTGTACGGGCAGCGGGGCGTCCAGCACCTCGTACACGCGCTCCGCGCTGCGCCCGACCCTCCGGCGGTACTGCACGGCGAGCGGCAGGCCGGCCACGGCCTCGAAGGCGGCCAGCGGAGTGAGCACCACCACCGCGAGTTCCACGCCCGCGAGCCGGCCGTCGTGCACGGCGGGAAGGGCGACGAGTGCGGTGGCGACGACGGTGAGGCCGGTGACCAGGGCGATGAGTCCGCCGCCGAGCGCGTTGGCGGTCGCCGCGCGGGCGGCGATCCGGGTCAGCACGCCGTCGGCGTCCCGGGTCTGTTCCGCACGGGCGGGCAGGGCACCCGCGACGGTCAGTTCGGCGGTCCCGCCGAGCAGGTCCGTGATCCGGGTGGCCAGATCGGCGCGTGCGGGGGCGAGCCTGCGTTCCGTGTGACGGGAGCAGGCGCTGCTGACCAGCGGCACGCCCACCCCGGCCAGCAGCAGTCCGGCGGCCAGCACGACTCCTGCCGCGGGCAGCAGCCAGCCGATGAACCCGGCGGCCGCCGTGCCGACGACCACGGCGGTCCCGGCGGGCAGCAGCCAGCGCAGCCAGTAGTCCTGCAGTGCGTCGACATCGGCGACGAGCCGGGAGAGCAGGTCCCCGCGCCGGGTGCGGCGGAGCCCGGCGGGCGCGATGCGCTCCAGCCCCCGGTAGACCGAGACGCGCAGTTCGGCGAGCATCTTGAGCACCGCGTCGTGCGACACCAGGCGCTCGGCGTAGCGGAAGACCGCCCGGCCGAGCCCGAAGGCGCGGGTCGCGGTCACGGCGACCATCAGATAGAGCACCGGGGGCTGTTCGGAGGCGCGTGAGATCAGCCAGCCGGAGACGGCCATGAGCCCGACGGCCGAGGCCAGGGCGAGGCTGCCCAGCAGCAGCGCGAGCGCCAGCCGGCCCCGCTGCGCCCCGGCGGCCTCCCTGACCCGGGCCAGGACCCGTCCGGAGCGGGTCGCGGTCTCCCGCAGCACCTCGGTCTCCGGCGCCTCTTCCTCGCGTTCCTCACGGGCAAGGGGCGCGCGCGTCGGCCCTGGCACGGCCACGGATGTCACGGCTCCCCCGGACGTCACGGAGTTCGTGGCTGTCGCGGACTTCCCGGCCGTCACGGACGCCACGGCCGTCCCGGTCCTCGTCGCCCGCTCGGTCGCGCCCGGGTCCAGGGTCACCACCCGGTCGGCCACCGGGAGCAGCGCCGGGCGGTGCACGACCAGCAGTACGGTCCGGCCCACGGCCAGTCGCCGTACCGCCTCGACGATCCCCGCCTCCGTCTCGCCGTCCAGGCTCGCGGTCGGCTCGTCGAGCAGCAGCAGCGGGCGGTCGGCGAGAAAGGCCCGCGCGAGGGCGAGCCGCTGGCGCTGTCCGGCGGAGAGGCCCGCGCCGTCCTCGCCGATGAGCGTCTGTGCCCCGTCCGGCAGTTCCGCCACGAAGTCGTACGCCCCGGCGTCCCGCAGGGCGGCCGTCACCGCCCGGCCGTCGGCGTCCGGCCGGGCCAGCCGTACGTTCTCCGCGATGGTGCCCGCGAAGAGATGGGGACGCTGCGGCACCCAGGCGATCCGTTCCCGCCACCGCTCCGGCGAGAGCGTCGCCAGATCGGCGCCGCCGATCCGTACCCGCCCCTCGTCAGGTGCCGTGAAGCCGAGGACCACGTCGAGCAGGGTGGACTTCCCGACGCCGCTGGGGCCGACCAGGGCCACGGTCTCCCCCTCGTCCACCACCAGTGAGGCCGCGTTCAGCGCGGGTTCGGTACGTCCCACGTGCCGTACGGTCACCCCCTCCAGCTCCAGCCGGAGGGACTCGGGTACGTCCGCCGTGCCGGCCTGCCGGGGCTCGGTCTCCAGGACCGCGAAGATCTCCTCGGCGGCGGAGAGCCCTTCGGCGGCCGCGTGGTACTGCGCGCCGACCTGGCGGATCGGCAGATAGGCCTCGGGCGCCAGGATCAGCACCACCAGGCCGGTGTAGAGGTCGAGTTCGCCGTGCACCAGCCGCATGCCGATGGTGACGGCCACCAGTGCCACCGACAGCGTCGCCAGCAACTCCAGGGCGAAGGACGAGAGGAAAGCGATCCGCAGGGTCCGCAGCGTGGCCCGGCGGTACTGCGAGGTGATCGTACGGATGGACTCGGCCTGCGCCTTGGCGCGGCCGAAGACCTTCAGCGTCGGCAGCCCGGAGACCACGTCGAGGAAGTGTCCGGAGAGCCGGGACAGCAGTCGCCACTGGCGGTCCATCCGTGACTGGGTGGCCCAGCCGATCAGGATCATGAAGAGCGGGATGAGGGGCAGCGTGACCACGATGATCGCCGCCGAGACCCAGTCCTCGGTGACGATCCGGGCCAGGACCGCCACCGGCACGACCACGGCGAGTCCGAGCTGCGGCAGATAGCGCGCGAAGTAGTCGTCGAGCGCGTCGACACCACGGGTCGCGAGCGCCACCAGGGAGCCGGTGCGCTGGCCGCTCAGCCAGCCGGGACCGAGCGAAGCCGCCCGTGCCAGCAGACGGCCGCGGAGTTCGGACTTGACCGCCGCGCTGGCCCGGTACGCGGCCAGTTCGGTCAGCCAGGAGACCAGGCCCCGGCCGAGCGCGACCGCGGCGAGCAGGATCAGCGGGGTCCGCAGCCCGGAGACCGTCAGTCCGTCCTCGAACCCGCCCACCACCACTTCGGCGACGAGCATGGCCTGGGCGATGACCAGCGCCGCCCCGACAACTCCGAGCGCCACCACGGCTGCCAGGAAGAGGCGGGTGGCGCGGGCGTGGCTGAGCAGACGCGGGTCGATCGGTTTCACGTGAAACAGCCCCTAGCGGTCTCGGTCGTTCGATCGGGGTCCGCCCGGCGGATCAGGGTCGGCGTCGCGACCCCGGCCGTGATCCGCCGGTCGGGCCCCAGCTGCGTTCAGTGCGCTTCGGCGATGTGCTGCGTACCGATGCGCTTGCGGAACACCCAGTACGTCCAGCCCTGGTACAGCAGGACGATGGGGGTGGCGATCCCGGCACACCAGGTCATGATCTTCAGCGTGTACGGGGTGGACGAGGCGTTGGTGACCGTGAGGCTCCAGGCGTCGTCCAGGGAGGACGGCATGACGTTCGGGAAGAGCGTCAGGAAGAGCATCGCGACCACGGCCGCGACGGTCACGCCGGAGAACGCGAACGCCCAGCCCTCGCGTCCCGCCGCGATCAGGGCCACCGCGGCGACCAGCGCCACCGCGGCGACGATCATCGCCAGCAGGCTCCAGCCGTCCCCGTTGTCGATCTGGGTCCAGATCAGGAAGCCGAGCGCGAGGACCGCGGTGACGATCCCCAGCTTCAGCGCCAGCCTGCCCGCCCGCTCCCGGATCTCCCCGACCGTCTTGAGCCCCGCGAACACGGCGCCGTGGAAGGTGAAGAGGAAGAGCGTGACCAGCCCGCCGAGAATGGCGTACGGGTTGAGCAGGTCCCAGAAGCTGCCCACGTACTCCATGTCGGCGTCGATCTTCACGCCGCGCACGATGTTCCCGAAGGCCACGCCCCAGAGCACGGCCGGGATCAACGAGGTCCAGAAGATGGCGTGTTCCCAGTTGGTCTGCCACTTCTCGCCGGACCGCTTGGCCCGGTACTCGAAGGCGACCCCGCGCACGATCAGGCAGACCAGGATGATCAGCAGTGGCAGGTAGAAGCCGGAGAACAGCGTGGCGTACCACTCGGGGAAGGCGGCGAAGGTCGCGCCGCCCGCGGTGAGCAGCCACACCTCGTTGCCGTCCCAGACGGGCCCGATCGTGTTGATCAGGACCCGTCGTTCCTTGCGGTCGCGGGCCAGCAGCTTGGTGAGAACACCGATCCCGAAGTCGAATCCCTCCAGGAAGAAGTAGCCGGTCCAGAGGACGGCGATGAGCACGAACCAGACGTCGTGGAGTTCCATCTCTCAGCTCCTCTGCTCTCAGTAGGAGAAGGCCATCGGCCGGTCGGCGTCGTCGTGGTCGCCGCCGATCCTGGTGGGCGGGTTGAGGTCGGCCTCGGTGAGCTCCGGCGGGCCTGCCTTGATGTACTTCACGAGCAGCTTGACCTCGACGACCGCGAGCACGGCGTAGAGCAGGGTGAAGCCGATCATCGAGGTGAGCACCTCGCCCTGCGAGACGCCGGGGGAGACCGCGTCGCGGGTCTGGAACACGCCGTAGACGACCCAGGGCTGGCGGCCCATCTCGGTGAAGATCCAGCCCCAGGAGTTGGCGATCAGCGGGAAGAGCAGGGTCCAGAGCGCGAGGATCCAGTAGCACTTGGCGAGCTTCGGGCTGAGTGCCTTGTTCTTGAAGAGGACCAGGTGCGGCACTTCGTCCTCACCGGTCCGCAGCCCCGGCGGTAGCATGAACTTCTTCCGGGTCAGCCACAGTCCGAGGATGCCGAGGGCGAAGGACGCCATCCCGAAGCCGATCATCCAGCGGAAGCTCCAGAACGCGACCGGGATGTTGGGACGGTAGTCGCCGGGGCCGAACTTCTCCTGCTCGGCCTTGTTGATGTCGTTGATGCCGGGGACGTACGAGGTGAAGCTGTCGTCCGCAAGGAAGGACAGTATCCCCGGGATGGAGATCTCCACGGTGTTGTGGCCCTTGGCCACGTCACCGACGGCGAAGACCGAGAACGGCGCCCCCTTCTCGCCCTCCCAGAGGGCCTCGGCGGCGGCCATCTTCATCGGCTGCTGCTTGAACATGACCTTGCCGAGCGTGTCGCCGCTGATGGCGGTGAGCAGTCCGGCGACGACCACGGTGACCAGGCCGAGCCGCAGCGAGGTCCGCATCACCGGGATGTGCTTCTTGCGCGCCAGGTGGAAGGCGGCGATGCCGACCATGAACGCGCCGCCGACCAGGAAGGCCGCGGTGATGGTGTGGAAGAACTGGGCGAGCGCGGTGTTCTGGGTGAGCACGTGCCAGAAGTCGGTGAGCTCGGCCCGGCCGCGTTCCTTGTTGATCCGGTAGCCGACCGGGTGCTGCATCCAGGAGTTGGCCGCCAGGATGAAGTACGCGGACAGGATCGTCCCGATGGAGACCATCCAGATGCAGGCGAGATGGATCTTCTTCGGCAGCTTGTCCCAGCCGAAGATCCACAGCCCGATGAAGGTGGACTCGAAGAAGAACGCAATCAGCGCTTCGAACGCGAGCGGGGCGCCGAAGATGTCACCGACGAACCGCGAGTAGTCGGACCAGTTCATGCCGAACTGGAACTCCTGGACGATGCCGGTGACGACGCCCATGGCGATGTTGATCAGGAAGAGCTTGCCCCAGAACTTCGTCGCCCTGAGGTACTTCTCGTTGTTCGTCCGGACCCAGGCGGTCTGCAGGCCGGCGGTGAGCGCGGCGAGCGAGATCGTCAGGGGAACGAACAGGAAGTGGTAGACGGTGGTGATACCGAACTGCCATCGCGCCAGCGTCTCCGGCGCCAGAGCCAGCTCCACGTCGTCTTCTCCTTACGTCGCAAGTTTGCCCTTTAAATCCGACTGATCACGGGAGGAACAGGACTGCTTGTGAACGCGTTCACATTCACAAGCATTATGGCGCACAGGCTTTCGGGACGTTCGCGCGGGGTACCCCTCTTGGGACGTTCCGATCAATCAGCCCGAACCAGACGCCCCGGCCCTCAATGCCCGAAAGGCCCCGTGAGCGAGAAGGCCCCGCACCTCGCCGAAACGAGGTACGGGGCCGGGGCCGGGGCCCTTCGTCGCGCGGGCGGCCTGCGCCGCCGCTCTACAGCGCCTCGCGGAACGACTCCGCCACCTTCAGGAACAGGTCGTTCGCCTCGTCCTCCCCGATCGTGACCCGCACGCCCTCACCCACGAACGGCCTGACCACCACTCCGGCCCGCTCACACGCCGCGGCGAAGTCGGCGGTACGGTCCCCGAGCCGCATCCAGACGAAGTTCGCCTGGGAATCCGGCACGGTCCACCCCTGTCCGGCCAGTGCCCGCTGCACCCGCTGGCGCTCGGACACCAAGGAGCCCACCCGCCCCAGGAGTTCGTCCTCGGCGCGCAGCGAGGCGACCGCCGCGTCCTGCGCGAGCTGACTGACCCCGAAGGGCACCGCCGTCTTGCGCAGCGCGGCCGCCACCGGCTCGTGGGCCACGGCGAAGCCGACCCGCAGGCCCGCCAGGCCGTACGCCTTGGAGAAGGTCCGCAGCACCGCCACATTGGGCCGGTCCCGGTAGATCTCGATACCGTCCGGCACCTCGACGTCGCGGATGAACTCCCGGTACGCCTCGTCGAGCACCACCAGGACATCGCCCGGCACCCGGTCCAGGAACCGTTCCAGCTCGGCCCGGCGCACCACGGTCCCGGTCGGGTTGTTCGGGTTGCAGACGAAGATCAGCCGGGTGCGGTCCGTGATCGCGTCCGCCATCGCGTCCAGGTCGTGCACCTCACCCTCGTTCAGCGGAACCTTCACCGAGGTCGCACCGCTGACCTGCGTGATGATCGGGTACGCCTCGAAGGAGCGCCAGGCGTAGATGACCTCGTCACCCGGGCCTGACGTGGCCTGGAGCAGTTGCTGCGCCACCCCGACCGAGCCGGTTCCGGTGGCGAGGTGTGAGAGGGGCACACCGAAACGGTCGGCCAGCTCGTTCATCAGACCGGTACAGGCCATGTCCGGGTAGCGGTTGAAGTTCGCGGCCGCCGCCAGGGCGGACTCCATCACTCCGGGCAGCGGCGGATACGGATTCTCGTTGGAGGACAGCTTGAACGCGACCGGTCCACCGGCGGCGGCCGGCTTGCCCGGTACATAGGCGGGGACGCCGTCCAGCTCGGCACGCAGCTTGGGGCTCGTCTCGCTCACCGCAGGTCCTCCTCGATCGTCTGTACGCATCAATACTGCTCACCTTATGAGGATTGGGCGCCGCTGCGAATGGCCGGAGCGTCCAATCGTCCGGTGCGACCAGGAATGGGGGGAGCGCTCGCCGCTCCCTCGCGCGCCGGTGGCTCACTCCGTGGCGCGCGTCCCTCGAAGAGGTGAGATGAGACCTCTTCGAGACATCGACCATTTAGTAGGCCCACCGGGTTCGACGCATGACACACTACAGCCAAGCCCTTCAACGCCCTTGGTTTGCAAGGCATTTGACCTTTGATGATCATGCAAAAACGTGCCTGTCAACGAGTGAATATGCGACCAGGCCAACCACCCCTCCGAGCCCTACTATCGGCTCGCCATGACAGCAGCAGGGAAGCACCAGGTGAGCCGGACGGACACACCCCGGCGCGGCGGCCGGCAGGGACGAGCGGGAATCCGGGACGTGGCCGCCGCCGCCGGAGTCTCCATCACGACCGTCTCCGACGCGCTCAACGGCAAGGGCAGGCTCCCGGACGCCACCCGTCGCCATGTCCGCGAGGTCGCAGAGCGCCTGGGCTATCGCCCTTCCGCCGCGGCCCGAACCCTCCGTACCGGCAAGTCCGGCCTCATCGGCCTGACCGTGACGACCTACGGGGACGAACCCTTCACCTTCACCGAATTCGCGTACTTCGCGGAGATGGCCAGAGCCGCCACCTCGGCCGCGCTCGCCCGCGGCTACGCCCTGGTCATCCTGCCCGCCACCTCGCGACACGACGTCTGGTCGAACGTCGCCCTCGACGGCACCGTCGTGATCGACCCCTCCGACCAGGATCCGGTCGTCACGGAACTCGTGCGCCAGGGGCTGCCCGTCGTCTCGGACGGACGCCCGGCCGGAACGCTCCCGGTCACCGCCTGGGTCGACAACGACCACCGGGCCGCCGTCCTCGACCTGCTCGACCATCTCGCCGCCGCCGGCGCCCGCCGCATCGGCCTGCTCACCGGCACCACCACCGACACGTACACCCGCCTCTCCACCACCGCGTACCTCCACTGGTGCGAGCGCGTGGGCCAGGACCCGGTGTACGAGTCGTACCCCGCCCACGACCCGTGCGCGGGCGCGGTCGCCGCCGACCGGCTGCTCGCCCGCCCCGACCGGCCCGACGCCGTCTACGGGCTCTTCGACCCCAATGGCACCGATCTGCTGGCGGCGGCCCGCCGGTACGGCCTGCGCGTCCCCGAGGACCTGCTGCTGGTCTGCTGCAGCGAGTCCACCGTGTACGCGACGACCGAGCCGCCCATCACCACCCTCTCGCTCAAGCCGCGCAGGATCGGCACCGCAGTCGTCCAGCTCCTGATCGACGCCATCGAGGGTGTGGACCAGGACCGGCCGGTCGAGCAGGTCATACCGACCGAACTCATCGTGCGGACCTCCTCGCAACGCCGTCCACCCCGCACCACGGTCAGCGCACCCCGCTCTCCGGCAGGGGACTGATCAGGCGATTTCGGACCAATCGGCCAGTGAACCCGACGTGCGTCCGGATTCACCACCCCTGGTGCGTCACACAGCACGATCCGCATTCCTATGATGGGCGCACGACACCGCGGACCGCCCCGACCAGCAGGGCCCGTCAGGTGTACGGCGGCGCGACGGTGGTGGAGGGGTCGATGACACAGGGGGCCGGTCAGGAACCCGTGGTGCGGACGGCGACGTTGCGCGACTTCCGCGTACCGCCCTATGCCCAGAGCCCGGTGCCGCCTGCGTCACCGCACCCGGGCAACGCCATCCCCGGTCATATGCCGCCGGACGGTTACACCCCCACCGCGCGCGATCTTCCCGTGATCAACCGCGGTGACACCCTGCAGGTGCCGACCGTCCCCGACCCGTGCCCCGTCCCGGAGCAGGGTCGCGGACCGCTGTACGTCGTCGGCGACGTCCACGGCTATCTGGACGAGCTCCACGCCGCTCTCGCCGAGCAGGGCCTCATCGACGCCGACGGCAAATGGTCGGCGGGCAACGCCCGGCTCTGGTTCCTCGGCGACTTCACCGACCGGGGCCCGGACGGCATCGGGGTCATCGACCTCGTGATGCGCCTGTCCGCCGAGGCCGCGGCCGCCGGCGGCTACTGCAAGGCCCTGATGGGCAATCACGAACTGCTGCTCCTGGGCGCCAAGCGGTTCAGCGACACCCCGGTCAACTCCGGCGCGGGCACCGCCACCTTCCAGGCGGCCTGGCTGCTCAACGGCGGCCAGAAGAACGATATGGAGCGTCTCCAGGACGTCCACCTCCAGTGGATGTCCCGGCTCGACGCGATCGTCGAGGAGGACGGGCATCTGCTGATGCACTCCGACACGACGGCGTACCTCGAATACGGCACCACCATCGAGGACGTCAACGACACCGTGCACGCCATTCTCACGCGTAACGACGCCGACGAGTGCTGGGACCTCTTCCGCAAGCTCACCAAGCGGTTCGCCTTCCGCGACGAGTCGGGTCCGCAGGCCGTCCGGGAACTGATGTCGGCCTACGGAGGACAGCGCATCGTCCATGGTCACAGCCCCATTCCGTACCTCCTCGGCGAGGTCGGATCGGAGGACGGCGAGGACGGCTCCGGCCCCGTGGTCCACGGTCCGCACGTGTACGCGGACGGGCTCGCCATCGCCATGGACGGCGGAGTGACCATGGCCGGAAAGCTACTGGTCGTCCAGCTGCCCCTGCATGACTGACGCTCTTGCGGGAAGACGCTCCAGGACCTGACCACGCCGACCACTGGGCCTATTTCCGGAAACCCCCTGTCACCCCGTGCCGTGGGCGCTCTACCATCGGCGTATCAGTAGCAGGCTCTCCTCCGTTTCCGCCCAACTGCCCGTCTCCAACGGGCACTCAGGCCCGACGGAGCATCGGGGGATGCACATGAACAGCGCTCCGCACCTGCTGGCCGAGGACCGCCCCGAGTACGAGCGGATCCTCGATGACGCACTGCGTCATGCCCATGAACGGCCGGATCTGGCCGCGGTCGGCGAACGGCTCAACGCCGTCCAGCTGCGCACCATGGCGCTGGACGCCACGGAGCTGATCACCGCGACCGCCGCCACCGAGTACAAGCACTACGTGCAGGCCCGCGAGGAACTGCGCGGCCCTGCCGACGGGCCGGACCAGGACGTGCTTCCCGGCTTCGGCACAGGCCGTCCGCACCAGTCGGGCGCCGGCATAGGAGCCGTCGTCACGGTCCTGGCGCCGGTGCTCGCCGGCACTGCGGCGTTCATATTCCTGCTGGCGGGCTACCTGCTGAGGCTGCTCGACCCGGCGCCGTCCTTCGCCTCGACCATGGTCTCCGCCGGCTGGTTCTTCGCCGCGGTCACGGCCGCCGCCATCCTGGCCGCCGCCGTCGGGCTGCTCATCACGGCACTGCGCAACGGCTCGGAGTCGCAGCCCGTCGAGGACGACGAGGAGGAATTGCCGGAGGACGTGGCACGGGCCAGGGAGGCCTGGCGCCACGCCCTGCTGGAACGCGGCATCCTGCCGTTCCTGCGGGACGCGCTCGCCGATCCCGAGGCCGGGCCCGCCTCGCGCACACCGGTCCGCTCGGCGAACCGCATCCCGAAGGTCGGCTACAGCCCGCCGGACTTCTCCAGTCCGGGCGAAGGCCCGGCGGCGGGCCCCCGGCCGTCGTTCACCTCACCGGACTTCACCAGCCCCGACTTCGGCGGCCCCGAACACGAACTGGACTGACCGGGTCCGCACATCGGCCGGGCGGCAGGAGCGGTCGCCCCGAAGGCGGAAGCCTCCGGGGCGATACCTCGTCCCGGGTCCGGATCAGTCCGCGATCGGCAGATAGACCCGGTTGCCGGCCGCCGCGAACTCCTTGGACTTCTCCGCCATGCCCGCCTCGATCTCCGACTGCGAACCGCCGTGCTCGCGCCGGATGTCCTGGGAGATCTTCATCGAACAGAACTTCGGGCCGCACATCGAGCAGAAGTGCGCCGTCTTGGCCGGCTCGGCGGGCAACGTCTCGTCGTGGAACTCCCGTGCGGTGTCCGGGTCGAGGGCCAGGTTGAACTGGTCCTCCCAGCGGAACTCGAACCGGGCGTCGGAGAGCGCGTCGTCCCAGTCCTGCGCCCCTGGGTGCCCCTTGGCGAGGTCCGCCGCGTGCGCCGCGATCTTGTAGGTGATGACGCCGGTCTTCACATCGTCCCGGTTGGGCAGGCCGAGGTGCTCCTTCGGCGTGACGTAGCAGAGCATCGCCGTCCCCCACCACGCGATCATCGCCGCGCCGATGCCGGAGGTGATGTGGTCGTACGCCGGCGCGACATCGGTGGTCAGCGGGCCGAGCGTGTAGAACGGCGCCTCCTCGCAGATCTCCTGCTGGAGGTCGATGTTCTCCTTGATCTTGTGCATCGGGACATGCCCCGGTCCCTCGATCATGGTCTGGACGCCGAACCGCTTGGCGACCGTGTTCAGCTCGCCGAGCGTGCGCAGTTCGGCGAACTGCGCCTCGTCATTGGCGTCGGCAATCGAGCCGGGTCGCAGCCCGTCGCCCAGCGAGTAGGTCACGTCGTAGCTCGCGAGGATCTCGCAGAGCTCCTCGAAGTGCTCGTACAGGAACGACTCCTTGTGGTGCGCGAGGCACCACGCCGCCATGATCGAGCCGCCGCGCGAGACGATGCCGGTCTTGCGGCGGGCGGTCAGCGGCACGTACGGCAGGCGCACGCCGGCGTGGACCGTCATGTAGTCGACGCCCTGCTCAGCCTGCTCGATGACGGTGTCCTTGTAGATCTCCCAGGTCAGTTCCTCCGCCCGGCCGTCGACCTTTTCGAGCGCCTGGTAGAGCGGGACGGTTCCGATCGGAACGGGTGAATTGCGCAGAACCCACTCACGGGTGGTGTGAATGTTGCGGCCGGTGGACAGATCCATGACGGTGTCGGCGCCCCAGCGCGTCGCCCACGTCATCTTCTCCACCTCCTCCTCGATGGAGGACGTCACCGCGGAGTTGCCGATGTTGGCATTGACCTTCACCAGGAATCGCTTGCCGATGATCATCGGCTCGATCTCGGGGTGGTTGACGTTGGCCGGCAGCACGGCCCGGCCGGCCGCGATCTCCTCGCGCACCACCTCGGGCTCGACGTTCTCCCGGATCGCCACGTACTCCATCTCCGGGGTGATCTCGCCCCGGCAGGCGTACGCGAGCTGGGTCACCGGCTGCCCGTCCCGGCTGCGGCGCGGCAGCCGCGGGCGGCCCGGGAAGACCGCATCGAGGTTGCGCAGTCCGCCGCGCGGAGAGGTGTGCTTGAGCCCGTCGTCCTCGGGGCGGGCGGGGCGGCCCGGGTACTCCTCGGTGTCGCCGCGGGCGGTGATCCAGTTCTCCCGCAGCGGTGCGAGCCCGCGGCGGACATCGGTCTCGACGGTGGGATCGGTGTACGGACCCGACGTGTCGTACAGCGTCACGTCCTTGCCGTTGGTGAGGTGCACCTGACGGACCGGCACCCGGAGGTCCGGGCGCGAGCCCTGGACGTACCCCTTGTGCCAGCCGATGGACTTCCCGGCCTCGTCGCTCTGGTTCGAGGCAGGCGTGCGTGCGTCCGATGTGGTCATGAGACCTACTCCCTACGCCGGCATTACCCGGTAACAGGTTCGGCGGTCGGCGCAGCCTGTCCCGTACGGACGTACGGAGATCAGCGCCCTCTCAGCCCGGTGCTCCGAGCTCCCGCGTGTGCAAAGGTTCCCCCACGCTAGCGCCCCGTCCGGCCTGATGAACAGTGGACCCGTCTCTTCTTGCGATGATCGGCCGGTGACGTCCCCCCCTATCGACCTCGAAACGCAGGGCCATCAGCACGGTCACTCGCACAGCCATGGCCCCGCCACACCCGTCTCCAGACATCTGCGCAAAGTCATCGCGGCCGTACTGATCCCGTTCGCCACCGCCGTCCTCGTCGGTCTGGTGGCGCTCTGGCCGGGCGGTGCGCCGTCGCACGAGCGGACCGGCGTCGGGTTCGACCGGCAGACCCAGCAGGGAAAGGTGGTGAAAGTCGACATGGTGGACTGCAAGGAGGTGAACGCGGTCCAGACGCCCATGGACGGGGCCACCACACCACCCCCGGGGAGCACGAGGGGGCTTTGCAAGAAGGCCACGATCGAGGTGACGACCGGTCATGACAAGGGCCGGACCTTCACCGAGATCGTCCAGCCCGACGCAACGCGTCAGCTGCGCGACGGTCAGGGCGTGATCGTGGCGTACGCCCCCGACGCTCCCCGTGACCTGCAGTACTCGGTGACGGATGTGAACCGGAAGTTCCCGCTGACCCTGCTGGCCGGGATCTTCGCCCTGGTCGTGGTCGCGGTGGGCCGCATGCGCGGGGTGATGGCGCTGGTCGCGCTCGCCGTCTCGTTCGCCGTGCTGACCCTGTTCATCCTCCCGGCCATACTCCAGGGCTCCAATCCGCTGCTCGTCGCGGTGGTCGGGGCCAGTGCGATCATGCTGATCGCGCTCTACATGTGCCACGGCCTGAGCGCCCGCACCTCGGTGGCGGTGATCGGCACACTGATCTCGCTGCTGCTGATCGGACTGCTCGGATCGCTCTTCATCGGCTGGGCGAGCCTGACCGGCAACACCGACGACAACACCGGCCTCATCCATGGCCTGTACCCGCACATCGACATGAGCGGTCTACTTCTGGCCGGTGTCATCATCGGTTCGCTCGGGGTCCTCGACGATGTGACCGTGACCCAGACGTCGGCGGTCTGGGAACTCCACCAGGCGAACCCGACGTTGGGCGTGCGGGGGCTCTACCGGGCAGGGATCAGGATCGGACGCGACCACATCGCCTCGGTCGTCAATACGCTGGTGCTCGCCTACGCGGGCGCCGCGCTGCCGTTGCTGCTGCTGTTCTCCATCGCACAGAGCAGCGTGGGGACGGTGGCCAACAGCGAGCTGGTGGCGGAGGAGATCGTACGAACGCTGGTCGGCTCGATCGGACTGGTCGCCTCGGTGCCGGTGACGACGGTGCTCGCTGCGCTGGTCGTCTCCGCGGACCGCACAGGGCCCGGCCCGGAAGCCGGAGCTTCGGCGCCCGTCCGGACCGGGAAGGGCCGTCGTCGAAGGGCGAGGCCTTGAGCTTCTCCACGCTGAGCAATTCACCCATTCGGCAGGTGCCGTGTTCGACCGGCGAGCCGGTCGGCGGCGCCCTTTCCGCTCAGCCGGCGTTCTGTTCCTCGGCGAGAATCCGGCCCAGAGCGTCTTCCAGGTTGCCCTCGAAGTCACCCAGCGTGCACTCCTGCCCGAGTGGCACGAGCTTGTCGGTCCGGTCGAGAAACGCCACAAGTGGTGCCGTACCGGCCCTGAAGAGGGCCCGGTCCTCGCCGACCTGGAGCCGGATATGTACGTCGGACAACCCCTCGGGTTCAGTGGGACCGATATGCACATCACCGTCGCCACTGGGGCTGTTGAGGCCGTCGAGCAGCAGCTCACGGCCGAAAGCCCAGGTGACGGGGGCGTCACCGGGCAGATGGAAGGTCATCCGGATCGCATACGGATCACAGACCTCGTACCGGAGCTCCACCGGGATCCGGAAAGAGAGCTCCTCGGAGACGAGGAAGCTCATCATGACCTCAGCTTGAACCGACTCGCGCATCGTTCAACCCCGCAGTAGATGAATCTGGCCAGGAATGATCCCCCGTGGCCCTATTGACGCCATCGTGGTGCACGCGATAGCAGATCACAAGGAGTGATTTTTCAGATACTGATAGAGAACACGAACGAACGCAAGAGGTTGGCCACTTCGCCACGTAGTTGTTCGACTGCGGGGAGCAACCGACTTTCCTCCTCCAGAGGTACGGAAATCGCCATCGCGGCGGCGGTGAATCCGGCCGTGATCGGGATGGCCGCGCAGACCGTGCCCAGGGCGTACTCCTGTCGCTCGATGACAGGTTTCGTCCGCTCCAGCGACCGCAGTCGCGCAAGGAGCGTGGCCCGGTCCTTCACCGAGTAGCGGGTCAGCGGACGCACAGGGTGACGGTCGAGGTGGTCCTCGCGGGCCTTCTCGTCGAGCTGGCTCAGCAGACACTGGCCGATCGCGTGGGCATGCCCGGTCTCCCGGAAGGAGGCCCATTCGTCGACGGCGGGGATGGCGGGAGTGTCGGCGACCGCGATGAGTTCGATCTCGCCCTCGCGGTAGACGGCGCAGTACACGGGTGCGCCGATGACGTCGCGCCAGCGGCCCAGCGACTCGGCCATTCTGCCGCGACGATTCTGCAACGCCCCTTCGTCGAGCAGGCGTTCGGCTGCGGTCCCGATGAGGAAGACGCCGTTCTCCCGGCGCAGATAACCCTCATGGGCCAGGGTGCGCAGCAGATGGTAGGCCGTAGGAAGGGGAAGGCCCGCTTCCCTGGCCAGTTGTTTCGCGGGCGCCCCGTCGCGATGGGCCACCACGGCTTCCAGCAGCCTCAGCGCTCGCTGAACCGAACCGATCAGCGTCGGGGCAGCAGTGCTCGATGCCGTGGTCAACAGTCACCCCCAGGCATGGTGACGGGTGGTCAGCCCGCCTGTGGGGGCCGCCCCCACTCACTGCCGCATGGCTGGGGGTCCGGACGACGAACGCCGTACTGGCCACTGGTCAGTGTGATGACGGTCTGTTGATTCCCAGGTGGTGGCAGCGAACTGCCACCCTATCCGCCGGGTCCACGAGGGGTGTCGTTTCGTCTTCCGCTTAGCTCAGCTGGGCTAATGCCCCGGTCGGCTTCCGATCGTCCTACCAGTCGCCGCGCGACGAGGACGACGACATGAACTTGCGTACGACGAAGATGAGCCCGCCGACCAGGATGACGAAGATCAGGACCTTGAAGAGCAGTCCGATCACGAACCCGATCACGCTGGCGATAAGACCGCCGAACACGACGATCGCGATGACGGGCACCGCGATCCACTTCACCCACCAGGGCATCCCCCCGAACATCTCCCGCACCGCCATCGTCCTTACCTCGTCTCCATGAGTTCCTGCTTCGATGCTAGAGGCGCGGAGGGGGCCGGCGGGGGGTCCGCAGCCCTTGAAGTCCCCTGATCGACCCCTTAGGGACCCCTGAGACCGGACCCCCGCCCTCCGGGGATCGGCTCAGCTCTCCGGGGGGCTCAGCTCTCCGGGGGTGAGAAGACCACCATCACCCGCAGGTCCTCGGTGATGTGGTGGAACTTGTGGGCGACACCGGCCGGTACGTACACCACGCTCCCTCTGCCCACCTGCGTGGTCTCCATGCCGACTGTGATGGCTGCGCGGCCGCTGACGACGAAGTAGACCTCGTCCTGATTGTGCGGCTGCTGCGGGTCGAGCTCACCGGCATCCAGTGCGTACAGGCCGACGGACATGTTCCGTTCCTTCACGAACTGCAGATACGCGCCGTCGTTGGCGGCTCGTTCCGCCTCCAGCTCGTCCAGTCTGAATGCCTTCATGCCCTGTCCGCCCCTTGCCTCTGCACTGCCGGTGTCCGCCACCGATCAGGTCTGCCACGATCAGACACATGAAGAATTTCGTAGTCAAGACGATCGCCAACGCAGGTGCGCTGGCCGTGGCCATCTGGTTGATCCAGGACATCACGCTGACCGGCGGCAGCACCGGGCGCAAGGCGCTCACCCTGATCGTGGTGGCCCTGCTCTTCGGTCTGGTGAACTTCGTCGTCAAGCCGGTCGTGAAGCTGCTGACCCTGCCGCTCTTCATCCTCACGCTCGGGCTGATCACGCTGGTGGTCAACGCGCTCATGCTGCTGCTGACCTCGTGGCTGGCCGGCCTGTTCGACCTGAGCTTCCATGTCGACGGTTTCTGGACCGCCGTGCTCGGCGGACTGATCATCTCCATCGTGTCGTGGGCACTGAACGTGATCCTGCCCGACGAGGACTGACTCGAAGCCTCCTGAGACAGTGCAGTTCAGGTCCATGGCACACCGGAGAGGAAGCGCCGGTGAGAGAAGCGAGGAAGCGGTATGAGCACCCTGGGTGACGGAACACGAGCGGTACGGGCCGGACTGCCCGAACCGGAGCAGTTCGAGCCCACCCTCCCCGGGCCGGTCTTCGCCGCGCACTTCCATCTCTCCGGCGAGCCGACCGGTCCGTACACCTACGGCCGGGACACCAATCCGACCTGGACCCATCTGGAACGGGCCATCGGTGAGCTGGAGGCACCGGGGGAGCCCGTCGAGACCACGGTGTTCGCCTCCGGGATGGCGGCGATCTCGGCCGTGCTGCTGTCCCAGGTACGCACCGGCGATGTGGTCGTGCTGCCCGACGACGGCTATCAGGCCCTGCCGCTGGTGCGCGAGCAGCTGGAGGCGTACGGCGTCGAGGTGCGAACCGCGCCGACCGGTGGCGATGCGCAGCTGGCGGTCCTCGAAGGCGCCAAGCTGCTGTGGATCGAGACCCCGTCCAATCCGGGGCTCGACGTCTGCGATGTGCGCCGGCTCGTCGAGGCGGCGCACTCGGCCGGCACGCTGGTGGCCGTCGACAACACCCTCGCCACACCGCTCGGCCAGCGCCCGCTGGAGCTGGGGGCCGACTTCTCGGTGGCCAGTGACACCAAGGGCATGACCGGACACGGTGACATCCTGCTCGGCCATGTGACCTGCCGTGATCCCGAGCTGGCAGCTGGAGTACGGCGCTGGCGCAAGGTGGTGGGCGCCATCCCCGGCCCCATGGAGGCATGGCTCGCGCACCGGTCGCTGGCCACGCTGGAGCTGCGGATCGACCGGCAGTGTGGCACCGCCCTGACGCTGGCGCAGGCGCTCGGCAAGCGGCCCGAGGTGACCGGGCTGCGCTATCCCGGACTCCCCTCCGACCCGTCGTATCCCAAGGCCGTGCGGCAGATGCGGCGCTTCGGCTCCGTGGTGTCGTTCGTGCTGCCCGACCGCGAACGGGCCGAGCGCTTCCTGACCGAGCTGCGGCTGGTCGACGACGCGACGAGCTTCGGCGGAGTGCGCTCGACCGCCGAACGCCGGGCGCGCTGGGGCGGTGACGCCGTGCCCGAGGGCTTCATCCGCTTCTCGGTCGGCGCGGAGAGCCCGGCGGACCTGGTGGGGGATGTGGAACGGGCGCTCGACGCGGCGATGGGCGAGCGCTGACCGACTGGTGGTACGGGTGGTCCGAGCCTCCCCCCTCGTGGCTCGGACCACCCCCGGTTCCTCCTGAGAAGGACCGCCCGATCAAGGCTAGTTGACTCACCGTCAGTGTCCAATCACAGTAGCGACAGCGACCTATCGACATATTTATAGTTGTACGGGTCCGAAGCGTCGCGAAGGTGGGAAGGACAGGACATGGACCTGACCCTGCTGCGCACGTTCGTCACGGTCCACCGGGCCGGTTCCTTCACCAGGGCCGCCGCCCTGCTCGGCCTCTCCCAGCCCGCGGTCACCTCTCAGATCCGGACCCTGGAGCGGCAGCTCGGCCGCCCGCTCTTCCTGCGCAGGGCCCGCGGCGTGACCCCGACGACCATCGGCGACGAACTCGCGCACCGGGCGGCGCCCCATCTGGACGCTCTGGTCGAGATCGCCGAGGCGGAGCTCGACGAGGAGTCGGGCGTACGGACGCTGCATCTGGCCGGGCCGCCAGAATTCTCGTCGATGCGCGCCCTGCCCGCGCTCACCCCCCTCGTCGCCCAGGGGCTGGCCCTGCGCAGCTCCTTCTTCACCGGCGCGCAAGAAGCACTGGAGGGGCTGGCCGCCGGACACCATGACCTGGCCATCGCGACCGTCCGTCCGCGCGGTGGGCTGCTCACCGCGTCCGCGCTCTGCGACGAAGAACATGTCCTGGTCGCCGCGCCGCGCTGGGCCGGGCGGCTCGGCCCCGGGACCCTGCGCCACAAGGGGCCCGTGGTCCTGGAGCAGCTGCCCGTCGTGGAGGTCCATGAGAGTCTGCCGCTCGTCTCCCGGTACTGGGCCGCCGTATTCGAGAGTCGGCCGGCCCTCGCGGGAACCGTCATCGTGCCCGACCTCCGGGCGGTCCTGGAGTGCACCGCGGCGGGCGCCGGACTCGCCGTGCTGCCGCGCTACCTGTGCGAGAGGGCGCTGGAGCGGGGTGAGGTCGTGGCCCTCCTGGACCCTCCGGTTCCTCCCCTGCGCACCTATTTCCTGGCGGTGCGGACCGGCACACTCGCGCTGCCCCACATCGCGCGGGCGCACGAGTGGCTACTGCGTGCTGCCGCCGACTGGTGACCTCAGGGCCGCCCAGCACCGGTCCGGTGTTTCAGAACCGGTTCTGCGGGCCACTCTCTTGCCATGACCGAACGTCCCGTGGTCAAGCGCACCGCACGCGCCATCCTGCTCGACGGCAACGACCTGATCCTCATCAAGCGCACCAAGCCCGGAGTGGATCCCTACTGGCTCACGCCTGGCGGCGGGGTCGAGCCCGAGGACGCGACCGTGGTCGACGCCCTGCACCGCGAGGTGGACGAGGAGCTCGGCGCCAAGATCACTGATGTGGTCCCCTGCTTCGTCGACACCGTGGAGCACATCGAGGGCGGCGGGGTGAAGGGCGTGAAGGTCCAGCACTTCTTCGTCTGCCGACTTGACTCGATGGACCTGTCACGGCGGCACGGCCCCGAGATCGACGATCCCTGCGGGGAGTACGACGTCGTGCGGGTGCCGTTCAGCCGGATGGGGATCGCCGCCGTCCACCTCGTACCGCTGTCGCTGCGGCACTATCTGGACGGGAACATCGAGGGCGTACGCGCGATGCACGCACCCGATCTGGGCTGACCGCCACCGGTCCGGGGTAGGCAGCGGCCGGTGCTCCGGCGTGACGGCTGTCGTGGTCAGGCGGGGCCGGTGTCGGCCGGTTCGTCGAGGAAGTCATGGCGGATGCGCCCGGCCGGCATCCCGATGCCCCGGAGCATGTCCACGCCGCTGCGGATCATGCCGGGCGGGCCCGAAAGATACGCGTCGTACTCGTGCCAGGGGCCGTGCTGCCGCACCGCCTCGGGCAGCAGTCCCCTCATAACCCCGCTTCCCGTTCCCGGACCGATGGCGACCACCGGCCGCACCGCGAGCCAGGGAAAGGTGTCCTGGAGCCGCATCATCGTGCCGATGTCGTACAGGTCGTGATCGCTGCGTGCCCCGTAGAAGACCTCCACCGGACGCCGGTCGCCGTGCTCCGCCACATCCTCGACGAGCGCCTTGATGGGCGCGATGCCCGTGCCTCCGCCCAGACAGAGCAGACCGTTGTGGGTGGAGTGATCGACCGTCATCGAGCCCGTGGGCGGGCCGAGGCGCAGGATGTCCCCGGGCCGGGCGCGGTGCACCAGGGCGTTGGAGACCCAGCCGGCCGGGACCGCCTTGATGTGGAAGGTGAGCAGGCCATCGGGGCGGGGGGCCGAAGCGAACGAATAGTGCCGCCAGTTCCGGGGCCACCACGGGGTCTCCACAGCCGTGTACTGGCCGGCGATGAACGGGTAGGCCTGGTCGGGCCGGAGCATGATCACCGCTATGTCACGGGTTCTGAGCTCGTGCGACACGACCTCCGCGTGCCACCAGGCAGGAGCCTGCTGCTCGTCCGCGGCGGCCGCGTCGATCATGATCTGCGATATCGCGGTGTAGGCACGCACCCACGCCGCTTCGGTCTCCCCGTCCCAGGTGGTGGTCGCGTAGCGGCTCAGGGCGCCCATGAGCGCCTCCCCCACCGCGGGATAGTGCATGGGCAACGTGCCGTACTTGCGATGGCCCCGCCCCAGTTCGCCGAGGTACTCGGCCAGTGCGCGTGCGTCGTCCAGGCGGTCGGCCGCGGTGAGGATCGCACGGAGGAGACGGTCGCGCTGGACGTCCATCGCGACCGGGAACAGGTTCCTCAGTTCCGGGTGGCGTACGAAGAGCAGCGCGTAGAAGTACGAGGTCGCCTGATCCGCGACGGGCGATATCTCGGCCAGGGTGCGGTGGATCAGGGTCGCGTCGGTGGATCTCCTCGTTCCGTCGTCGGTCCACCCGGTGGCCGGAGCATCCATACTGTGCCTCGCCTCGTACGTCTCGTGGTCGCCCTACGCACCAGCACGGCCCGCAACCCCCGAGCTGCGGACGCAGTCGGGCCCCGCTGACGGCCATCGTTCGGCCACTGTCCGCGACCCCCGGCCCAGCATGCCTTGTGACGGACACGGATGGGTCGTGGACCCATGACAGCCGTCCAAGAACGCATCAGTACCGGGCAGGACGGCAACTCACCCGGCAGAGAAGTCCGCCCAGGAACGCGTGCCGTACGCCGAGGCTAGTACGCGCGATTACTCCCGCTGTCAGACGCCCGATCGCTCCGCACTCGGCACCGTGTTTCACGTGAAACCACTCAAACGCCCCGCCCGCCGCAGCCTCCTGGTGGCACATGTCTCGGTATCCGTGAGCTGGCTGGGACTGACCGTCGGACTGCTGGCACTCGGAATCGCGGCCTTCTCCACCGGGGACACCGCCACCGCGCAGGCCGCCACCGGTGCCATGAAGATCTTCGGGGACTGGCTGATCGTGCCGGTCGCCCTGTTCTCTCTCCTCAGCGGCCTCGTTCTGGCCCTCGGCACCCCGTGGGGGCTGGCCAGGCACCGGTGGGTCTGGACGAAGTTCTGGCTCACCCTGATCACCGTGGCACTGTCCGTCTTCTCCCTGCGGCCGGGCATCGACGAGGCCGCTGCACGTGGGGCCGTCGACATGGATCTGGTGGTCGCGCCGTCGGTGGCAACGGCGACGTACCTCTTCGTCACCGCGATATCGGTGCTGAAGCCCTGGGGACCGACCAGGCGCGGCCGTCGGCTGCGTCACTCGTCCGGAACAGGTAAAGGGGTGGACGGGCGAACATCGGGTCGGAGAGCCTGACCTTCATGCCTAGCTCACTTCCCCATCCGATCACCGAACTGCATGTCCGGCGCCTCACCCCGGGCGACCTGGTGGCCTGCGCCGATCTCAGCGAAGACCGTGGCTGGCCACGCGATGAGCACAGGTGGGGCCTGCTCCTCGCCGCCGGAACCGGCTACGGCGTGGATGCCCCCGACGGCAAGGGCCTGATGGCCGGCTGCGTGGTGACCTCCTACGGCACCGGGCTGGCAGCCATCGGCATGGTGCTCGTCGCGGAGCGGTATGCGCGGCAGGGAATCGCGCGGCAGCTGATGCACCATGTGATCGCCGAGTCCGGGGACATCCCACTCAGCCTCTACGCGACGGCGGCGGGGCAACCGCTCTACGAACAGCTCGGCTTCTCGGTCGTGGGCCACTCCCAGCGGGTCGCCGGTTTCTTCCGGCCGACCGACGGCAGGCCCCCTGCTGTCACCGTCCGCCCCGCCACGGCGGAGGACCTGCGAGCCATGGTCCTGCTGGACGCGGATGTCTTCGGCGCCGACCGGACCCATGTCCTCGCCCGGCTCCCCGCGTACGCCGACCACATCCGGGTCGCGGAGGACGGGGAGCGTCTCATCGGTTACGCGGCAGTCTGGCCCAGCGACCGGACCCATGCGATCGGCCCGCTGGTCGCGCGTGACACCGCCACGGCTGAGGCGCTTGTCGCCTCGCTCGCGGAGGCGACGGATCTGCCGCTGCGCGCGGACATCGACGCGCGCCATACCGAGCTGCTCGACTGGTTCGAGGAGCACGGTCTGCGGCCCGGCTCCACGACGGCGGTAATGACACATGGAGCCGCGGATGTGCCAGGCGACTGGACCCGTCGCTACGCCCCGCTGACCGTGGCCATGGGCTGACCGCCGACGCCCGAACGGCCCGGGGCCGTCCTCGGCTGCGGGCCGGTGGAGCGCTTCGGACGAGCAACTGCACGGGGCCGTCGCGAAGCCGTGATCCCCGTCGCCGCGCATCTGCACCATGTCACGAGGCCGGCCTGGCCGGTCGCGTGAGTCGCATGGGGCCGGCCCGCCCGGACGGACCGGCCCCGTGCGCCGCCCGGCCGGTCTGCGTACCCTGCCGATCATGAGCGATCTGGAGATACGCCCCGCCGCCCTCGCCGACATCCAGGCGATCGTGGCCATGCTCGCCGACGATCCATTGGGCGCCCGGCGTGAGTCGCCGGACGACCTCGCCCCGTACCGCGCCGCGTTCCAACGGCTCGCGGACGATCCGAACCAGCACCTGGTGGTCGCCGTCCGCGAAGGCCGCGTCGTCGGAACCTTGCAACTGACGGTGATTCCCGGGCTTTCCCGGCGCGGCTCGACCCGCTCGGTCATCGAGGGTGTACGCATCCACGCCGACGAGCGCGGCAGCGGCCTCGGCACCCTGCTGATCGAGTGGGCCGTGGACGAATCGCGTCGGCAGGACTGCCAGTTGGTCCAGCTGACGTCGGATGCGACCCGGACCGATGCCCATCGCTTCTACGAGCGGCTCGGATTCACCGCCAGCCATGTGGGCTTCAAGCTCGCACTCTGACCGCGCTTCGGAATCCGGGAGGGCGTCCATGCACCGCATCAGTGACGAACAGCGCAGGGTCAGGCTCGGACGACGCCATCTCCTGGCCCCGTCGGTACGGACCGCCTCCCCGGTCTCCGTGGCCGACGCGGTCGTCGCGCTGCACGCCACCGACGCCGCCACCGTCTTCCTCTCGGCGTGTGCCCGCATGACCGAGGCGGACGTCGCTCCGGTGGAAGAGGCTCTCTACGGTGAGATCTCGCTGGTCCGGCAGCTCTCCATGCGGAACACCCTCTTCGTCGTGTCGCGGCATCTCGCCCCTTGTGTCGACGCGTCGAACGCGCGGACCGTGGCTGCCAAGGAGCGCCGAACCTTCCTCAAGCACTTGGCGGACGATGGCAACGGCCTGGACGAGCGCTGGCTCGCCAACGCGGAACGGCAGATCCTCGCCGCTCTGGCCGACCGCGGCACCGCGACTGGCACGGAGCTCTCCGCCGCCGTGGCTGCTCTGCGTACAGAGATCACCCTCTTCCCGGCAAGAGGGCCGAGACCGTGCAGGGCGTCGCCTCCCGGGTCATCCGGGTCCTGGCCGCCGAGAACCGCATCCGCCGGGACCGGCCACGCGGTTCCTGGACATCCAGCCAGTTCCGCTGGACGGCGTCCGCGCCCTGGCCGCTCAGGGAGCTAGCGCAGGCACACGCAGAGCTGGCCTGGCGTTGGCTCCGTTCCTACGACCCGGCGACCGAAGCCGACCTCAAGTGGTGGACGGGCTGGGGAGTGGGCCAGGTCCGTAGGGCCCTGACGGCCGTCGGGGCCGAGCCGGTCCGGCTCGACGGCGGCGCCACGGGATGGGTACTGCCAGAGGACATGGCGCCGGAACCCGCTCCGGAACCCTGGCAGCACTGCTTCCGGCACTCGACCCCAGCGCCATGGGGTGGGCCGATCGTGGCTTCCTCCTCCCGGACGGGCATCGGAAGGCTCTCTTCGACCGGTCCGGCAACATCGGCCCGACCGTGTGGTGGAACGGCCGGATCGTGGGCGGCTGGGCCCAGCGATCCGATGGCGAGCCGGTCTGGCGGCTGCTGTCCGACACGGGCCGGGATGCCTCCGCCGCGATCGAGGCAGAAGCATCCCGGTTCTCGCAATGGGTGGGCCAGGCACGGATCACTCCGCGCTTCCGCACCCCGCTGGAACGGGAGCTGACGGCCTGAGCCGGCCCACTCCCTCCCACTGTTTCACGTGAAACGTGACGCTCAGCGTTCCAGACCCCGCCAACCACCCTCGTCCACTCCACCGGGAACGGCTGCCGCAGGGTCGTACGGCTCCCGCGTGAAGACGAACGACCCCAGATCGAGGTGGTGCACGCTGCCGTCGCTGTTACGGACCACACGCAGCGTCTCCCCCGCGTAGTAGCCGTCGAGACCGATCCAGGTGCCATCGGACTGTGCGGTGAACCTGGCGCCGCGGCCGGCGCCCTGCAGAGGTTTGAGCTCCAGCCCGCCGTCCGCAGCCATCCGCAGGACGTTCGAGTGCGTGCCCCAGTACCAGGGACCGGTCAGCGCCAGCAGTTCGGCGTCCACCTCCGGCAACGGGCGCCAGGGCTCCGGAATACGGGGCTCGGACTCGGCGACGATGTCCACGAGGTCGGCTGCGAAACCGCCGACCATCAGCCCCGCCGTCGTGTTGGTGAGCGCTACGGCCGCCACATCGTCCTCGACGCTGATCCACAGGGCAGCCAGGAATCCGGGCAGCGAGCCCGTATGACCGATAAGGGTGCGGCTGCCGCTCCGTACCACCTGAAGACCCAGACCGTAGTTGACCTGCCACGCACCGGGCTCGGCCGGTGCGGACGGTACGCGCATCTGCTTCACGGAGGCGGCACGGAGCACCCGGTCGTCCCCGTCGGTCAGAAGGGTCGCGAAGCGCAGGAGGTCATCGGTCGTGGACCAGAGCTGGCCGGCCGGGGCCATCAGCCCGAGATCCTCCGCCGGTTCGGGCAGCATGACATCGGCCCAGGGATGCACGGCCCAGCCGCCCGCGTGCGGCGACTGCGGGTGAGGCCCGGTGCGGCGCATGGAGAGGGGCTCCAGGATCTCGCGCCGCAGCACCTGGGCCCAGCTCGCCCCGCGCACCTTCTCGACCAGCGCGCCCAGCAGCGTGTAGCCGGGGTTCGAGTAGTGGTGACGTTGCCCCGGGTTGTGCATCCGGGTCTGCTCGCCGAGCACATCGGCCAACTCGGGCCGCAGCGTGCCCGGGGTCCTCTCCCACCAGGGCGCGGGCGCCTCGGCACCGAGTCCCGCGCTGTGCCCCAGCAGTTGATGGATCGTCACATCGCCGACGCCGGTGCCGGGCAGATGCTTCTCCAGCGGATCCTCCAGGTCCAGGAGGCCCTCGTCGCGCAGGCGCAGCACCAGCACCGCGGTGAAGGTCTTGGTGAGGGAGCCGATCCTGAACTGCGTGTCACCGTCGGGGGCGTGGCCGTCCACGCAACTGCGAGCACCGCTCCAGACGGTCCGCCCCTGCCTCCGCACCGCGGCGACGAGCGAGGGCGCCCGGCCCTCCGACTGAGCGGTGGCGATGCGGTGCAGCAGGGCACGCTGCGTCCCCGGTAGCAACTGTTCGGGTGAGTAGGTCATGGTCAAACAACTACCCGCAGAACCAAGCGGTGGCGAGCCCATTTCCGGCGCCCCGACCGCACCGGACCGCACCCGGGGCCTCCGACGGATGCCGGTCAGGTCTGTGCCATGTCCACGAAGCGCGAGTAGTGCCCCTGGAAGGCCACGGTGATCGTTGCCGTCGGCCCGTTACGGTGCTTGGCCACGATCAGGTCGGCCTCGCCGGCGCGAGGGGACTCCTTCTCGTACGCGTCCTCGCGGTGCAGCAGGATCACCATGTCGGCGTCCTGCTCGATGGATCCGGATTCACGCAGGTCGGAGACCATCGGCTTCTTGTCGGTGCGCTGTTCGGGACCACGGTTCAGCTGGGAGAGCGCGATGACCGGAAGCTGAAGCTCCTTGGCCAGCAGCTTGAGGTTTCGGGACATGTCCGAAACTTCCTGCTGGCGGCTCTCGGCACGCTTGGAGCCGCCGGACTGCATCAGCTGCAGATAGTCGATGACCACGAGCTTGAGGTCGTTGCGCTGCTTGAGACGGCGGCACTTGGCCCGGATCTCCATCATGGAGAGGTTCGGGGAGTCGTCGATATAGAGCGGGGCGGCCGAGACATCGGGCATCCGGCGGGCCAGCCGCGTCCAGTCCTCGTCGGTCATGGTGCCGGAACGCATGTGGTGCAGTGCCACCCGGGCCTCGGCGGAGAGCAGACGCATCGCGATCTCATTGCGCCCCATTTCGAGGGAGAAGATCACGCTGGGCAGATTGCTCTTGATCGAACAAGCCCGTGCGAAGTCGAGGGCCAGCGTGGACTTACCCATGGCGGGACGGGCCGCGATGACGACCATCTGGCCCGGGTGCAGACCGTTCGTCAGGGCATCGAGGTCGGTGAAACCGGTCGGCACACCGGTCATCTCACCGCTGCGCGAACCGATCGCCTCGATCTCGTCGAGCGCGCCCTCCATGATGTCGCCGAGCGGCAGGTAGTCCTCGCTGGTGCGCTGCTCGGTGACCGCGTAGATCTCGGCCTGCGCGGAGTTCACGATGTCATCGACATCGCCGTCCGCCGCGTATCCCATCTGCGTGATCTTCGTGCCGGCTTCGACGAGCCGCCTCAGCACCGCCCGCTCGTGGACGATCTCCGCGTAGTACGAAGCGTTGGCCGCGGTCGGCACGGACTGGACGAGGGTGTGCAGATACGGCGCCCCGCCCACCTTGGTGATCTCACCGCGCTTGACCAGCTCGGCCGCCACTGTGATCGGGTCGGCCGGCTCACCCTTCGCGTAGAGGTCAAGGATCGCCTGGTAGACGGTCTCGTGCGCGGGCCGGTAGAAGTCGTGGCCCTTGATGATCTCCACGACATCGGCGATGGCGTCCTTGGACAGGAGCATGCCACCGAGGACGGACTGCTCGGCATCGAGGTCCTGAGGCGGAACCCGCTCGAAACCGGGTGAGCCACCCTCCCAGCCGCCGCTTTCCCTGCCGCGTTCGTGCTGCTCGCCGCGGTCCCTGCCTTCACCGCGGCGCTGCCGGGAAACGGGCAGACGGTCGCTGGGACCGGTCTCGGCCCAGGGGTCGTCCAAAGGCTCGGGAATGCTCACCGGGCCACCTCCTCCCGTCCGCTCCGCGGACCTCGCCATGCCACTCTTTCTTACGGCACAGCACCGACAAACAAGACGCCCGACTCCGGTTCCGGCGCGGCGAGTTCTGAGCGGTTCCGAGTCCGGAACGGGGTGCGGGCGCCGGTCCACGGTAGGCCGCTCGGCACCGTCAGCCAATCTGGTTATCCACAGGGCATGTGGACGACTGACCAGATGCTGTGGAGAACTCCGCGGAACCTGTGCACGGAGCAGGGGACAGCACTGTGGACAAACTCATAGCACCCGCACCACCAACGCTCTGACCTGGCATTTCTCCATCCACGGCCTGTGGGGGAGAAAAACTTTCCGAGTCAGCACAAGATCACGACAAACGGCACACGGGAGAACGCCGGGCGTGAGCAAATGTAAGGGATGCTACGCCATTGCATCTATTACCTGTGGACGATTAGATTGGCCCCCATGATCCAGGCCCCGGCGTCCCCGCCACCCAGTCGTCGACGGCACGACCGCGAGATCATCTCGCTCGCCGTTCCTGCCTTCGGCGCGCTCGTCGCCGAGCCACTCTTCGTGATGGTCGACAGCGCCATCGTCGGCCATCTCGGCACCCCGCAGCTGGCCGGCCTGGCCGTCGCCGCCGCCCTGCTGACCACCGCTGTCAGCATCTTCGTCTTTCTCGCCTACGCCACCACCGCGGCAGTGGCACGACGGGTCGGAGCGGGCGATCTGGCCTCCGCGATCCGGCAAGGCATGGACGGCATCTGGCTGGCGGTCCTGCTGGGCGTCGCCGTCATCGCCATCACTCTCCCCACGGCCCCCTGGCTGGTGGAGGTATTCGGCGCCTCCGACACCGCCGCCCCCTATGCGACCACCTATCTGCGGATCTCCAGCCTCGGCATCCCGGCCATGCTCGTAGTGCTGGCCGCGACCGGTGTTCTCCGCGGCCTGCAGGACACCAGAACACCGCTGTACGTCGCCATAGGAGGCTTCGCGGCCAATGGAGCCCTCAACGCGGGACTGGTCTACGGCGCCGGACTCGGGATCGCCGGATCGGCCTGGGGCACTGTGATCGCACAGGTCTCGATGGCCGTCGCCTATCTGGTCGTGGTGGTACGGGGAGCCCGACGGCACGGCGCCTCGCTGCGCCCCGACGCGGCAGGCATCAGGGCCAGCGCCCAGGCC
The DNA here is from genome assembly GCF_044765565.1 of Streptomyces sp. NPDC102437. Lineage (NCBI taxonomy): Bacteria > Bacillati > Actinomycetota > Actinomycetes > Kitasatosporales > Streptomycetaceae > Streptomyces > Streptomyces sp. NPDC102437. The sequence continues at coordinate 279,445 of NZ_JBIWKI010000005.1, read as the reverse complement.
GGCGTACCACTGCTGGTCCGTACGCTGTCGCTCCGTGCCGTACTGCTGATCGCCACCGCCGTCGCCGCCCGTCTCGGCGACACCGAGATCGCCGGGCACCAGATCATCCTTTCCCTCTGGAGCCTGATGGCCTTCGCTCTCGACGCCATCGCCATTGCCGGTCAGGCGATCATCGGCCGCTACCTGGGGGCCGAAGACGCAAAAGGCGCACGCGAGGCATGCCGGCGCATGGTGCAGTGGGGCATCGTCTCCGGGGTGGTGTTCGGGGCATTGATCATCCTTGCCCGGCCACTGTTCGTGCCCCTGTTCACCAGCGACCGGGCCGTGCAGGACACCCTGCTCCCGGCGCTACTTGTGGTGGCGCTGTCCCAGCCGATCGCGGGTGTGGTCTTCGTCCTGGACGGAGTACTGATGGGCGCCGGTGACGGGCGATACCTGGCGTGGGCCATGCTCGTCACGCTCGCGGTCTTCGCTCCGGTCGCGCTGCTGGTACCGGTGATCGGCGGCGGCCTGACGGCGCTGTGGTGGGCGATGGCACTGATGATGACCGTCCGGTTGGTGACGCTCTGGCTGCGCACCCGCTCCGGCAAGTGGGTCATCATCGGGGCGACCCGCTGAGCCACCGGCCCTGGTCCCGTTTCACGTGAAACCGTGAACTGCGAGACTGCGAGACCGCGAGACTGCGAGACCGGGGAACCACGAGGCCCAAAGGCCGAAAGCACGACGAAGGGCCGCATCCCGAGGGGTGCGGCCCTTCAGCTGCTCAGGTGAGCTGTGCCCTTAGGCAGCAACGACCTCGACACCGAGGTTCGCAGCGACCTCGGGGTGCAGACGCACGGACACCTGGTGTCCGCCGAGCGTCTTGATCGGCGAGCCGAGCTCGACGCGACGCTTGTCGACGTCGGGGCCACCGGCGGCCTTGATCGCCGAAGCGATGTCGGCCGGGGTCACGGAGCCGAAGAGACGGCCGGCGTCGCCGGAGCGAACGGCCAGACGGACCTTCACGGCCTCGAGCTTGGCCTTGATCTCGTTGGCCTGCTCGATCGTGGCGATCTCGTGGATCTTGCGGGCGCGGCGGATCTGCGCCACGTCCTTCTCGCCACCCTTGGTCCAGCGGATGGCAAAGCCACGCGGAACCAGGTAGTTACGGGCGTACCCGTCCTTGACGTCGACGACGTCGCCCGCAGCACCGAGGCCGGAGACCTCGTGGGTGAGGATGATCTTCATGATTCGGTCACCCTTCCCTTATCGCGCGGTGGACGTGTAGGGCAGCAGCGCCATCTCACGGCTGTTCTTGACTGCCGTGGCGACGTCACGCTGGTGCTGCGTGCAGTTGCCGGTGACGCGGCGGGCACGGATCTTGCCGCGGTCGGAAATGAACTTCCGCAGCATGTTCGTGTCCTTGTAGTCCACGTACTGGGTCTTGTCCTTGCAGAAAGCGCAGACCTTCTTCTTAGGCTTGCGCACAGGCGGCTTCGCCATGGTGTTTCTCCTGTGTGATCAAGAAGTGGGGGTACGAGCTGCCCTAGAAGGGAGGCTCGTCCGAGTAGCCGCCGCCGGAGCCGCCGGAGCTTCCGCCCCAGCCGCCTCCGCCGCCCTGCTGGCCCCCGCCCTGCTGGCCGCCGGAGGGCGCGCTCGTGGCCCACGGGTCGTCGGCGGGAGCGCCGCCACCACCCTGCTGGCCACCACCGGGACCGCCGCCCCAGTTGCCGCCGCCCTGCTGGCCGCCGCCGTATCCACCCTGGCCGCCCTGACCACCGCGACCGGTGGTCTTGGTGACCTTGGCCGTGGCGTTCTTCAGGCTGGGGCCGACTTCCTCGACATCCAGCTCGTAGACCGTGCGCTTGACGCCCTCGCGGTCTTCGTACGACCGCTGCTTCAGCCGGCCCTGCACGACAACGCGCATGCCTCGCTGGAGCGACTCGGCGACGTTCTCCGCCGCCTGCCGCCAGACCGAGCAGGTGAGGAACAGGCCTTCGCCGTCCTTCCACTCATTGGTCTGCCGGTCGAAGATGCGGGGAGTGGACGCGACACGGAACTTCGCGACCGCCGCACCGGACGGGGTGAAGCGCAGCTCGGGGTCGTCGACGAGATTGCCGACGACCGTGATGACGGTCTCGCCTGCCATGGATGAACCTCTCGGCGGGGATTGCTTCTGGCTGCTTGCTGCTACTCGAACCCGATGACCACTGAGCTAGACGCTCAGTGGGACTCGGGACGGAGGACCTTGGTCCGGAGGACCGACTCGTTCAGGTTCATCTGGCGGTCGAGCTCCTTGACGACCGCAGGCTCGGCCTGCAGGTCGATGACCGAGTAGATGCCCTCGGGCTTCTTCTTGATCTCGTAAGCGAGACGACGACGGCCCCAGGTGTCGACCTTCTCGACCTTTCCGTTGCCCTCACGGACGACGGAGAGGAAGTTCTCGATCAGCGGGGAGACAGCGCGCTCCTCGAGATCGGGGTCGAGGATGACCATCACCTCGTAGTGACGCATGTGGAACCCACCTCCTTTGGACTCAGCGGCCACGGTCGTTCCGTGGCAGGAGGGTCGTGATGCGTGAGCATCGATGTCTCCGAGTAAAACAGCCGCCACTGACAACGCCCTCCATGGAGAGGGGCTGCCGTGCTGGCCTGGGCAGACACCGGTGCAGACCGTACAGAGTACCCGCAGACCGGCCTCCGGTTGAAATCCGGTGGCCAGGAGACGCAATCTGGACACATCGGGTGTGAGCGGCGCCACCGCGCGCCCCATTCGGCCAGGAGGTACTCCATGGCACAGGCAATACGACCCCGTCCCCCCGTCTCCCTGCTCGCCACGGACGGCAAGCCCCATCCGCTCCAGGAGACCCTGGTGGCGGTGACGCTGGTCCTCGGCGTGCTCGCCTTCGTGACGGCGATGTTCCACAACCTGCATCTGATCAGTTCGTGGGCCGGACTCATCGGGATCCTCACTGGCGCGTACGGCCAGTACATCTCGGTGACCACGCGCGAGCGGTTCCCGCTGATCATCGGCATGGGCGCGGCCGCCATCGGCTTCTTCCTGGGCATGGCACACGGCGGCCTCTTCGGCGGCGTGGTGGGCTGACCCGGCACAGTCGCAACCAGAACGCGGAACGGCGCGGGAACCACACAGGGTCCTCGCGCCGTTCCCCGTACAAGGAAACCCCGCAACCCGGGTCGCGACGGCGGCGGAACGGCTGGTCCCCATAGGGCCAGACGGCGTACTCGTCGGCCACAGTAGGCTTCGGCGCGAGAGCCGGACCCCTGACCGATGGGGACACACCTGCCGAGGAGCGCCCCGCATGAGCCTGACCCTGAGGACCATCAGCCGAGAGCAGCATCTGGCATACATCCAGAGCCTGCCTGCGGCGAGTCACATGCAGGTCCCGGCATGGGCGGACGTGAAGGCCGAGTGGCGCTCCGAGAGCCTCGGTTGGTTCGACAAGACCGGACAGCTCGTCGGCGCCGGACTGGTGCTCTACCGTCAGCTGCCCAAGATCAAGCGCTACCTCGCCTATCTGCCCGAGGGCCCGGTCATCAACTGGTACGCCCCGAACCTGGACGACTGGCTGCGTCCGATGCTGGCGCACCTCAAGCAGCAGGGTGCCTTCTCCGTGAAGATGGGCCCGCCGGTCATCATCCGCCGCTGGGACGCGGCCGCCATCAAGTCGGGCATCCAGGACCCGGAAGTGAAGCGCCTGCGCGACGTCGAGGCCACCCACATCGAGCCGCGCGCCTTCGAAGTGGCGGACCGGCTGCGCAAGATGGGCTGGCAGCAGGGCGAGGACGGCGGCGCCGGATTCGGTGACGTACAGCCCCGCTACGTCTTCCAGGTGCCGCTGGCCAACCGCTCGCTCGAAGACGTCCACAAGGGCTTCAACCAGCTGTGGCGACGGAACATCAAGAAGGCCGAGAAGGCAGGCGTCGAGGTCGTCCAGGGCAGCTACGCCGAGCTCGACGAGTGGCAGCGGCTGTACGAGATCACGGCGGAGCGCGACCACTTCCGGCCGCGTCCGCTGGGCTACTTCCAGCGCATGTGGACGGCCCTCAACAACGAGGACCCCAACCGGATGCGGCTGTACTTCGCCCGGCACGAGGGCGAGAACGTCGCGGCCGCGACCATGCTGATCGTCGGCGGGCACGTCTGGTACTCCTACGGCGCGTCCGCCAACCACAAGCGCGAGGTCCGGCCCTCGAACGCGATGCAGTGGCGGATGCTGCGCGACGCGTACGCCATGGGTGCCACCGTCTACGACCTGCGCGGCATCTCCGACTCGCTGGACGAGACCGACCACCTCTTCGGCCTGATCCAGTTCAAGGTGGGCACCGGCGGCCAGGCGGCCGAGTACCTCGGCGAGTGGGACTTCCCGCTCAACAAGCTGCTGCACAAGGCGCTCGACATCTACATGTCGCGCCGCTGACCCACGCCGTCGGCCCGCGTCGCGCCGTACACGTCGCCCCGCTGATACGCGTCGCCCCGCTGACGAATCCGGCTTCATTGGTTTGAATGGGGCTTCGGCTTCACACACACCTCCCACACAGCAGTCACCAGAAGGGTTCCGGACCGGCCATGGCGCTCTCCCTCTACGTCGACACCGCGCGCTGGCGGGCGCACCAGAAATCCGTCCTCGACCAGTTCCCCGGCCTCGTACCGGTCTGCAAGGGCAACGGATACGGCTTCGGCCACGAACGGCTGGCCGACGAGGCCATCCGCTTCGGCTCCGACATGCTCGCCGTCGGAACCACCTACGAGGCAGCCCGCATCAAGGACTGGTTCAGCGGCGACCTGCTGGTCCTCACCCCGTTCCGCCGGGGCGAGGAGCCGGTGCCGCTGCCCGACCGCGTGATCCGGTCCGTGTCCTCCGTGGACGGCGTGCACGCCCTGGTGGGCGCACGGGTCGTCATCGAGTGCATGAGCTCGATGAAGCGCCACGGCGTCAAGGAGGAGGAGCTGGGGCAGCTGCACGCCGCCATCGAGGACGTACGGCTCGAAGGCTTCGCCCTGCACCTGCCGCTGGACCGCACGGACGGCTCGGACGCGGTCGAGGAGGTCATCGGCTGGATGGACCGGCTGCGCGCGGCCCGGCTGCCGCTGCACACCATGTTCGTCAGCCATCTGCGTGCCGAGGAGCTGGGCCGGCTCCAGCAGCAGTTCCCGCAGACCCGATTCCGCGCCCGCATCGGTACCCGGCTGTGGCTCGGCGACCACGAGGCGACGGAGTACCGGGGTGCCGTCCTGGACGTCACGCGCGTCGTCAAGGGCGACCGCTTCGGCTACCGCCAGCAGAAGGCCGCCTCGGACGGCTGGCTGGTGGTCGTCGCCGGCGGTACGTCGCACGGTGTGGGCCTGGAGGCCCCGAAGGCCCTGCACGGTGTGATGCCGCGCGCCAAGGGCGTCGCCCGCGCGGGCCTGGCCACGGTCAACCGCAACCTGTCGCCGTTCGTCTGGGCGGGCAAGCAGCGCTGGTTCGCCGAGCCGCCGCACATGCAGGTCTCGATCCTGTTCGTCCCGTCGGACGCCCAGGAGCCGAAGGTCGGCGACGAACTGGTGGCCCATCTGCGCCACACGACCACCCAGTTCGACCGCCTCGTCGACCGTTAGGAGGCAGCCGGGTCCCTCCGGACGGTAGAGACCGGGCTCGGAGAGCCTGTCGGGCGACAGGCTCTCAGTCGGCGACCGGTCCGCGCGCCGCGCCCCATTCCACCCGTGGCCCTTCCACCGCCGGGTGGGCATGGGGCTCCGGATGCGCCGCCCGCCCCAGCACGAACGCGTCCGGGGCCCCGTCGAGCACCCCGCCGGACGGGTCGTCCGACCCGTCGCGCCGTACGACGTCCCGCTCGGGCATGAGGATGTCCCGTACGACCAAGGCACAGAGGTACAACGTGCCCAGCAGATGCAGGGCGATCGCCAGCTGGTACCCCTCCGTGGGCAGCCCCTGGTGCTTGTCCCCGCTCGTCGTGTACGCGAGGTACATCCAGATCCCCAGGAAGTACATGACCTCGCACGCCTGCCAGATCAGGAAGTCGCGCCAGCGCGGCCGGGCCAGTGCGGCCAGGGGGATCAGCCACAGCACGTACTGTGGCGAGTAGACCTTGTTGACGAGGATGAACGTCGCGACGACGAGAAAGGCCAGCTGCGCGAAGCGCGGCCGCCGCGGCGCCATCAGGGTCAGTGCACCGATCGCCGCGCACAGCAGGACCGTCGTCAGGGTCGAGGCGGTGTTGACGGTCGAGACCTCGATGCTCTCGCCGGTCCGCTGGGTGATGATCAGCCAGAAGGAACCGAAGTCGATGCCCCGTTCCTCGCTGAACGTGTAGAACTTCTTCCAGCCCTCGGGCGCGAGGGCCATCACCGGCAGGTTCACCACCAGCCAGGACACCGCCGCCCCGAGCGTCGCCATGCCGAACTCCCGCCACTTGCCCGCCCGCCAGCACAGGACGAACACCGGCCCCAGCAGGAACACGGGATAGAGCTTGGCGGCCGTGGCGAGCCCGATGAGGATGCCGAACGCCAGCACCCGTCCCCGGGACCACATGAGCATCGCCGCGGCCGTCAGCGCGACGGCCAGCAGGTCCCAGTTGATCGTCGCGGTGAGCGCGAAGGCCGGCGCGAGGGCGACCAGCAGTCCGTCCCAGGGGCGGCGCCGGTGCGTACGGGCGACGCAGACGGCGATGATCACGGCGCAGATCATCAGCATGCCCGCGTTGACCATCCAGTACATCTGCTCGCGGTGCTGAATGGATCCGCCCGGCGTCAGCCAGGCGGCGACCTGCATGAACACGCCCGTCAGGACGGGGTACTCCAGGAATTGCATGTCGCCGGGCAGCCGGTCGAAGTACGGCACCAGCCCGTCGGAGAAGCCCCGGGCGGCGAAGAGGTGCGGAATGTCCGAGTAACAGGCGTGCGTGTACTGCGAACCCGCGCCCCGGAACCACGCCCAGTTGTAGCAGGGCAGCTTCTGCACCATGCCGAGCGCGAACATCCCGAGAGCCACCAGCGCGATGGCGCCCACGGGCGTGAGCGCCGTGCTGCCGAGCCGTGTCCAGAGCCCCGACCGCCCGCCGATCAGTTCGCTTCCGGCCGCGGCCACCTCGTCCTGGTGGGTGGGCCGTACGACCGACCGTTCCTCGGGCTGGTGCACACTCGTGTCTTCTGCGCTTGGCATGCCGCTCATCCTGCCGTACCGGACTGTGGAGACGACGAGGGCCGCCGCACCGTGTGGTGCGACGGCCCTCATGGCCTGGCCGGCCCGGCGGCCCCTATCCGGCGGGCCCGCCGACGAATCCGCCGTTGCCGTTACCACCGCCGTTCCCGTTCCCCCCGGTCGGCGGTTCGGGGGACGTCGTCGGACTGGTGCTGGCACCACCGGTGTCTCCGCCGTTCGCACCGTTGCTGGTCCCACCGTTGTTGTGCTGGCAGTCCCAGTCCCACGTACCGCAGGTCTGGCTGGGGTCGGGCGCCGACGGGGACACGCTCATCGAGGGCGACTCTGTCACCGACTTGGTCGGCGAGGGCGTCACCGGCGCCGTGGGCGTCGGCGTGGGGCTCTGCGCACCGCCGCCGTAGACCTTGTCACCGATCGGACCCGGCTCCGGGAAGGTCAGGACCGGCTTCCCCTTCAGCGCAACCACCATGTAGTCGTGCCAGATCTGGGCCGGGAAAGAAGCACCGTGAATCGTCCGCTCGCCACCCGTGCCGTACATCTTCTCGAACTTGCGGTTCTTGTTCGTCGCGTCGTCGTCGAGCCGGTACATGCTGATGGCCGTGGACAGCTGCGGTGTGTAGCCGACGAACCAGGCCGACTTGTTGTCGTCCGTCGTACCCGTCTTGCCCGCCACGTCCCGGCCGGGGATCTGAGCGGGCGTACCGGTGCCTTTCTCGACGACGTTCTTCAGGACGTCGGTGACGTTGTCGGCGATCGCGGCGTCGAAGGCGCGCTTGGGGGCGCCCTTGTGCCGGTAGATGGTCTTGCCGTCGAACTTCGCCTCGGAAACCGAGAAGGGCTCGCGCTGCTGGCCACTGTCGGCGAAGGTCGCGTATGCGCCGGCCATCCGGATCGCACTGGGCGAGGACGTACCGATGGAGAACGACGGCACGTGCGAATCCGCCATCTGTTCGTCGTCCTTGAGCCCTGCGGCCATGGCGACTTGCTTCACCTTGTCGGTGCCGACGTCCATGCCGAGCTGTACGTACGGGGAGTTGGCGGACCACTGCATGGCCTCGCGAAGGGTGATGTTGCCCCTCGACTCATGGCCGTCGTTGGCCTGCAGCCACTCCTTGCCGTTCTCGTCGGTCCAGATCTCGCCGTTGTACTTCTTGATCTTCAGCTTGTCGTCGGCGTTGTAGATGCTGAGCGGCGAGACCTTGGTGCGCTCCGACACGTCCTGGTCCTCGGAGAGCGCGGGGTTCCGCTTGCCGTACTCCATCGCCGCCGCCAGCACGAACGGCTTGAAGGTCGAACCGACCTGCGCGCCGGTGGGGTTGGCGTTGTTGGTGAAGTGCTTGGTCGCGTCCTGACCGCCGTAGATCGCCACGATGGCCCCGGTCTTGGGATCCACCGAGCCGCCCCCGAACTGAACGTGGGTGTCCGTCTTCGGGCGCTGTTTCGGCTTGATCTTGCTCTTGTAGACCTTCTGGACGGCGTCCTCGAGGTCGTTGACCTTGTCCCTGTTGAAGGTGGTGTGGATCTGGTAGCCGCCGCGGGACAGCATCTCCGCCGTGACGTCATGCTTGTTGTTGCTGAGGAAGTACTGCCTGGCGAGTTCGACCAGGTAACCGGTCTGGCCTTCCAGCTGGGCGTTCTTCTTCGGCGGCTCCGGCATCGGGAACTCGGTGTACTTGGCGCGCTCCGCCTTCGAGAGACGCCCGTCCTTCACCTCTTCGTCGAGGATCCACTTCCAGCGCTTCTTGGCCCGGTCGGTGTTCAGCTCCGGCGTCGCCTGCACGGGGTCGACGTCGGTGGCACCCGCCGGGTCGTAGTAAGACGCGCCCTTGAGCAGCGTGGCCAGGAACGCGCACTCGCTCGGATCCAGGTCGACGGCGTCCTTGTTGTAGTACGTACGGGCCGCCGCCTGGATCCCCGAAGCTCCTCGTCCGTAGTACGAGACGTTGAGGTAGCCCGCCATGATCTGGTTCTTCTTCATGTCGTTGCTGACCTTGAGCGTGATGAAAAGTTCCTGGAACTTCCGGCTCAGGGTCTGCTCCTGTGACAGACGCGAGTTCTTCACGTACTGCTGGGTGATCGTCGAACCACCCTGTGTCTCACCGCCCGTGGCCATGTTGAACAGGGCCCGCGCGATGCCCATGGGGTCGATGCCCCGGTCATGCTCGAAGGACTTGTTCTCGGCCGAGATGACGGCGTCCCGCATCGCTTCGGGAATCTGCTCGTAGCCGATGATCTGGCGGTTGACCGCACCGCCCGTGGCGACCATCTGCGTGCCGTCGTCCCAGAGGTAGACGTTGTTCTGCGCCTCCGCGGCCTCGTTCACCTTGGGCTTCTCGACCATCGCGTACGCGATACCGGCGACGCCCATGAGCATGCCCAGGAAGCCGACGCAGAGGCCGGAGACCAGCTTCCATGACGGGACCCAGCGCCGGAAGCCGTACTTGCCGGCGCGCGGGTAGTCGATGAAACGCTTCTTGGTAGGGCGCTGGGGGCCTCGGCCCCGCCCCCTGCCCGCCCCCTCGTGCCCGCCGTCGCCGCCACGACGGCGTCCGCCGCCTCCGCGGCCTGCTCCGCCGCCCTCGGCGGCACGACGGCTCCCACCGCCCCGCTGGGCGGCACGTCTGGCCTCGGCCCGTCCGCCGTACTGGCTGTCACCACCACTCGAACTGGAAGGTGACTCGGAAGTTACTCCACGTGACGGAGCAGCGCGGCGTCCTGATGAGGACTGCTGTGCTGCTCGTCTGGCCGCTGCACGCCCGCCACCTTGCGGTTGCGGCGTTTTGCGACGGTGCTCGCTCATCGAACGACTACTCCTCGGGCAGGCGAGAGCGCCTGGAAGCGGCAGTTGAGATCCGGTCCCCCGAATTACGGACAAGCCTTGTGACGGGCTCGTCCGCCATGCATCCGGCTGGCCCACGGTGAGTGACGCGCGGGCGCGTCGCGCGGTTACCGGTGGTCTGCATGCCGCACAGACTACGCACGGTCAAAACCCCCCTAGGGCCGAACTTCACCCCAAACAACGCAAGTCGGTGCCTATGAATTCGCGATGTGATGCCGTTCACGATGGCTCCCCTTGTCGCATCGCGACTCCCGATCTATCGTCGGGATGTATCGAGTCGATACATCAGCTCGGTACATCGGTCCGGCACCGGGCTCCGCAGGAGCACTCGGAGAAGGAGGAGGCGAAGTTGAGCAGACGCTCCGGCATCCTCGAATTCGCCGTTCTCGGCCTGCTCCGCGAGTCCCCGATGCACGGCTACGAGCTGCGCAAGCGCCTCAACACCTCGTTGGGGATCTTCCGTGCCTTCAGCTACGGCACCCTCTACCCCTGCCTCAAGACGCTGGTCGCCAACGGCTGGTTGATCGAGGAGCCGGGTGCCGCCCCCGTCGACCAGCCGCCCGCCACCGGCCGTGCGGTCGCCCCCGCCTCCTCACTGGCCGGGCGCCGCGCCAAGATCGTCTACCGGCTGACGGCGGAAGGTAAGGAGCACTTCGAGGAGCTGCTCTCGCACACCGGCCCCGACTCCTGGGAGGACGAGCACTTCGCAGCCCGCTTCGCCTTTTTCGGACAGACGGAGCACGACGTGCGGATGCGCGTGCTGGAAGGCCGGCGCAGCCGGCTCGAGGAGCGGCTGGAGAAGATGCGGGCCTCACTGGCCCGCACCCGGGAGCGCCTCGACGACTACACACTTGAGCTGCAGCGACACGGCATGGAGTCCGTGGAGCGCGAAGTGCGCTGGCTGAACGAGCTCATCGAGAGCGAGCGGTCGGGACGGGATCAGCGACGATCCTCGCCCGGGAGCGAAGCTCAGCAGAACACCGCAGGAGAGACGGGCGGCCTGCCCCGGCGCCGGGGTGACACCCCGCCGGATCCGTCCGACGACACCGCAGAGTGAGGTCCCCGCAGATCCGCGGGGCCTTCATCGGAAACATCCAAAACACACAGGGAGCAACCGGAATGGGTTCGGTTCGCGTAGCCATCGTCGGCGTGGGCAACTGCGCCGCCTCGCTGGTCCAGGGCGTCGAGTACTACAAGGACGCCGATCCGGCCGGCAAGGTGCCCGGTCTGATGCACGTCCAGTTCGGCGACTACCACGTGCGGGACGTCGAGTTCGTCGCCGCCTTCGACGTCGACGCGAAGAAGGTCGGTCTCGACCTCGCGGACGCCATCGGTGCCAGCGAGAACAACACCATCAAGCTCTGCGACGTGCCGAACGCCGGCGTCACCGTCCAGCGCGGCCACACCCACGACGGTCTCGGCAAGTACTACCGCCAGACCATCGAGGAGTCGGCCGAGGCCCCGGTCGACATCGTCCAGGTCCTCAAGGACCGCAAGGTCGACGTCCTCGTCTGCTACCTGCCCGTCGGCTCCGAGGTCGCTGCGAAGTTCTACGCGCAGTGCGCCATCGACGCCAAGGTCGCGTTCGTCAACGCTCTCCCGGTCTTCATCGCGGGCACCAAGGAGTGGGCGGACAAGTTCACCGAGGCTGGTGTCCCGATCGTCGGCGACGACATCAAGTCGCAGGTCGGCGCCACCATCACGCACCGCGTGATGGCGAAGCTCTTCGAGGACCGGGGTGTCATCCTGGACCGCACGATGCAGCTGAACGTCGGCGGCAACATGGACTTCAAGAACATGCTCGAGCGTGAGCGCCTGGAGTCCAAGAAGATCTCCAAGACTCAGGCCGTCACCTCCCAGATCCGGGACCGCGAGCTCGGTGCGGACAACGTCCACATCGGCCCGTCGGACTACGTGGCCTGGCTGGACGACCGCAAGTGGGCGTACGTGCGCCTCGAGGGCCGTGCCTTCGGTGACGTTCCGCTGAACCTGGAGTACAAGCTCGAGGTCTGGGACTCCCCGAACTCCGCCGGTGTCATCATCGACGCCGTCCGCGCCGCGAAGATCGCCAAGGACCGCGGCATCGGCGGCCCGATCCTCTCCGCGTCCTCCTACTTCATGAAGTCCCCGCCGGTCCAGTACTTCGACGACGAGGCCCGCGAGAACGTCGAGAAGTTCATCCGCGGCGAGGTCTCCAACTGACGCAGCCGGACACGGCACGTCCACACGGCCGGGTGCTGAGCGGCAACGCTCATTTCCTTCCGTGCTGTTGAGGGTCCCCGGGCAATCTGCCCGGGGACCCTCAACGTATGTGACCCTTGATCACATGGCCGTCGTGGGTGATCTGCGCGTTCTTCTGCGCCTTCGGAACTTCCGTCGTCTGCTGGCCGTACGACTTCTCTCCCAGTCGGCCGACGGCGTCTTCCAGGTGGCACTGGCAGCTCATGTCGTCTTCTCGCCGGAGAAACAGGCTTCGGCGGGCGCAATCGCCTCCGCCATGGCGGTGCTGCTGCTGCCGTACTCGCTCATCGGCCCCTTCGCCGGCGTTCTGCTGGACCGCTGGCCGCGCCGCCAGGTCTTTCTGTACGGAAACCTGCTGCGTGCCGCGCTCGCCTGCTGCACGGCGCTCCTCATCCTCGGCTCCGCGCCCGACTGGCTCTTCTACGCCTCGGCGCTGTGCGTCACCGCGGTCAACCGCTTCGTCCTGGCCGGGCTCTCGGCAGCGCTGCCGCGTGTCGTCGACAGCGACCGGCTGGTGCTGGCCAACTCGCTCTCGCCGACCGCCGGGACGCTCGCGGCCACGGCGGGCGGCGGCCTCGCCTTCGCCGTGAGACTGCTGGCCTCGGACTCCGATGCCGCGGTGGTAATGCTGGGTGCGGCGCTCTACCTCACGTCGGCACTGGCCTCCCTGACCCTTGCCACCGGGCTCCTCGGACCGGATCAGGGCGGACACCGGATCGGGCTGGGGGAGGCCCTGAGCGACACCACTCAGGGCCTGGTCGACGGCTTGCGTCATCTGGCGCAGCGGAAGCAGGCCACCCAGGTGCTGGCCGCCATGACCGTGATGCGTTTCTGCTACGGGGCGCTGACCGTCACGGTGCTGATGCTGTGCCGGTACGCCTGGACCAACAGCGAATCCGAGGGCCTGGCTCTTCTGGGGCTGGCCGTGGGGGCCTCCGGTGCGGGGTTCTTCGCGGCGGCCGTGCTGACGCCCTGGGCGGCGGGACGGCTCGGCCGGGTCCGCTGGCTGACGGTGTGTGCGGCAGGGGCCGCCGTCCTCGAACCTGCGCTGGGGCTGTGGTTCGTCCCCGTACCCATGCTGGTCGCGGCGTTCATCCTCGGGCTGGCCACCCAGGGGGCGAAGATCGCGACCGACACCGTGGTGCAGACCGCAGTGGAGGACTCCTTCCGCGGCCGGGTCTTCTCCCTCTACGACGTGCTGTTCAACGTCGCTTTCGTGGGAGCGGCCGCGGTCTCCGCCCTGATACTGCCTCCTGATGGGCGATCGGCCGTGGTGGTGGTCGGGGTGGCCGTTCTCTACGCGGTCGTCGCGATGCTGATGTTCCGGTGGAACCGCACCGGAGATACCGCCTGAGGACCGGGGTGGAACATGGCGAGGGGCGCTGTTTCACGTGAAACAGCGCCCCTCGGGCACCAGAGCGGTCGGTCGTGTTTCACGTGAAACATGACCCATCGCTTCCGCGGTCTCAGCCCTGCGCGGCCCACCATTCCTTGAGCTTCCCGACCGCCACGTCATGCTCCATCGGGCCGTGCTCCAGGCGCAGCTCCAGCAGGAACGCGTACGCCTTGCCGATCACCGGCCCGGGGCCGACACCCAGGGTCTTCATGATCTCGTTGCCGTCCAGGTCGGGGCGGATGGCATCCAGCTCCTCCTGCTCCTGCAACTGCGCGATGCGCTCCTCAAGACCGTCATAGGTCCGCGAGAGAGCGCCCGCCTTGCGCTTGTTGCGCGTGGTGCAGTCCGAGCGGGTCAGCTTGTGCAACCGCTCCAGCAGGGGGCCGGCGTCCCGCACGTAGCGGCGGACCGCGGAGTCCGTCCACTCACCGTCGCCGTAACCGTGGAAGCGCAGATGAAGCTCCACCAGCTTCGAGACGTCCTTGACCATGTCGTTGGAGTACTTGAGCTCGGTCATCCGCTTCTTGACCATCTTCGCCCCCACCACCTCGTGGTGATGGAACGAGACCCGTCCGTCCTTCTCGAAGCGTCGCGTTCTCGGCTTACCGATGTCATGGAGAAGAGCGGCAAGGCGCAGGACCAGATCGGGGCCGTCCTGCTCCAGGCCGATGGCCTGCTCCAGGACGGTCAGCGAATGCTCGTAGACATCTTTGTGACGGTGATGCTCATCACTTTCCAGACGCAGTGCAGGGAGCTCCGGCAGCACCTGCTGCGCCAGCCCCGTGTCGACGAGCAGCGCCAGTCCCTTGCGGGGGTGGGTGGAGAGCAGCAGCTTGTTGAGTTCTTCCCGGATCCGCTCGGCGGAGACGATCTCGATGCGCCCGGCCATCTCCGTCATCGCGGTGACCACATCGGGAGCGACATCGAAGTCCAGCTGAGCCGCGAAGCGGGCAGCGCGCAGCATCCGCAGCGGATCGTCGGAGAACGACTCCTCGGGTGTTCCGGGGGTACGCAGAACGCGCTCGGCCAGGTCCTCGAGGCCGCCGTGAGGGTCGATGAACTCCTTCTGCGGAAGGGCGACGGCCATCGCGTTGACCGTGAAGTCACGGCGGACGAGATCTTCCTCGATGGAGTCGCCGTAGGACACCTCGGGCTTGCGCGAGGTCCTGTCGTACGCCTCCGACCTGTAGGTGGTGACCTCGATCTGGTAGCCGTCCTTCTGGGCGCCCACCGTGCCGAAGGCGATCCCGACCTCCCAGACCGAGTCGGCCCACGGCCGGACGATCTTCAGCACGGCCTCGGGGCGGGCATCGGTCGTGAAGTCCAGATCGTTCCCGAGCCTGCCGAGAAGCGCGTCCCGGACCGATCCGCCGACCAGGGCGAGACCGAACCCGGCGTCCTGGAAACGGCGAGCGAGATCGTCGGCGACCGGGGACACCCGCAGCAGTTCGCTGACTGCGCGGTGCTGCACCTGGGTCAGGGCACGGGAGCTGTCTTCATTGGCGTTCGGCACAACAGAAAAGGGTACGTGCCCGGACCGGCCCGGTCGTCCTGGTTTCGGCCCGCCCTGCAAGACTCTTCCGATCATGTAGCGAACTCCCAGCACTTGGCACCCGCGCACATCGTTACCATGCGTGGACGCAAGAACCGACAACCATCGACACCAGCTGACGACGACGAGGGACGGGTAGGCGCGTGGCCGAGGCGGCAGACATTCAGGGGATCGGTCCCTCTCCTGCCCGCCGGTGGCTGCGCCGCACAGCCGCCCTGGTCATCGGGGCACCGCTCGTCGCGGCGCTGCTGGCCGGTCCCACCGCACCCGCGGCGCAGGCCGACGGGACCGGCAAGGCCCACATCGGGTCCGAAACGGTCGACGTGTCCCTGGACACCCTGGCTCCCAGCGCGCCGGTCAAGGGGGACACCTTGACCGTCTCCGGCACCGTGACCAACCGGGGCAAGGGCACGATCACGCAGGCCGTGGTCGACCTGCGGGTGGGCCCGAAGCTCCTCAGCCGGACGGAGATCGACACCGCCGCCAAGCGCACCGTGTACGTGCCCGGTGGCGACCCCGCCCCGGTCGGCGGCAAGTACACGGTGAAGTTCGCAAAGCTCCCCTCCGGGATCAGCCAGGACTTCACGCTCTCCGTTCCGGTCGGCAAGTTGGGACTCGGCGACGACGGCGTCTACCAGCTCGGCGTCTCGCTGTCGGGCCAGACCCCCCAGGCCCAGTACAAGCAGGTGCTGGGGATCGAGCGCACCTTCCTGCCCTGGCAGGAGGAGGAGCGTGATTCCAGGACGAACGTCACCTATCTCTGGCCGCTCATCGCGTCGGCCCATGTCACCGCCGAGACGGGCACCGACGATCAGCGGACGCCCGTGTTCGCGGACGAGGACCTGGCCGCCGAGCTGGCTCCGGGCGGACGGCTCGAACAGCTGGTATCGCTGGGCAGCCAGCTGCCCGTGACCTGGGTGATCGACCCTGATCTGCTGGCCAGTGTCGACGCGATGGCGGGGAACTACCGCGTCAAGTCCGGCGACACCACCGTCGCGGGGAAGAACCAGGCCGTCGCCAAGCAGTGGCTCACCTCGCTCGAAGCCGCTGTGTCGGACGGAAAGGTCGTCGCGCTGCCGTTCGCCGACCCCGATCTGGCGTCCATCGCGCACCGCGGCAAGAACGTCTCCGGCACCCTCAGCCATCTGCAGACCGCCACCGAAGTGGCCGGGACGACGGTGCAGACGATCCTCCACGTGAAGCCGTCGACCGACTTCGCATGGCCCGTCGACGGGGCCATCGACCCGTCGATCGTCGATGTCGCCACCTCGGCCGGGGCCCACAAGGTGATTGCCCGCAGCGACAGCCTCCAGGAGACCGGCGGTCTGACGTACACGCCGACCGCGGCCCGGCCGATCGGTGGCGGCACCACCGCGGTCGTCGCCGACGCCCGGCTCTCCACGGCCTTCCAGGGCGACATGTCGAAGGCCGGGAAGTCCACCCTCGCCGTCCAGAAATTCCTCGCTCTGACTCTCGCCCTGGCCGAACAGGACACGGACACCGAGCGGAGCATCGTCGTCGCACCGCAGCGGATGCCCACCGTGGCCCAGGCCCAGTCGATGGCCCAGGCCCTGCACGGGCTCGACGACGAGCGCTGGACCCAGCCCCTCGGGCTGGTGGACGCGGCCGCGGCGAAGCCCGACGCGCGCGCGACGACCAGCGTCCCCAGGGCCTCCCAGTACCCGAAGAAGCTCCGTCGCCAGGAACTGCCCACCCAGGCCTTCCAGGACATCAAGTCCACCCAGGTCTCGCTGAACAACTTCCAGGTCATCCTCACCCAGCCCGAGCGGGTGGTGACCCCCTTCGGCAACGCGCTCAACCGGTCCATGTCGACGTCATGGCGCGGCAGGCCGCTGGAGGCCCAGCAGTACCGGGACTCGGTCCGCGGCTATCTGCAGGACCTCGTCGGTGAGGTCCAGCTCATCTCGAAGTCCGACGTCACCCTGTCCGGCCGCAGCGCCACCATCCCGGTGACCGTGCAGAACAGGCTGTTGCAGGGCGTGGACCATCTCGTACTCCGGCTGAAGTCGGAGAACGCGACGCGCCTCAAGCTGAACGACGGCGGGGCCGTGGCGGAGCAGCCGATCCGGATCGGGCCCGGCCACAGCCAGTCCGTGAAGTTCGACGCGGCGGCCAACGTCAACGGCCAGGTGCAGATGACGGCGCAGCTCTACACCGAGGACGGCACGCCGTACGGCGAAGAGATGACCTTCACCGTGAAGGTCTCCGAGCTCACCCCGACCGTGCTGCTGGTCATCGCCGGCGGGCTGCTGCTCCTGGTCCTCGCGGGCATCAGGATGTACGCCCACCGCAAGCGCGCCAACGCGGGCGACGCACCCGGCGAAGACGGCGGTGAACCCGAGCAGCCGAGTGACCCGACTCCGGACACCGGTCCGGAAAGCGGGGAGCCGTCGGGCGCGGGTGAGAAAGTGGAACGTTGAGCTATGTCTGTCGTGGCCGGTCGGCCGGGGACGATGAGGTGGGGTTTCGATGAACGCGCCGTACGACGGTGACCGCGGTCAGGGTGCGGGCGGAGCCGGGTCTTCCGGCGGGCCTCCGATGCCCCCGGGCCCTGGCCAGGTTCCGCCGACGCCCGATCCGTACCTGCAGGACGCCTACGACCGCGATCCCTACCGCGCCCAGGATCTGTCCGTCCAGGACCCGGTGACCGAGGCGCTGTACGACCGTGCCGCGCACCCGCCGCCGCCCCCCGGCACCTACCAGCAGCCCCAGCCGCTCTACCAGCAGCCGCCTGCTGCCCAGTACCCGCCCGACCCGCGCATCTGGGCGCAGACCCCGCCTCCCGAGCCCGAGGGCCCGTCGCGGCACCTGCCGTACGGCGACAATCCGGCGACCACCCAGTTCGTCGGGGTGGACGACCTCGTCAGCCAGGCTTCCCGGGGCGACGAGCAGCCGGATGCCTTCGCACACCTCTTCCGGGACCAGGAGGGCCCGGCCGGGTCCGCCCCCGTACCTCCGGAGCCCGAGCCGGCCCCGGCGCCCGCCCCGCCGAAGTCCGGCGGACGGGCCTCCGGCCTACTGAAGTCCAGCGCGCTGATGGCGGCCGGCACGCTTGTGTCCCGCCTCACCGGATTCGTCCGCAGCCTGGTGATCACCGCCGCGCTCGGCGCGGCGCTGCTCGGCGACAGCTTCACCATCGCCTACACCCTGCCCACGATGATCTACATCCTCACCGTGGGCGGAGGCCTGAACTCGGTCTTCGTACCCCAGCTCGTCCGTTCCATGAAGGACGACGAGGACGGTGGCGAGGCCTACGCCAACCGGCTGCTGACCCTCGTCATGGTCGCGCTCGGCGTGATCGTCGCGATCGCGGTCTTCGCCGCTCCCTGGCTCATCCACATGATGTCGCCGACGATCGCCCAGGACACCGCGGCCAACAGCGTCGCCGTGACTTTCGCCCGGTACTGCCTGCCGACCATCTTCTTCATGGGCGTGCACGTCGTGATGGGCCAGATCCTCAACGCCCGCGGCAAGTTCGGCGCGATGATGTGGACCCCGGTCCTCAACAACATCGTCATGATCTTCACGTTCGGCATGTTCATCTGGGTCTACGGCACGTCCGCCGAGTCCCAGATGGGCGTCCAGACGATTCCGCCGGAGGGCGTCCGGCTCCTGGGCATCGGCACGCTGCTCGGCCTGGTCGTACAGGCCCTGGCGATGATCCCGTATCTGCGCGAGGCCGGGTTCCGCTTCCGCCCGCGCTTCGACTGGAAGGGACACGGGCTCGGCAAGACGATCAAGCTCGCCAAGTGGACCGTCCTGTTCGTGCTGGCCAACCAGGCGGGCGTGATCGTCGTGACACAGCTCGCGACGTCTGCGGGCAAGCTGTCCGGCAAGGACGGCACCGGCTTCCTCGCCTACTCCAACGCCCAGCTCATCTGGGGCATGCCGCAGGCGATCATCACCGTCTCCGTCATGGCGGCGCTGCTGCCCCGCATCTCCCGCGCAGCCCACGACGACGACCCGGGCGCCGTCCGTGACGACATCTCCCAGGGGCTGCGGAACTCGGCCGTCGCGATCGTGCCGGTGGCCTTCGCCTTCCTCGCACTCGGCCTGCCGATGTGCACCCTGCTGTACGCCTCCGCGGGCACCGAGGC
Organism: Streptomyces sp. NPDC102437; assembly: GCF_044765565.1. Lineage (NCBI taxonomy): Bacteria > Bacillati > Actinomycetota > Actinomycetes > Kitasatosporales > Streptomycetaceae > Streptomyces > Streptomyces sp. NPDC102437. The sequence continues at coordinate 260,134 of NZ_JBIWKI010000005.1, read as the reverse complement.
CGCCCGCTCCATGGGCTTCATCCTCATGGCCTTCGGCCTCGGCCTGATCCCCTACTCCGTGCAGTACGTCGTGCTGCGCGGCTTCTACGCGTACGAGGACACCCGCACGCCCTTCTACAACACGGTCATCGTCGCCGCGGTCAACGCGGCCGCCTCGGCCCTCTGCTACGTGGTTCTGCCCGCCCGGTGGGCCGTGGTCGGCATGGCCGCGTCGTACGGGCTCGCCTACGCCGTCGGCGTGGGCGTCGCCTGGCGGCGGCTCCGCAACCGCCTGGGCGGAGATCTGGACGGTGCACATGTCGTACGCACCTATGCCCGGCTGTGCCTGGCCGCGATCCCCGCGGCGGTACTCGGCGGCGGCGCGGGCTTTGCCGTGCTCATGGGCCTGGGCGAGGGTGCCTTCGGTTCGCTCGCTGCGCTGATCTGCGGTGGAGCCGTACTGCTGGGCGTCTTCTTCGTCGCCGCCAAGCGGATGCGGATCGAGGAGATCAACGGCATGGTCGGCATGGTCCGAGGGCGACTCGGTCGCTGAGGATCAACCGCCGCACAACCATCACCACCCCTTGCGTGTCGTGCATAGCGCCGGAGTGTGGGCACAATTGGCGTGACTGTGCAGAGCTGGCTGGCATCGCGCAACGGATGGGGAGGCAGGAACGACGGTGGCGGAACGTAGCACGGCTGCCGTCGACGTGGCCGACAACAGCGGTGATGAGCCGCTGACCGCCAAGGCGGACGAGACCACGGCCGACGGGACGGCAGAAGCTCAGGACACCAAGGGCACGAAGCCTCAGGACACGGATGGTGAGCGCATCGGTTCCGAGGCCACTCTGCCGATCCCCGATCTGCACAGCGGGCACAAACTGGCCAGACGCTACCGGCTGGAGGAGTGCGTCACCCGTCTGGACGGCTTCAGCAGCTGGCGCGCCGTCGACGAGAAGCTGCGCCGGGCGGTGGGCGTCCACCTGCTTCCGGCCGACCACCCGCGTGCCCGCTCCGTGCTGGCGGCGGCCCGCTCCTCCGCACTGCTCGGTGACCCGCGCTTCGTGCAGGTCCTCGACGCGGTGGAGGAGGACGACCTCGTCTACGTCGTCCACGAATGGCTCCCCGACGCCACCGAGCTCACCTCGCTGCTGGCCTCGGGGCCGATGGACGCGCACGACGCCTACCAGCTCGTCAGCCAGGTCTCCCAGGCCATGGCGGCAGCCCACCGGGAAGGCCTCGCACATCTGAGGCTCACCCCGGGGGCGGTGCTGCGAAGCTCGACCGGGCAGTACCGGATCCGCGGCCTCGCGGTGAACGCCGCCCTGCGGGGCATCACCGCCGACGGTCCCCAGCGTGCGGACACCGAGGCGATCGGCGCCCTGCTCTACGCCGCGCTGACCCAGCGCTGGCCGTACGAGAGCGATGCGTACGGCCTGGCCGGGCTGCCCAAGGGAGTGGGACTGATCGCCCCCGACCAGGTGCGCGCCGGCGTCCACCGGGGTCTTTCCGAGCTCGCCATGCGCGCACTCGCCAACGACGGCGCGACTGCCTCCCGGCAAGAACAGCCGTGCACCACGCCGGACGAGCTGGCCAAGGCCGTTGCCGCGATGCCCCGCATCCGTCCTCCGGAGCCCGCCTTCACAGCGCCTCCCGAGTACCAGCGCACCACCTACCAGCAGGGTTCCTACGGGCGCCCGCCTGCCCGGCCCGTCGCCGCCCAGCCCACGATCGCGGCGCCCCCGGCACCGCTCCAGAGCCGCACCGGCAAAGCCCTCAAGTGGGCCGTGTCCGCGCTGCTCATCGCCGCGCTGGGCCTCGGCAGCTGGCAGCTCGCCGAGACGCTCATCGACCACAACAAGAGTTCCGACCCCGGCGACAGCACACAGACCGACCCGGAGAACAGCGACAACAAGCCTCAGCCCGCGACCGTGCCACTGCGCATCGCCGGAGCGACGGAGTTCATGCCCAGCGGCTCGGGGATCAAGACGGATCAGGTGCCGAACTCCGTCGACGGCGACGCGGGCACGGCCTGGGTCACTCCCCGATACCGGGGCTACGCGAACTTCGGCAACTACCCGAACCGCAGGGACGGCAGCGGCATAGTCGTCGACCTGGGAAGCGTTCAGGACGTCGCGGGCATCGCCGCCACGATGTACCGCACTGGGCAGAAGGCCGAGGTCCTGGCTGCCGATCCGAGCGCCTCCGCCCCATCGTCCCTCTCCGACTTCCCCCAGCGCCTCACAGAGCTTGAAACCGTGGGAAGCCATCTGAAGAAGACCCTCCCCAAGCCGGTGCGGACGCGCTACGTCCTGATCCGTCTCGCGGAACTGCCTTCGGACGGAACGGGTGGCTACCGGGGCGGGATCTCGGAGATCTCCGTACTCAAGTGACCGCGAGGCCGGTGGGACGCCCCCACCGGCCTCGCGCGTATCCGGTGCGCCTCGGCACCGGTGATCGCGTTCGGTCTCGGACAGCGCCTCCTGCGCCCCTGCCCCGTCCGCTCGAATCGTGATAGACAGACGCACCTTGACGCAGCGAAAGGGAGGGAGGGGGAGGTGGCCGCCGAGCCGTCGGAACCACTCAACGACTCAGACCTCCTCGCTCGCCATGTGGCCGGTGACCCGGACGCCTTCGGTGAGCTCGTACGGCGCCACCGAGACCGGCTGTGGGCGGTGGCGATACGGACCCTGGGAGACCGCGAGGAAGCAGCGGACGCCGTCCAGGACGCCCTTGTCTCCGCCTTCAGGGCCGCACATACCTTCCGCGGTCAGTCCGCCGTCACCACCTGGCTGCATCGCATCACGGTCAACGCCTGCCTCGACCGGGTCCGCAAGGCGGCCACCCGCAGGACCGCGCCGGTCGATGACACCGAACGGTTCGAGCAGCTCCTGGAACCCCACGAATCCGCAGAGGCACCGGCGGAACGTCAGGACCTCCACCGCGAACTCCTGGCTGCCCTCGCCACTCTGCCCGCCGAGCAGCGGGCCGCACTCGTCCTCGTGGACATGCAGGGCTACCCGGTTGCCGAGGCGGCACGCATCCTCGACGTACCGACAGGCACCGTGAAGAGCCGCTGTGCGCGGGGACGGGCCCGGCTGGCACCGCTGCTCATCCACCTGCGCGGCGAGGTCGCAGGAGTCGACGAGAGGGCCGGAAGGAACCGGACGCCGCGCGCATCCGTCCCACCGGCATCGGGGCCGAGAGATGCGGGCGCAAGCGATCCCGCTGCAGTGAAGGGCGGAGGTGGGCGCACATGACATCAACGACCGACACGACCCAGCATCCGGATGTCACGGAGATCTCCGAGCTGGCGGAGGAGCTGCTCCCCCCGTCACGTGCGGCAGAGGTACGCGACCATGTGGACGGCTGCGAACTCTGCGGTGAGGTCAATGCCTCTCTCATGGAAATCCGCGAGCTGCTCGGCACCGTGCCCATGCCACAGCGCATGCCTGACGACATCGCGGACCGCATCGATGCCGCACTCGTCGCCGAGGCGGCTCTCGGCATCACGAAGCCTTCCGGCTCGGCGCATGTTTCACGTGAAACAGAGCAGCCGGCAGCAGAGAAGCCGAACACGGAATCCAGTCCCTCGGACCGTCCCGCAGGACGTCCCCGGGCGACCACCGGCCCCGGCCGCCGGTCGGTCCGGCGCCGCCGTCGCACAGCCGTGCTCGGAGCCGCTCTCGGTGCGGCCGTGGTCGGCGTGAGTGTCTTCATGCTGCAGAGCCTTCAGCCGTCCCAGGAATCCGCGAGCCTCAAGGCCGCAGACCGCAGCTCCATCGCCGGGGAGAACAGCGGAGGAACGTTCTCGGAGTCCACCCTCGGGGACCGGGTGCACACGCTTCTTCTGAGTGCCGGCTCGAAGCCGTCGAAGTCGGCGGACGGCATGGAGGGCGAGAAGCAGGCGCCGTCCGTCGAGGCGCAGTCGACGCCCAGTAGCAACTCCGCCGGATCCGAATCGCCCCAGACGCCATTGCGCGCACCCACCGTGCCCGTCCCGCCGTGTGTGCAGCAGGGCACCGGACGCGATGCTGCCGCCCTCGCCGTGGAACAAGGAACCTACGAGGGCACGGATGCGTTCCTCGTCGTCCTTCCGCACCTGTCCGACGCGACCCGTGTACAGGCGTACGTCGTCGATGCGGCCTGCGTCCGGACCGCGCCCGCGGGCAAGGGTGAACTCCTGCTGGTCCACTCCTACCCACGCACCTGAGAATCCCGCCGGAAGCGCCCCGCACGTCGGGGAATGCATCCCCCGTAGGATCCGTTGGGTGGGGTGAGAGTCGTTGAACCGGCCCCAGTAGGCGTGGACAGTAGGCAGTCTGCAGAGACGAGGAAGAAACCCGTGAGCGACGTCCGTAACGTGATCATCATCGGCTCCGGCCCCGCGGGCTACACGGCCGCCCTTTACACCGCACGCGCCTCTCTCAAGCCGCTGGTGTTCGAGGGCGCCGTCACCGCCGGTGGCGCGCTGATGAACACCACCGACGTGGAGAACTTCCCGGGCTTCCAGGACGGGATCATGGGCCCCGAACTCATGGACAACATGCGCGCCCAGGCCGAGCGCTTCGGCGCCGAGCTGGTCCCCGACGACGTCGTCTCCGTGGACCTCACCGGAGACATCAAGACGGTGACGGACACGGCCGGCACGGTGCACCGCGCCAAGGCCGTCATCGTGACGACCGGCTCGCAGCACCGCAAGCTCGGCCTGCCCAACGAGGACGCCCTCTCCGGACGCGGCGTCTCCTGGTGCGCCACCTGTGACGGCTTCTTCTTCAAGGACCAGGACATCGCCGTGGTCGGCGGCGGCGACACCGCGATGGAGGAAGCGACCTTCCTCTCCCGCTTCGCCAAGTCGGTCACCATCGTCCACCGCCGGGACACGCTGCGTGCCTCCAAGACCATGCAGGAACGAGCCTTCGCCGACCCGAAGATCAAGTTCGCCTGGGACAGCGAGGTTGCCGGAGTGAACGGCGAGCAGAAGCTCTCCGGTCTGACCCTGCGGAACACCAAGACCGGCGAGACGTCCGAGCTCGCGGTGACCGGCCTGTTCATCGCTGTGGGCCACGACCCGCGCACCGAGCTCTTCAAGGGCCAGCTCGACCTGGACGAGGAGGGCTACCTCAAGGTCGAAGCCCCCTCGACCCGTACCAACCTGACCGGTGTCTTCGGCGCCGGTGACGTCGTCGACCACACCTACCGGCAGGCCATCACGGCCGCCGGCACGGGCTGCTCTGCCGCCCTCGACGCCGAGCGCTTCCTCGCCGCGCTCGCCGACGAGGAGAAGGCCGCAGCGGCCACCGTCTGACTCACGCCTCGCACCCCACTACACCCCAAGAAGTTAAGGAGGCCGCCGTGGCCGGCGCCCTGAAGAACGTGACCGACGACTCCTTCGACGAGGTCGTCCTGAAGAGCGAGAAGCCTGTACTGGTGGACTTCTGGGCAGCCTGGTGCGGCCCGTGCCGCCAGATCGCTCCTTCCCTGGAGGCCATCGCCGCCGAGCACGGTGACCAGATCGAGGTCGTCAAGCTCAACATCGACGAGAACCCGGCCACGGCTGCCAAGTACGGCGTCATGTCCATCCCGACCCTGAACGTCTACCAGGGCGGCGAGGTCGCGAAGACCATCGTCGGAGCGAAGCCGAAGGCCGCGATCGTCCGCGACCTCGAAGCCTTCCTCGGCTAGGTCTTTCGTTTGGATCAGGCCGGATCAGCCCGGCTTGATCCAAACGAGAGGCCCCAGGCGTACCGCACGCCACTGTTTCACGTGAAACGGGTCCGTCCCTCGGGGGGATGGACCCGTTTCACGTTGTCATGGAAGCTCGGATCGCCCTGGGCTCTCGGATCACAGCGGCCTCAGCGCCGGCTCCTTCTGTACCGCGCCCAGCAGCCGGTCCAGGGCCAGTTCGACGTCTTCCTTCCAGGACAGCGTCGTGCGCAGTTCCAGCCTCAGCCGAGGATGAACGGGATGCGGCCGTACGGTCTTGAAGCCGACTGCGAGCAGATGGTCCGCGGGAAGCACACAGGCCGGCTCCTTCCACCGGGCATCGCCGAATGCCTCGATCGCCTTGAACCCCCGGCGCAGCAGATCCTTGGCGACGGTCTGCACCATGACCCGGCCCAGCCCCTGCCCCTGGTAGCCCGGCATGATCCAACCAGTGATCAACTGCACGGCATCGGAGGAGACGGGGCTGGTGGGAAACGCGGTCGAGCGCGGTACATAGGCGGGCGGCGCATAGAGCACGTAGCCCACCGGGACATCGTCGACATGGACAACGCGGCCGCACGACCCCCATTCCAGGAGAACGGCCGAGATCCAGGCCTCCTTCTCCAACTCGGGCGTCCCTGCCTTTACCGCAGCTTCCCCACTGACCGGATCCAGCTCCCAGAAGACACATGAGCGGCATCGTCTGGGGAGATCGGAAAGGTTGTCCAGTGTGAGCGGTACGAGCCGACGCCCCATGAAGGCTGTTCCTCGCTTCCTTCGCCCGCCGCACCGCGTGCGACGGTCAGTGCACTCCGTTCACTGACCGTATGGCCCCTTCTACCGAGGTGGCTCAACCCGGATGTGCCATACCAGAACGCATCGTATCGACCCAGGGATGAAGCCGACACCGAGAGAAAGCAAAGGGCGGGCTGTGTCCCGGTAACCACCGGAACACAGCCCGCCCGACATCCCCCATCGGCAGGATCAGCCCTCGTCGCCCTCGGCGGATTCCTCTGCGGACTCCTGCTCCAGCACGCGTCCCTCGCCCGGTGCCAGGCTGCCGAGAATACGGTCCAGGTCCTCCATCGACGCGAACTCGACGACGATCTTCCCCTTCTTCTGACCGAGGTCGACCTTCACCCTGGTCTCGAAGCGGTCCGATAGCCGGGTGGCGAGATCGGACAGGGCGGGCGACACCCGGCCGCCGGCCCGCGGCCCCCTGGCCTTGGCAGGGCTCGTGGCACTGGAGCCCATGAGCGTCACGATCTCCTCGACCGCACGCACCGACAGCCCCTCGGCCACAATGCGATGGGCCAGCCGGTCCTGCTCCTCCGAGTCGTCAACGGACAGCAGGGCCCGCGCATGACCGGCCGACAGCACCCCGACGGCCACCCTCCGTTGTACCGGAGCCGACAGCTTCAGCAGACGCAGGGTGTTGGACACCTGCGGCCGCGAACGCCCGATTCGGTCGGCCAGCTGGTCATGCGTGCACTTGAAGTCCTTGAGCAGCTGGTCGTACGCGGCTGCCTCCTCCAGCGGATTCAGCTGAGCCCGGTGAAGGTTCTCCAGGAGCGCGTCCAGGAGCAGCTTCTCGTCGTCCGTGGCCCGAACGATAGCCGGAATCTGCTTCAGCTCCGCCTTACGGCAGGCCCTCCAGCGCCGCTCGCCCATGATGAGCTCATAGCGCTCCGGCCCCACCTTCCGCACAACGACAGGCTGAAGGAGACCCACCTCCTTGATGGAGGTCACCAGCTCCGCAAGCGCGTCCTCATCGAACACCTCACGGGGCTGGCGGGGGTTGGGAGTGATGTCGCCGATAGGAATCTCGGCGAAGTACGCCCCGGCAGGTCCCGCCGACCCCGCGCCCGTTCCGGGCTCCGACATCGGCGCGCCCGGCTCCGGCACGATCGGAGTGCCCGCGCGAGCGGCCACCTTTGCCGCAGCCACCCCTCGCTCCGCGGTCAGCACAGGATTCGCCCCGGCAGGGGTCGATCCCATCCCCGCGGGCGGCACCTGCTTCTCCTGCGGAGCGGCGGGGATCAGGGCACCCAGCCCACGCCCCAACCCTCTTCGACGCTCGCTCACTGAATCCCCTCCGAAATGCTCTGCTGGCTGTTCCCCATGCCCGTCCGGGCATGCTGGGGCTCGTAGTGGATCCCGACACCCCGCAGGGCGATCTCACGCGCCGCTTCGAGGTACGACAGCGACCCACTGGAACCCGGGTCATAGGTCAAAACGGTCTGCCCGTAGCTGGGCGCCTCCGAGATACGCACCGATCGCGGAATGTTCGTCCGCAGTACCTCCTTGCCGAAGTGGCTGCGCACCTCCTCCGCAACCTGCGAAGCGAGCCTGGTCCTGCCGTCGTACATGGTGAGCAGGATCGTCGATACATGGAGATCGGGGTTGAGATGCCCCCGCACGAGGTCCACATTCCGCAGTAGCTGACCCAGCCCTTCCAGCGCGTAGTACTCGCACTGGATGGGGATCAGCACCTCGGCCCCGGCAACCAGGGCATTGACCGTCAACAGACCGAGCGAAGGCGGGCAGTCGATGAGGATGTAGTCCAACGGCTGTTCGTACGCCTGGATCGCTCGCTGCAGTCGACTCTCCCGCGCCACCAGCGACACCAGTTCGATCTCCGCACCGGCGAGATCGATGGTGGCGGGGGCGCAGAAGAGGCCTTCGACGTCCGGTACGGGCTGAACCACCTCGGAGAGCGGCCTGCTCTCCACCAGGACGTCATAGATGGAGGGGACTTCGGCATGGTGATCGATACCCAGAGCCGTAGAGGCGTTCCCCTGCGGGTCGAGGTCGATCACCAGAACACGGGCGCCGTGAAGCGCGAGCGAGGCAGCAAGGTTGACCGTCGTGGTCGTCTTGCCCACTCCGCCCTTCTGGTTGGCCACCACCATGACGCGCGTCCGGTCAGGACGAGGCAGGCCCTCGCCGGCGCGGCCAAGGGCCTCGACCGCCAGCTGGGCCGCGCGGCCGATGGGTGTGTCGTCCATCGGCGGCGGTGTTTCACGTGAAACACCGTCCCCCGCCGATTCGGTTCGGGGACCGGGGACCGGATCGGTCATCGGTCCCGCAATGTTGGCGTCGGACCGCAAGGATTCACTCTCCTCGACTTCAGGCTCGCAATGAGCAGAGCCTGCCATGCTTTCGGGGTCGTGAACCAGCGAGGCCCGCTCTTCTGTGGATGAATCCACTTCTGTGGACAACTCCGTAGCCCTAACGGGCCTGCGATGCCGCGGCGCGGCAGCCGCGCGACCGCGGCTGATGATTCCATGCAGCAGAGAGCGACGTTTCACGTGAAACACGATGCCCCCGCAGCTTAGCTACAGGGGCACGACACTCCGTATGGGTGCATACCACTACGTACCGGACCCGCCACCGGCAGACGGCATGAACAGTACGCAGCACTCGATCCTGCGGAGCGAACGGAGACGTCAGCGGCGTCGCCTCGTGCGGCTCGTTCTGGCGGCCTTGGCCCTCTTTGCGGCGAACCTCACACCGCCGGGACTCTCACCGACCACCACACGCACCACCGTGGACATCGGGTCGACCACGCCATCCCCGACATGCAGCACCTCGGTCTCCACCACGCCGAGCTTGCTCAGAGCCGCGCGTGCCCCAGCGATCTCCTCCTCCGCGGTGTCCCCCTTGAGCGCGAGCATCTCCCCGTACGGACGCAGCAGGGGAACGCCCCAGCCGGCCAGCCGGTCCAGCGGTGCCACGGCACGAGCCGTCACCACGTGCACCGGCTGGAGCGACCCCAGAACCTCCTCGGCCCGGCCACGCACGACCGTCACATGGTCCAGGCCCAGCAGCTCCACTACTTCCTGGAGGAAATTCGTGCGCCGGAGCAGGGGCTCCAGCAAGGTGATCTTGAGGTCGGGGCGCACCAGCGCCAGCGGGATACCGGGAAGGCCGGCCCCCGAACCCACATCGCAGACGGTGACGCCCTCGGGCACGACCTCGGAGAGCACCGCGCAGTTCAGCAGATGCCGCTCCCACAGCCGCGGCACTTCACGCGGGCCGATCAGCCCCCGCTTCACCCCGGCGTCCGCCAGCAGTTCCGCGTACCGGACAGCCTCCGGAAAGAACTCGCCGAAAACCGCCCGCGCCCCTTCGGGCGCCTGGGGAAGCTCTACTTCCGCCGTCACGGGAACCGTCCTTCCATACCGCACTACCGCACTGTGGGTGGCTGATCTATCAGGCTGACAAAGATCGGCCCCGCCTGCGAACAGACGGGGCCGACAGAACCAGGGTCCGGTCAGGCCGGGAGGACGACGACGAAGCGCTCCGGCTCCTCGCCCTCGGACTCGCTGCGCAGACCGGCGGCCGCGACCGCGTCGTGGACGACCTTGCGCTCGAACGGCGTCATCGGGTCCAGCTTCACCGGCTCGCCCGTGCTCTTGACCTCGTCCGCGGCCTTGGCACCCAGCGCGGCAAGCTCCGCCCGCTTCTTGGCCCGGAAGCCCGCGATGTCCAGCATCAGCCGGCTGCGGTCCCCGGTCTCCCGGTGAACGGCGAGCCGCGTCAGCTCCTGGAGCGCCTCCAGCACCTCACCGTCGCGGCCCACGAGCTTCTGCAGATCACGTGCCGAGTCGCTGATGATCGAGACCGCGGCCCGGTCCGCCTCGACATCCATGTCGATGTCGCCGTCGAGGTCGGCGATGTCGAGCAGACCCTCGAGGTAATCCGCTGCGATCTCGCCCTCCTGCTCAAGGCGGGTCAAGGTGTCGCTGCCCTCAGCGGCCGTGGAGGTGGTGCCTTCCGTCACGGATGGACTCCTTCTTACTTCTTGGACGGGTGCTTGGGCCGCTGCGGGCCCTTGCGCTGTCCGGACTTGGCTTGGCGTGAGGAGCCGGACGCGGGCTTGCCCGCCGGCTTGGGCTTTTCGTCCTGCGCGGCGTCCCGCTTCTGCAGAGAGGTCTTGGAACCCGACTCGGTGGAGTCGGCGTCCTTGGTCCCCGCCTGTGCGGTACCGGTCTGGCGCTGGGCCTTGGTCTGGCGCTTGGGCTGCTGACGCCGCTGCGCGGCTCCGCCCTCGGCCTCGGCGACAGCGGTCTCGCTCTTGATCACGGTGCCGTCCTCCTGGGCGGCGAGGCCCAGCTTGGCCAGCCCCGTGACGAACTTCCGCTCGATGTCATTGCGGTCCGGTCCCTTGGCCACGATCCGCTTGACGGTGTTGCGCCGGGTCCTGCCCCGGACCTCACCGTGCGCGGTGACGCTCTTCAGCAGACGCGTCAGGTACTGGTCCTGCGCCTTGCTGCCCGGGGTCGGGTTCTGGTTGATCACGTACATCTGCTGACCCATGGTCCAGACGTTGGTGGTCAGCCAGTAGACGAGGACACCGACGGGGAAGTTGATGCCCATGCCGGCGAAGATCAGCGGGAAGATGTACATCAGCATCTTCTGCTGCTGCATGTACGGGGTCTTGACCGTCAGGTCGACGTTCTTCGTCATCAGCTGGCGCTGGGTGAAGAACTGCGAGGCCGACATCATCACGATCATGACCGCGGTGACGACCCGGACGTCGGTGAGCGAGGCACCGAGAGCCGCGACTTCATCCGCGCTGTTCATGAACTTGGCGGCGAGCGGAGCACCGAAGATGTGTGCCTGACGGGCGCTGTCGAGCAGCGACTGGTCGATGACACCGATCTTCTTGTTCGAGGCGATGGCCGACAGCACGTGGTACAGGGCGAAGAAGAACGGCGACTGCGCCAGGATGGGAAGGCACGAGGAGAGCGGGTTGGTACCCGTCTCCTTGTACAGCTTCATCATCTCTTCGGACTGACGCTGCTTGTCGCTCTTGTAGCGCTCCTGGATCGCCTTCATCTTCGGCTGGAGCACCTGCATGTTGCGGGTCGACTTGATCTGCTTGACGAAAAGCGGGATCAGGCAGATCCGGATCAGCACCACCAGGGACACGATGGACAGGCCCCAGGCCCAGCCCGTGTCGGGTCCGAAGATCGCCCCGTACAACTTGTGGAACTGGACGATGACCCATGAGACGGGCCAGGTGATAAAGCTGAACAGACTGGCAATCGTGTCCACTAATCAGGCTCCTTGAGCATTGGGCGAAGTCTCTGCGGCCCGACTCGGGGGTTCGGAGTCCGATCCCCGGACAGGCGCATCAGCGGCGGAGTCCCCGCCCTTGCCACCGCGCATGGCATTACGCAGGAGTTCATGCCAACGCGGACGTTTGCGTGGTGGAACGTGGTCCACGCCACCGGGTGACCACGGATTGCACCGCAGGATGCGCCAAGCCGTCAGCGCGGTTCCCTTGATCGCTCCGTGCCGGTCGATCGCCGTATATCCGTAGTGGGAACACGACGGGTAGTAACGGCAGACAGGCCCGAGGAGTGGGCTGATCGTCCACTGATACAGCTTGATAAGAGCCAGCAGCGGGTACTTCATCGCGCGCCCCCTCCCAGCAGCCGCTGGAGAGCGGCGTCCAGGTCTTGGGCCAGCTGTTCATGGTCGGCGTCGCCCGCTCCGGGCAACGCTCGTACGACAACCAGGCTACCGGGGGGCAGCAGGGCAAGCCGTTCGCGGACCAGGTGGCGAAGCTTCCGCTTCACCGCTGTGCGCACAACCGCTCCACCCACAGCTTTGCTGACAACGAAACCCGCACGCGGCGGGGGAACATTCTCCCCAGTCACGTGCGGGTCCGTTGCACCGCTGCGTAGATGAACGACGAGTAGCGGGCGGCCGGCCCGGCGTCCTCGACGTACTGCGGTCGCGAAGTCCTCGCGCCGCCTCAGCCGATTCTCGGTAGGCAGCACGTCATGACCTGTAAGCGATCAGGCGGACAGGTTGGCGCGACCCTTGCCACGGCGGGACGCGAGAATCGCGCGGCCGGCACGGGTGCGCATGCGCAGCCGGAAGCCGTGGGTCTTCGCGCGACGACGGTTGTTCGGCTGGAAGGTGCGCTTGCTCACTAGGGGGCTCCAGAAATGACTCGTGTGTTGGCGGGACATCGCCTGGCTGTCACCGTGCGCCCACGAGAGACTCGCGTAAACGCTCTAGTGCACCGCTTCACAATCACAGATCGTGATCTTTGCCCATCGGAGGCAGGCGGCAGCAGCCATCGACAACTCGACCTGGTCACGGTACGCGCGGCTACGCCATCCGGTCAAACCGGCTCCACAGCACCCCCCACTGTGCACAGGCTGTGGACAACGACTTGAACCACGCGGGTCGGCCTGACTACCGTGGCTGAGCTCCGGTTCTTTTCTTCCTGCCTGCCGGTCCTCACCCATACCGACCCATACCGTCCCGAGAACCACACATTCGTGGGACCAGCGAGAGAGCGTGCCCCGTGGCTGACGTACCTGCCGATCTTGCCGCAGTGTGGCCACGAGTGCTGGAGCAACTCCTCGGGGAGGGCCAGCAGGGCATCGAGCCGAAGGACAAGCAGTGGATCGAGCGCTGCCAGCCGCTCGCTCTGGTCGCCGACACGGCACTGCTCGCGGTGCCCAATGAATGGGGCAAGCGCGTCCTGGAGGGCCGGCTCGCGCCGCTCATCAGCGAGACGCTGAGCCGCGAATGCGGCCGCCCGATCCGCATCGCGATCACCGTCGACGACTCCGCGGGCGAACCGCCGAGCCCGCCCGCGCCGCCGATGCACCAGCCCCAGCAGCACCGCTACCAAGGACCGCAGCACGACGAGCGGCAGCACAACGACGCGTACGACGGGTACGGACACCGGCCCGCCGACGACGGCATGCCGACCGCCCGGCCGGCCTACCCCGACTACCAGCAGCAGCGCCCCGAACCCGGTGCGTGGCCGCGCACCCAGGAGGACCTCTCCTGGCAGCAGCCCCGGCTCGGCGGGTTCCAGGACCGCGAGGCTCCCGCGGAGCAGTGGCGCGAGCCGTACGGCGGCGGCCGCCCCCAGCAGCCGCAGCACGACTACCGTCCGCAGCCGCCCGAGCGCCAGGGTTACGAGCAGCAGCGCCCCGAGCACCACGACATGCAGGAGCAGCAGCACCAGCCGCAGCACCGGCAGGGCGGCGCCGGCACCGGACGGCCCGGCGGCGCCACCGGGCCGATGGGCTCGCAGCCCTCTCCCACGCCCGGCCCCGGCGAGCCGGCGGCCCGGCTGAATCCGAAGTACCTCTTCGACACCTTCGTGATCGGCGCGTCCAACCGGTTCGCGCACGCCGCGGCGGTCGCGGTCGCCGAGGCCCCGGCCAAGGCCTACAACCCGCTCTTCATCTACGGGGAGTCCGGGCTCGGCAAGACCCACCTGCTGCACGCCATCGGTCACTACGCCCGCAGCCTCTATCCCGGTACCCGGGTGAGGTATGTGAGCTCCGAGGAGTTCACCAACGAGTTCATCAACTCGATCCGCGACGGCAAGGGCGACACCTTCCGCAAGCGCTACCGGGATGTGGACATCCTGCTCGTCGACGACATCCAGTTCCTGGCGAGCAAGGAGTCGACGCAGGAGGAGTTCTTCCACACCTTCAATACGCTCCACAACGCCAACAAGCAGATCGTGCTGTCCTCCGACCGGCCGCCCAAGCAGCTGGTGACCCTGGAGGACCGGTTGCGGAACCGTTTCGAGTGGGGCCTGACCACCGATGTGCAGCCGCCGGAGCTGGAGACGCGAATCGCGATCCTCCGCAAGAAGGCGGTGCAGGAGCAGCTCAACGCCCCGCCGGAGGTACTGGAGTTCATCGCCTCCCGGATCTCCCGCAACATCAGGGAGCTGGAGGGGGCGCTGATCCGGGTCACGGCCTTCGCCAGCCTCAACCGGCAGCCGGTGGACCTCGGACTGACCGAGCATGTGCTGAAGGACCTGATCCCGGGGGGCGAGGACTCGGCTCCGGAGATCACGGCGACGGCCATCATGGCCTCGACCGCGGACTACTTCGGTCTCACGGTGGACGATCTCTGCGGAACCTCCCGCAGCCGGGTGCTGGTAACGGCCCGCCAGATCGCCATGTACCTCTGCCGGGAACTCACCGATCTCTCGCTGCCCAAGATCGGGGCGCAGTTCGGCGGCCGCGACCATACGACGGTGATGCACGCGGACCGCAAGATCCGCGCGCTGATGGCTGAGCGGCGCTCCATCTACAACCAGGTCACCGAGCTCACCAACCGCATCAAGAACGGCTGACGCACCACCGTCGGCAGACGCTCCGTACGCGCCGGAAGGGCGCCCGAGGACCCTCAACAGGGGCCTCGGGCGCCCTTTTCGTTGCCTGGAGAGCGCCCGGGGAGTACCTGGGCAGCGTCCGGCGAACGTCTGGGAAGCGCCCGGGGGAGTGGCTGGGAGCGCCGGGGAAAGTCTGCGGCACGCCCGACAGCGTCCTGCGGAGCCGGAAAACGGTCCGGAGACCGCCCGGAAACGGGTCCGGAGACCGCCCGGACGGCGCTCAGGAGCCGTCCGCAGCCGCCCCGAGACCCTCCCCGGACCCGTTCCAGGAACCGCTGCCGCCGCTCCGGCGCCGTCGCGCTGTTCGAATACCTGCAGCTGACCGCCTGTTCTCCACAGATCTGGGGAGTTTTTCCCTTCCACAGCCTGGGGATCCGGGAGTTGTCCATATTGCTTCCACAGGGGCGACTGCCGATACTCCATCAGGCCAGGTCAAGGGGTTGGGGATTTGTGGTCAACAGTGATCCACAGCCTGTGGACAAAATATTCGTCCACAGGGCGTGGAT
Source organism: Streptomyces sp. NPDC102437 (assembly GCF_044765565.1). Classification (NCBI taxonomy): domain Bacteria; kingdom Bacillati; phylum Actinomycetota; class Actinomycetes; order Kitasatosporales; family Streptomycetaceae; genus Streptomyces; species Streptomyces sp. NPDC102437. The sequence goes on along the minus strand of NZ_JBIWKI010000005.1, from coordinate 244,768 downwards.
GAAGTTGTCCACCGTCGACCCACAGGCCGAGCCGTCTTGTCCCCAGCTCTCTGCTGCTTCTCCACACCTCTGTCCACTGTTCGGCAACGCTGCACCGCCTTTCACCGCGCCGAGTGAAAGGCGTCACACCAAGAGGGTCGGTTGGGCTGTGGGGAACCTGGGTAAAGCTGGGGACAGGCCTGGGGAGAAACCCCCCTGCCCTGTGCATCGGGTGTGCAGAACTTTCCTGTGTCCACAGAAGCACCGTGTTGTCCACCGGTGCCGCCCACAGGGGCAGTGGATAAAAAACGGGGCTTGACCTGCGGAAACGACGTTATCCACGGTTTCCACAGGCCCTACTACTACTGCCACATAGAGTTAGCCCGGAATCCGCTTCGAAGTGGGGCCTGTGCACAACTCGGCGCCGGAGCTCTCCGAACCTCTTGTCGCGACTTGACCCCGAGCAGCACCGAGTGTCGGTGCCGTACGTCAGACTGGTCCCCGGCGTCCTCGCTGCCTCGGCGGCGGAAGACGCGATCAGACGACGAAGGCCAGCAGGGCGAGCGAGCAACAGCAGGAGGCGGTTCCGGTGAAGATCCGGGTGGAGCGCGATGTACTCGCGGAGGCTGTGGCCTGGGTGGCCCGTAGCCTCCCGGCCCGTCCGCCGGCGCCCGTTCTTGCGGGCCTTCTGCTGAAGGCTGAGGACGGCGCCCTCAGCTTCTCCAGCTTCGACTACGAGGTCTCGGCCCGGGTCTCGGTGGATGCCGAGGTCGAGGAGGACGGCACGGTGCTGGTCTCCGGCCGGCTGCTCGCCGACATCTGCCGCGCCCTCCCCAACCGGCCGGTGGAGATTTCCACAGACGGTGTACGGGCGACCGTGGTCTGCGGCTCCTCGCGATTCACACTCCACACCCTTCCTGTGGAGGAGTACCCGGCACTTCCCGAGATGCCGACCGCGACCGGCACGGTCCCCGGCGAGGTCTTCGCCTCGGCCGCCGCCCAGGTCGCCATCGCCGCGGGCCGCGACGACACACTGCCGGTGCTGACCGGTGTGCGGATCGAGATCGAGGGCGACACCGTCACCCTGGCCTCGACCGACCGCTACCGCTTCGCGGTGCGCGAGTTCCTCTGGAAGCCGGAGAACCCGGACGCCTCCGCCGTCGCCCTGGTGCCCGCCAAGACACTGCTGGACACCGCCAAGGCCCTGACCAGCGGTGACACTGTGACCCTGGCGCTCTCCGGCTCCGGTGCCGGTGAGGGTCTGATCGGCTTCGAGGGTGCCGGCCGTCGTACGACCACGCGGCTGCTCGAAGGCGATCTGCCGAAGTACCGCACGCTCTTCCCCACCGAGTTCAACTCGGTCGCGGTCATCGAGACGGCGCCGTTCGTCGAGGCCGTCAAGCGTGTCGCCCTCGTCGCCGAGCGCAACACCCCGGTGCGGCTCAGCTTCGAGCAGGGCGTGCTGATCCTGGAGGCCGGTTCCAGCGACGACGCACAGGCTGTGGAGCGGGTCGACGCGGTGCTGGAGGGCGACGACATCTCGATCGCCTTCAACCCGACCTTCCTGCTGGACGGGCTGAGCGCGATCGACTCCCCGGTCGCCCAGCTCTCGTTCACGACGTCCACCAAGCCGGCGCTGCTCAGCGGCCGCCCGGCCGTGGACGCCGAGGCGGACGACGCGTACAAGTACCTGATCATGCCGGTCCGCCTCTCCGGCTGATCCGGTCATCGGTCCTGGCACGGCGGTTCCCGACGGGCACGCTCGGCGTCGAGCATGCCCGTCGTTCCGTCCCCGGCCGGGCGTAGGCTCGTCCTCGGGTACGAATCGGCACAACGCTTAAGGAATCTCTGATGGAGCTCGGTCTCGTCGGCCTCGGCAAGATGGGCGGCAACATGCGCGAGCGCATCCGCCGCGCAGGCCACACCGTCATCGGTTACGACCGCAACCCGGACGTCTCCGATGTCCACAGCCTCGAAGAGCTTGTGGGCAAGCTGAAGGGTCCCCGGGTCGTCTGGGTGATGGTTCCGGCCGGTGCCCCGACCCAGGCCACGATCGACGAGCTCGCCGGTCTCCTCTCGCCCGGCGACATCGTCGTGGACGGCGGGAACTCCCGCTGGACCGACGACGAGAAGCACGCGGTCGAGCTGGGCATCAAGGGCATCGGCTTCGTGGACTGCGGCGTCTCCGGCGGCGTCTGGGGCCTGGAGAACGGCTACGCGCTGATGTACGGCGGCGACGCCGAGAACGTGGCCAAGGTCCAGCCGGTCTTCGACGCGCTGAAGCCCGAGGGCGACTTCGGGTCCGTCCACGCGGGCAAGGTCGGCGCCGGCCACTTCGCGAAGATGGTCCACAACGGCATCGAGTACGCCATGATGCAGGCCTACGCCGAGGGCTGGGAGCTCTTGGAGAAGGTCGACTCCGTCACCGATGTGCGCGAGGTCTTCCGCTCCTGGCAGGAGGGCACGGTCATCCGTTCCTGGCTGCTCGACCTGGCTGTCAACGCGCTGGACGACGACGAGCACCTCGACAAGCTCCGCGGCTACGCCGCCGACTCCGGCGAGGGCCGGTGGACGGTGGAGGCCGCGATCGACAACGCGGTGCCGCTGCCCGCCATCACCGCGTCGCTCTTCGCGCGTTTCGCCTCGCGCCAGGAGGACTCCCCGCAGATGAAGATGATCGCCGCGCTGCGCAACCAGTTCGGTGGCCACGCGGTCGAGAACAAGAAGTAACCGCAACGGGAAGCGGGCCGGTCCAGAGCGTCCGGTCCGCTCCACGAAGCACGGAGCAGGAAGCCGGGAAGGTCGGCGTACACCATGCATGTCACGCATCTCTCGCTGGCCGACTTCCGCTCGTACGCCCGGGTCGAGGTGCCTCTCGATCCGGGCGTCACCGCTTTCGTGGGGGCCAACGGCCAGGGCAAGACGAATCTGGTCGAAGCGGTCGGCTATCTCGCGACGCTCGGCAGCCACCGGGTCTCCTCCGACGCACCGCTGGTACGGATGGGCGCGGACCGGGCCGTCATCCGCGCCGCCGTGACGCAGGGGGAGCGTTCGCAGCTGATCGAGCTGGAGCTCAATCCCGGCAAGGCCAACCGGGCGCGTATCAATAGATCGTCGCAGGTCAGGCCCCGTGACGTGCTGGGGATAGTGCGTACGGTGCTGTTCGCGCCGGAGGACCTGGCGCTGGTCAAGGGAGATCCAGGGGAGCGTCGGCGCTTCCTCGACGAGCTGGTCACGGCCCGTTCGCCGCGGATGGCGGGGGTGCGCTCGGACTACGAGCGGGTGCTGAAGCAGCGCAACACCCTGCTGAAGTCGGCGGCGATGGCGCGTCGGCACGGTGGCCGGTCGATGGACCTGTCCACGCTCGACGTGTGGGACCAGCACCTGGGCCGGGTGGGCGCGGAGCTGCTGGCACAGCGGCTGGATCTGATCGCCACCCTGCAGCCGCTGGCGGACAAGGCGTACGGGGATGTCGCGCCGGGCGGTGGCCCGCTGGCGCTGGAGTACCGCAGCTCGGTCGGGGCGGGCGTGGAGCCCTCGCGTACCCGCGAGGAGCTGTACGAGCAGCTGATCGCCGCCCTGGCGGATGTCCGCAAGCAGGAGATCGAGCGGGGCGTGACGCTGGCCGGACCGCACCGCGACGACCTGCTGCTGGGGCTGCGGGGCATGCCGGCCAAGGGGTACGCGAGCCATGGCGAGTCCTGGTCGTACGCGTTGGCGCTGCGCCTGGCCTCCTACGACCTGCTGCGCAGCGAGGGCAATGAGCCGGTGCTGGTCCTCGACGACGTCTTCGCGGAGCTGGACGCACGGCGCCGGGAGCGGCTGGCGGAGCTGGTGGCCCCGGCCGAGCAGGTGCTGGTGACGGCCGCGGTGGACGAGGACGTTCCGGGGGTGTTGGCGGGGACCCGGTTCGCGGTGTCCGCGGGTGAGGTGGAGCGGCTGTGAGCGGCCGCGGCGAGGGATCCGGAGGGCCGTCGCAGGAGCGTTCCGGCGGGGGCAGGGCTCCGGAGCCCTCGGGTGTCGACCTGGCGCGGGTGGCCCTGCGTGCGGCGAAGGAGCAGGCGCGGGCGCGTGGCGCGGCCGCGCAGCAGAAGAAGCAGGCCCGGCGGGGCGGCGGGCTGCGCTCGGGTGCGCGGGCGGACGGTCGTGATCCGCTTCCGCTGGGCTCAGCGATCAATCGTCTGATCACCGAGCGCGGCTGGGAGACGCCGGCGGCGGTGGGCGGGGTCATGGGGCGCTGGCCGCAGATCGTGGGTGAAGATCTGGCCAAACATTGTGTGCCGCTGCGGTACGACGAGGATCCGGACGAGCGGGTGCTGACGGTGCAGTGCGACTCGACGGCGTGGGCGACGCAGCTGCGGCTGCTGGCGCCCCAGCTGGTGGCCCGGCTGAACGCGGACCTGGGGCACGGCACGGTCAGGTTGATCAAGGTGCTGGGGCCCGGAGGCCCGCAGCGCAGGTTCGGTCCGCTGCGGGCGCCGGGGAGTACCGGCCCCGGCGATACATACGGCTGACCTGGCCTTTTCTCATTTCCTCCCGGCAGCCGAGCCGTTCTCGGGCGCTCTGCGAACACCCCTCTCGGCTCTGCCGAGGCCTCTTGCTGTCCGCGCGGAGCGGCTGTCCTTCGGGTCCGCGTTGTGCGGTCTGCGGTGGTCGAAACCACGCGGCGGGAGTGGGCCGTCCCTCACGGTAGCGAGAGGTTGACAGGCCGAAGCGCTCAAGGCCGGTGTGAGCCTCCTGAGGGCCCTTCCTGAATATGGGGAGTCGTCAGCCGCTCATTCAGGGCGGCACATGCGTACTCAGGTACCGGCAAACCCCCATTCATGTCGGCGCTACCGGTAGACTGGTGGACAATCCCGCATCGTCGCGGGAGTCGTCGATACAAGCCGAACGACGCAGCCGCTCCCGTTTGCCCGGAGAACGGCCTGTGCTGTGCCAGAAAGGGCGCTTCGTGGCCGATTCCGGCAACCCCAACGAGAACATTCCGTCCACACCCGGTGAGAGCGCCGAGGCTGTCGCCGCAGGCGAGTCAGCCGGCGGCGGCGAGGCCACGTCCTCGTACGACGCCAGCGCGATCACCGTCCTCGAGGGTCTGGACGCGGTCCGCAAGCGACCTGGCATGTACATCGGTTCGACCGGTGAGCGCGGTCTCCACCACCTCGTGCAGGAGGTCGTGGACAACTCGGTCGACGAGGCGATGGCCGGGCACGCGGACACGATCGACGTCACGATCCTCGCCGACGGCGGGGTCCGCGTGGTCGACAACGGCCGTGGCATCCCGGTCGGCATCGTGCCGTCGGAGAAGAAGCCCGCGGTCGAGGTCGTGCTGACGGTGCTGCACGCCGGCGGCAAGTTCGGCGGCGGCGGTTACGCCGTCTCCGGCGGCCTGCACGGTGTCGGTGTCTCCGTGGTCAACGCGCTGTCCTCGCGGGTCTCGGTCGAGGTCCGGACGGACGGTTTCCGCTGGACCCAGGACTACAAGCTCGGTGTGCCCACCGCTCCGCTGGCCCGCAACGAGGCCACGGACGAGACGGGGACGTCCGTCACCTTCTGGGCCGACGGGGACATCTTCGAGACGACCGAGTACTCCTTCGAGACCCTGTCGCGCCGCTTCCAGGAGATGGCGTTCCTCAACAAGGGCCTGACGATCAAGCTCACCGACGAGCGCGAGTCGGCGAAGGCGACGCTGGGCGCGGAGGTCGCCGAGGTGGCCGAGGCCGCCGAGGCGGAGCAGGTACGCACGGTCAAGTACCACTACGAGGGCGGCATCGTCGACTTCGTGAAGTACCTGAACTCCCGCAAGGGCGATGTCATCCACCAGTCGGTGATCGACATCGAGGCCGAGGACAAGGAGCGCCTCCTCTCGGCCGAGATCGCCATGCAGTGGAACACGCAGTACAGCGAGGGCGTCTACTCCTTCGCGAACACGATCCACACGCACGAGGGCGGTACGCACGAGGAAGGCTTCCGAGCCGCGCTGACCACGCTGGTCAACAAGTACGCGCGCGAGAAGAAGCTGCTGCGAGAGAAGGACGACAACCTCACGGGTGACGACATCCGCGAGGGTCTGACGGCGATCATCTCGGTGAAGCTGGGCGAGCCGCAGTTCGAGGGCCAGACGAAGACCAAGCTGGGCAACACGGAGGCGAAGACCTTCGTCCAGAAGGTCGTCCACGAGCAGCTCACGGACTGGTTCGACCGCAATCCGAACGAGGCGGCCGACATCATCCGCAAGGGCATCTCGGCGGCCACGGCGCGCGTCGCTGCCCGCAAGGCGCGCGATCTGACCCGTCGCAAGGGGCTCCTGGAGAGCGCCTCGCTGCCGGGCAAGCTGAGCGACTGCCAGTCCAACGACCCGACGAAGTGCGAGATCTTCATCGTCGAGGGTGACTCCGCCGGTGGTTCGGCGAAGTCCGGCCGCAACCCGATGTACCAGGCGATCCTGCCGATCCGGGGCAAGATCCTGAACGTCGAGAAGGCCCGGGTCGACAAGATCCTGCAGAACACCGAGGTCCAGGCGCTGATCTCGGCCTTCGGTACCGGGGTCCACGAGGACTTCGACATCGAGAAGCTGCGCTATCACAAGATCATCCTGATGGCGGACGCCGACGTCGACGGTCAGCACATCAACACCCTGCTGCTGACGTTCCTCTTCCGCTTCATGCGTCCGCTGGTCGAGGCCGGCCACGTGTACCTCTCCCGCCCGCCGCTCTACAAGATCAAGTGGGGCCGGGACGACTTCGAGTACGCGTACTCGGACCGCGAGCGCGACGCCCTGGTCGAGCTGGGCAAGCAGAACGGCAAGCGGATCAAGGAAGACTCGATCCAGCGCTTCAAGGGTCTCGGCGAGATGAACGCCGAGGAGCTGCGCGTCACCACGATGGACGTCGACCACCGGGTCCTCGGCCAGGTCACGCTGGACGACGCGGCGCAGGCCGACGACCTCTTCTCGGTGCTGATGGGCGAGGACGTCGAGGCGCGGCGCTCGTTCATCCAGCGCAACGCCAAGGACGTCCGCTTCCTCGACATCTGAGTCGGCCGTACCAGCAAGACGCCGCCCGAAAGGATTTTGACCAGCAATGGCCGACGAGAACACCCCTGTGACACCCGAAGAGGAGTCCGCCGCCGCGGTGGGCATGCGTGTCGAGCCCGTGGGGCTCGAGACGGAGATGCAGCGCTCCTACCTCGACTACGCGATGTCCGTCATCGTCTCGCGTGCGCTGCCGGACGTACGGGACGGTCTCAAGCCCGTCCACCGCCGGGTGCTGTACGCGATGTACGACGGCGGCTACCGGCCCGAGAAGGGCTTCTACAAGTGCGCCCGTGTCGTCGGTGACGTCATGGGTACGTACCACCCGCACGGTGACTCGTCGATCTACGACGCCCTGGTGCGTCTGGCGCAGCCGTGGTCGATGCGCATGCCGCTGGTGGACTCCAACGGCAACTTCGGTTCCCCGGGCAACGACCCGGCCGCCGCCATGCGGTACACCGAGTGCAAGATGATGCCGCTGTCCATGGAGATGGTCCGGGACATCGACGAGGAGACCGTCGACTTCCAGGACAACTACGACGGCCGCAACCAGGAGCCGACGGTCCTGCCGGCGCGCTTCCCGAACCTGCTGGTCAACGGTTCGGCGGGGATCGCGGTCGGCATGGCGACCAACATCCCGCCGCACAACCTGCGCGAGGTCGCCGCCGGTGCGCAGTGGTACCTGGAGCACCCGGAGGCCTCGCAGGAGGAGCTCCTGGAGGCGCTGATCGAGCGGATCAAGGGCCCGGACTTCCCGACCGGCGCGCTCGTCGTGGGCCGCAAGGGCATCGAGGAGGCGTACCGCACCGGCCGCGGCTCGATCACGATGCGCGCGGTCGTCGCGGTCGAGGAGATCCAGAACCGGCAGTGCCTGGTCGTCACGGAGCTTCCGTACCAGACCAACCCCGACAACCTGGCCCAGAAGATCGCCGACCTGGTGAAGGACGGCAAGATCGGCGGGATCGCGGACGTCCGTGACGAGACCTCGTCGCGCACCGGTCAGCGCCTGGTCGTCGTGCTGAAGCGGGACGCGGTCGCCAAGGTCGTGCTGAACAACCTGTACAAGCACACCGACCTCCAGACCAACTTCGGCGCCAACATGCTGGCGCTGGTCGACGGGGTGCCGCGCACCCTCTCGATCGACGCGTTCATCCGGCACTGGGTGACGCACCAGATCGAGGTCATCGTCCGGCGTACGAAGTTCCGGCTGCGCAAGGCCGAGGAGCGGGCGCACATCCTGCGCGGCCTGCTCAAGGCGCTGGACGCGATCGACGAGGTCATCGCGCTCATCCGGCGCAGCCAGACGGTCGAGGTGGCGCGCGAGGGCCTGATGGGCCTGCTGGAGATCGACGAGATCCAGGCGAACGCGATCCTGGAGATGCAGCTGCGCCGGCTGGCCGCGCTCGAGCACCAGAAGATCACGGCCGAGCACGACGAACTCCAGGCGAAGATCAACGAGTACAACGCGATTCTGGTGTCGCCGGAGCGGCAGCGGAAGATCGTCAGCGAGGAGCTGGCGGCGATCGTCGAGAAGTTCGGCGACGACCGGCGTTCCAAGCTGGTGCCCTTCGACGGTGACATGTCCATCGAGGACCTGATCGCCGAAGAGGACATCGTCGTCACGATCTCGCGCGGCGGCTATGTGAAGCGCACCAAGACGGACGACTACCGCTCGCAGAAGCGCGGCGGCAAGGGCGTGCGTGGCACGAAGCTCAAGGAAGACGACATCGTCGACCACTTCTTCGTGTCGACCACCCACCACTGGCTGCTGTTCTTCACGAACAAGGGCCGGGTGTACCGGGCGAAGGCGTACGAGCTCCCGGACGCCGGCCGTGACGCCCGCGGTCAGCACGTGGCCAACCTGCTGGCCTTCCAGCCGGACGAGCGGATCGCCCAGATCCTGGCGATCCGCGACTACGAGGCCGCGCCCTATCTGATCCTGGCCACGAAGGGCGGTCTGGTGAAGAAGACCGCGCTGAAGGACTACGACTCGCCTCGTTCCGGCGGTGTCATCGCGATCAACCTGCGCGAGATGGCGGATGGCGCCGAAGGCACCGCTGACGAGCTGATCGGTGCGGAGCTGGTCTCGGCCGAGGACGATCTGCTGCTCATCAGCAAGAAGGCCCAGTCGATCAGGTTCACCGCGACGGACGATGCGCTGCGCCCGATGGGCCGTGCGACCTCGGGCGTCAAGGGCATGAGCTTCCGCGAGGGCGACGAACTGCTCTCGATGAATGTTGTCCGGCCGGGTACGTTCGTGTTCACTGCCACCGACGGCGGGTACGCGAAGCGGACCCCCGTCGACGAGTACCGGGTTCAGGGCCGTGGCGGTCTGGGCATCAAGGCTGCCAAGATCGTCGAGGACCGGGGCTCGCTGGTCGGCGCGCTGGTGGTCGAGGAGACGGACGAGATCCTCGCCATCACGCTCGGCGGTGGTGTGATTCGCACGCGAGTCAATGAAGTCAGGGAGACGGGCCGTGACACCATGGGCGTCCAACTGATCAATCTGGGCAAGCGCGATGCCGTCGTCGGTATTGCCCGTAACGCCGAAGCCGGTCGTGAGGCCGAAGAGGTCGAGGGGTCCCAGGACTCCGAGGCCGCGACGGCGGAGGGTGCCGAGAGCACGGTCGAGGGCAATGTCGAAGGCACGTCGCCTTCGGCCGGGGAGCACGAGGAGTAGAGCGTGAGTGGAGCCACGGGCGCCGGTTCGGCCGCTTCCGGAGCAGGAGCGAACGGTGCCCGTGGCCCTGCCACGGACTCCCAAGGGGGCATTGTGACGGATACCCGGGGGCCTCAGCCCCAGTACGAGGGCTATGCGACCGGGCCGTTGCCGGGTGAGCGCGAGCCCGCGCCGGGGCAGGCGAGTGGGCCGTACCACCCGCCGCAGGCGTACTCGCCCGCGGGCGGGACCCAGGGCGGCCGGCCGCACGGCACGCAGGGCGATGCGCAGGGCGCCTCTCAGGCGGCTCGGCGGCCGCGGACGGGGGCGCGGACGACTCCGCGTACCCGCAAGGCGCGGCTGCGGGTGGCCAAGGCTGATCCGTGGTCGGTGATGAAGGTCAGCTTCCTGCTCTCCATCGCGCTCGGCATCTGCACGGTGGTGGCGTCCGCGGTGCTCTGGATGGTGATGGACGCGATGGGCGTCTTCTCCACCGTGGGCGGCACGATCAGCGAGGCCACCGGTTCGAACGAGGGCAACGGCTTCGATCTCCAGTCGTTCCTGTCGCTGCCGAGGGTCCTCATCTTCACGTCGGTCATCGCGGTGATCGACGTCGTCCTGGCGACCGCGCTGGCGACGCTGGGCTCCTTCATCTACAACTTGTCGGCGGGATTCGTGGGCGGTATCGAGCTCACGCTGGCCGAGGACGAGTAGAGCGCCGGGTATCGATTTTGGGACTGGCCCCGACGTGCGCTAATCTTCAGAAGTCAGCGCAGCAGCGCGGCGGGGCTATAGCTCAGTTGGTTAGAGCGCATCCCTGATAAGGATGAGGCCACAGGTTCAAATCCTGTTAGCCCCACAGTTACGAAGGCCCCTCACCGGAAACGCTGAGGGGCCTTCGGCGTTGCGGCTGAATTGCGGCGGCTGTGCAGCTGTGGTCGTGCGGCGTCCTGTGGCTGACGGGCACGGCGGTCGTCGGGATCGGGATCCGTGCGGCCGAGCACAAGGCCGAGCAGTTGCTGCCGTTGCTGCCGTTGCTTCGAGCGGACCGTGATCGTGCATCTGATCCGCCGCCATGCGCCGCGGGCCGCCCCCGTGTTGTCGCCGGCCACCGGAGTCGGAGCCGGCTCCAGCGGCCGGGAAGGCCGCTGGAAGGCACGGAGAAGCCCCCGTCCGGTGTGAACCGGCCCGGGGGCTCTGTACGTCAGCGGAGCGGCTCTCAGGGCGGCAGCAGGGACGCGTCCCCCGCCGGGGCGCCGTGGGCCGTGCGGGCGACGTTCCTGGTCTCCGTGGCGCCCGTGGCGTCGACGGACATATGACGGGTGGCGGGCGAGGAGCCGTGTGCCTCGGCGCGGATGCGCTGCTTCATCGTCGGTGGCAGCGCCCGGTCACGCGGAAGGGTCCATCGCACCGACGGGGTGGTCGCGGTTGCCGCGGTCGCACCCGTGTGCTCCTGGTGCGTGGTGGTCGGCTCCGGGGCGCTCTGCTCCGTGGCCGTCGCCGGGGTGCTCATGAATCCCAGTGCGGCGAGCAGGGCGAAAAGGGCGGTGACGAAGGCGGTCCAGATGTTCTTGGGCTTGACGGTGCTCATGGCCCCTCGCTTTCGGGTGGTCCGGTTTGCTTACCTTTCTGATGATGTGGATCTGGCTCGCGATTTCATGGACCGACGCCACCGATGCGCCGATCTTCGGATGAACACCACTCGTATGGTTCAACCGGAGTTGACGGGCTTATGCGGGGGCTGCGGATCGGGCTGTGGACCCGGTCGTGGAGCAGGGTCGGATCCTCCGGGCGGAGCGGCCTTCGGGCGGTCGCTCTTCCCCGGGCGCCAGTTGGGTTGCGGGCAGGTCACCGGTTGATATCGGCCGGTGTGTATAGTCGGGCGGCAGAAGTCCCCTACGTCAAGGAAAGACGAGGTCGCGCGGTGAAGAAGCTTCTCCTGGTCGCACTGGCCGCCATCGGCGGGCTCCTCGTGTACCGCCAGATCCAGGCGGATCGCGCCGAGCAGGATCTGTGGACGGAGGCGACTGACTCCGTGCCCGCAGGTTCGGGTGTGTGAGACAGAACAGCCTGATTGCGGGCCCCGGTCGCTGAGCGGCCGGGGCTTCGTGCTGTTGCGGGACCGTGACACCTGTGCTCTTGAGTTCACCCGAGCAAATCAATACGTTGCGTGAGCAAAACGATCGGGTGGGTCGAGGGGGCACGGGTGAAGGCACGGGGACACCGACGTACCGCAGTCGCGGGGGCATGGATCGGCGGGGCGCTGCTCGCCCTGGTGGCGGGCGCGATGCCGGCCGTGGCGGCGCCGCCGCGCGGTGCACCCGCCGGGCCCGAGCCGGCGGGAACGGCAGCCTGGTCATGGTCCTCGACCCGTCCGGCTCCATGGCGGACGACGACGGTACGGGGCGTTCCCGGCTGGAGAGCGCCCGTACGGCCGTCGGGACCGTCGTCGACGGGCTTCCCGACGGGTATCCGAGCGGACTTCGGGTGTACGGCGCCGACCGCGCCCGGGGCTGCACGGACACCAGGCTCGTGAAACCGGTGCGCGGGCTCGACCGGGCGGCCCTGAAACAGGCCGTGGCGGCCGTACGGCCCAGGATGAAACCCCCATCGGTCTGTCGCTGCAGAAGGCCGCCGATGACCTTCCGCGGCCCTCGGGCGGCGCCATCGGTACGCGCACGCTCCTGCTGGTCTCCGACGGCGAGGACAGCTGCGGTGCGCCGCGGCCCTGCGAGGTCGCCGAGCGGCTCGGCAAGGAGGGCGTCGGGCTGCGGATCGACACCGTGGGCTTCCAGGTGAAGGGCGCGGCCCGCGAACAGCTCGAATGCATCGCGGCGGCGGGCAACGGCCGCTACTACGACGCACCGGACGCCGATTCGCTGGCCAGGCAGCTCCAGCGGGCGTCGCAACTCTCCGTGGACGGCTACCGGTTCCGGGGCGAGCGGGTCCCGGGCACGGCGACGGCCGCGGAGGCGCCCGTGCTCGCGCCGGGGCAGTACCTCGACACCATCGGGCCGGGTGAGCAGCGGTACTACGCCGTCGACCTGGACGCCGCCTCGACGGCGGACTTCTCCGCGACGGCGGTGCCGCAGCCCGGGGCGGCCGTCGACACCTTCGACGCGATGCGTACCAGCATCGCGTACGGCACTGACAGTTCCTGCGGTTCGGAGACCGCGCACTTCTTCCAGAAGGAGGGTGCGAGCCCGCTCACATCGGCGATCGCCCGTATCCCTTCGGCGCGGGGCACGAGCCGCTGCGACCGGGCGGGACGGTACTGGCTGGTGGTCGAAGGGAAGACCAAGAAGGGCTCCGACGCCGCGCGTTGGCCGCTCGGACTCGTACACGGAGTCGAGGAGCCCTTGAGGAAGGGCGTACAAGGTCCCGGCCGGCTGGGGCCGGCAGGTGCGCTACGACGTGGAGTTCGCGAACGAGCCCACGGTGGAGCGGGGCGGCTCCACCACCTACTCGTACGGAGCGACGCAGTTGTTCACACCTGCTCGGTTCCCGCTCACCGGGGGCGGCGAGTTCGACCCGACGAACCCGTACAGCGGCCGCCCGGCGGCGATCGGGATGGGCGGTGTGCCGGTCGCCTGGACCGACCGCTACGAGAACGGCGCCCAGGTCCGGCCGGTGCACGCCGGCGGTGACTTCTCCATCTCGGTGACGCTTGGGGCGCGGGCCAGGACATCGCGCGGAACCCGCAGGTCGGTGTGGTGCTGCGGGTGCCGGTCCTCGGTGACGAGCGGGCCGGCCCCCAGCACAACGCTCCCGTCGCAGCGAAGAGGACGGACAAGAAGCGGACAAGAAGGGCAATCCGATCAGCGCCGGAGACAGCGGCGGTACGGGCGGGGCAGGATGGACCGGCATTGCGGCCGCTGCCGGGGCGGGCGCCGTGGTGGTGGTGATCGCAGGGCTCGTGTTCGTACGCGGGCGTCGCGGGCGGGCCGCACAGACGACGAGGGGAAGCACGTGATGAGGCAGCGCAACAGGGGCCGGGTGGCGCTGGCCACGGCCGCGGCGATGTGCGCGGCGGCGGCGCTGCCGGGGCAGGCGTACGCGGCCGGGGAGCCCGCCGTGTACACCTTCGATCCCGGTGCGGAGAAGGTCGACGGTGCGGAGGCCAGCACCGATGCGTCGGCGCTGACGCCGGGATCGGTCTACCGGAGCTCGATCAAGCCCGGTCAGAAGCTCTACTACCGCCTGAACCTCGACGCGAAGACGAACGGGTACGTCTCGGCGGTGGCCGTGCCCAGGGGCGACGGCCGGGTCGCCTACGGGGACGGGATCACGGTCAGCATCAGCGACAGCACGGACCTGCAGTGCAGTTCGGAGGACGCCCGATTCGAGTCGGCGGAGTTCCCGCGCCCGATCGCCGCGTACGCCTACCGGACCATGGAGAAGGACGCCAGCATCTGCCAGGGCGCCGGCACGTACAACGTCCTGATCGAGCGGGAGAGCAAGGAGACCTCCGCCCCCGACGAGTGGGACCTGGAGCTGCGCTACGAGTCGGAGCCGCAGTTGAAGTCGGCCGGTTCGATGCCGACCGACGCGCCGGAGAACTGGCCGTCCGCCTCGCCAACGCCGCCCACCACCGCCCCGCAGAATCGGTCGGGCGGTACCAGCTACTACGACGCGACGGGCCTGGAGACCGGCGAGTGGAAGGAGGAGGGCGGCATCAAGCCGGGACAGACCCTCTTCTACCGGGTGCCGGTGGACTGGGGGCAGCAGGTCTTCGCCACCGCCACCCTGAGCAACAGCAACGCCTCTGACGAGTACATCGGCAACGCGCTCGCGCTGTCCCTGGACAACCCGGCGCACGGCCACGTCGACTCCGCGATGCCGCTCTCGTACTCCGGCAAGCCCACTTCCGTCTCGCTGGATCCGCTGCCCCCGGTGGCCTACGAGAACCGGTACGACTCCAACAGCAGCGTCAGCGCCATGCGGTTCGCCGGCTGGTACTACCTGTCGGTGACGCTCAGCCCGCAGATCGCGAAGTCGTACGGCAAGAACGGGATTCCGCTGACCCTCAGGGTCAAGGTCGAGGGAGAGGCCGGGAGATCGCCGTACGCGGGCGATGCCGGGGACTTCTCGGTCACGCAGGACGACAGGGACGACGCGAGGGACGGCAAGAACGGGCCGCAGGCCGCCAAGAGCGACCGGATGACGATGGTCGCCGTGGCCGGGATCGGCGCGGGTTCGGTGCTGGTGCTGGGGCTCGGGGCGTGGACGCTGCTGGCCCGGCGCCGCGCCGCCACCGCCCCGGCAGCCCCGAAAAACCCCGCCGACGGCGGTCAGCCGTACGGGAGTCCGCCGCAGACCTGGTAGCCGCGACTGCCCGGCCCGACTCCCGTACGGCGGGGCTCGGGCCGCCCGGCTCAGCTCTGGGTCAGCGCCCAGATGCCCACCGCGAAACAGAGCAATGCCACCAGTAGCACCGGGACCGCCACCTTCGGGGACGGTCCCGGACGCGTTTGCGGGGTGTGCGCCGGAGCGGGTGCCGGGGTGTGCGCCTGCGCCACTGCCTGCGGCTGAGGCTGCGCCTGCGGCTGTCCGACGGTGTAGGCACGGGTGAGCGCCGGTTCGTGCTGCACGGCGGCCGTGGGCGCCTGCGAGGGCTCCGGGGCGGCAGTGGCGTACAGGGGCGCCGCCTGCGCCGGGAGGGGGGTGTGCGGAGTGACCGGATGCACCTGCTGGGGCGGCGGTGCGGGCTGCTGCGGAGGCGGCGGGAGATGGAAGCTGCCCGTCTCCGACATCGCGACCGGCGGCTGGGCGTAGGGCTGCTGGGCGGCCTGCGCGTGCTGGGCCTGTTGAGCCTGTTGAGCCTGTTGGGCGGGGGCCGGGGCAGGTCCGTCGGGGCCGAAACCGGCGGGCAGCGGCCCGATTTGGTCGAAGACCTCGACCGGTTCGTCCTCGGCCCCGGGCTCCGGCAGCATCTCGACCGCCGCGGTCAGCGCCTTGCGCGCACCCGTGGCCGTCCGGAAGCGGGCCTGCGGATCCGGCTGCAACAGCCCTGCGAGGACCTGCCACAACGGCTCGGGAATCCCCTCCGGGGCGGAGGGCGTGCCGTACGAGGCGAAGTGCTCGACGAGCGCCTGCGCGTCGGGCTTCTTGCCCTGGAGCAGATAGAGCGCGACAAGACCGACCGCGAACAGGTCCGCGGGGAAATCGGGTTCCGCGCCCATCATCTGCTCGGGCGCGAAGTAACCGGGCGTACCCACCACATAGTTGGTCTCGGTGAGGCGCGGCTCTCCCTTGCGCATGGAGATGCCGAAGTCGGACAGCCGCAGATGCGGCCGTCCGGTACCGGTCGCCTCCATCAGGATGTTGGCCGGTTTGATGTCCCGGTGCACGACGCCCTCCGCATGCACCGTGGACAGCCCGGACAGCAGCTGGTCGAGGAGCGTGCAGACGAACCGGGGCGGCAGCGGCCCGTAGTCGCCTATGACATGCGCCAGCGAACCGCCGCTCACCAGATCCATGGTGAACAGGACCTTGTCGTCGTCCGCCGCCCAGCTGGCCGGGGCGAGCACATGCGGATGCTCGATCCGCAGCGCCTGCTCGCGGACGAAGCGCAGCAGCGTGTGCGCGTCGCTCTGCTGGAGGACCTTGGCCGCCACATAGCGGCGGCGCCGGTGGTCCCAGGCCCGCCAGACGGCGCCGACCCCACCACGTCCGATCGGATCGATCAGTTCGTACCGACCGGCGAAGACCTCACCCATTGCGCTGTGCCCGCTCCCAGTTCCTGTTTCGGCCCATGGCCGGCCTCTCGGGACAGTGCCCGGCCCTGATCCGCCGGGCAGGCCCTTGGCTCCGGTGCCCCTAGCTCTGGTGTCCCTCGTAGTGCGCCACCGCCTCCGCGGTACGCCCGGCGCCGTACACCCTGAGGAACTCTGCCAGTTCCGGGTGGGTCGGGGCGAGGGAGTCGGCGGCATCGATGATGTCACCGGCGGCCGCGACCGACCGCATCAGCGACTGGATCTCGCGGACCACGCGCCGGACGGTGGGGGCACCGCCGGTCTGGGAGGTCTGACCGGTGCTGGTCAGGACGGAGCCGCCCTGGGACTTCTTGATCTCTTCCATGCGGTCGGTGGCCTCGCCCGCGCTGACGCTGCCGTCCGCGACCTGACCGGCCAGCTCCTGGAGCGCCTGGACACGCTGGACGACGGCGGGGTTGCCGATCTTCGCCCGCTGGCCGCTCATCAGCTGGGAGAGCATGGGGGCGGACAGCCCGAGGACGGCGGCGAGCCTGGCCTGGTTCAGGCCGAGATCATCGATCAGGCGGCGGAAGAGCGCACCGAGAGGCTCTCCGTACCAACTGCGCTGAAGCTCTCGGGCTCTGGCCGTTGCCTCTTGCTGCGCTGCGTCCATGGCGTCTCCCCTTCGCTGCGGCTTCGCTGCTGCGAACCTTGTCGAGCATCCTACGGAGAGTGGTCGCCGACCGGGAGCCCCCATATTTTTGCAGGTTTCCGGGGGGTACCCGGTACTGTTGTCCGCAGCGGTGGCCAAGACGCGGGAGCGTCCGGGGCTGCCCGTTGTTCGGGGCCTTAGCTCAGTTGGTAGAGCGCTGCCTTTGCAAGGCAGATGTCAGGAGTTCGAATCTCCTAGGCTCCACCTGATAAATGCCCTCCGATCTGCGAAAACGCAGTATCGGAGGGCATTTTCGCGTCTGTCGGGGCTCTGCCCGTGCCTTGCCCCGGCATGCCAGGCCCCGTCTCCCGCCGCTGAGCCGTCCTCGACCTGGCCCGAATGGACACGGCGATGGTGCAGGTGACCCTGGACGGGCCTTTCGCGGCAGGTACGACGGGGAGGATGACGCCCGAGGGGCAGGACCCGCTGCCCCTCACTCTCACGGAGGTCGTGCCGGGCGAAGGCGGACGGTGCGGCGAAGCCCGGGTTACCGGGGCCACTGCCTCCGCGTCGGCGGGTGGGTGACGCGTCGGGCACATCGCACGGCACCAGGGGACTGCGCCACGGAACCTGCCCAGCGGTGCGGAAAGCCGAACCCGCGCCGGAGACCACGTGATCGAGGGTCTTCCGGCGCGGGTTCGTCGTACGGGAGCCGGTCCAGGAACGGGTTCAGGCACGGGCTCGGGAGCTGGTCCGGGTGCCGGCTCAGCGGCGGTCGTCCGGGTTCGTGCCGTCCGGGCCCTCCGAGCCGTCCGTCCTGTCCGCCTCCGCTTCGGCCTGCCTGGCCCGGACCTCGGGGTCGAGCGAGCTCGGGCCGCTGCCGTCGACCGAGGTCAGCGGTGCGCCGTCGGAGACCTCCGTGGCGGCGGGCGGTTCGACCAGCCAGTCGGGGTTGGCCTGCTTGTCCCACCACCGCCAGACGGCATAGGCGCCGCCCGCTACGAGGCCGGCCACGACGAGCCCCTTGAACAGCCGGCCGGCCCGAGCCCGCCGCTCGTGCTTCCGGGCCAGCTGCCGGATCTCCTGGGCCGTGACCTGGCTGCGCAGTGCGGCCAGTGCGGCGGCGCTGCGGGCCGTGGCCTCCTCGGCCACCGGCTGGGCGACGGCCATCGCGTGTTCGACGCGCGGCACCGTGTAGTCCGCTGCGGTCCGGGCCGCCTGGCGGGTGCGGTGTGCGGCGCGCCGGCCGACCTCGTCGACCTTGGGCGGCACATGGGTCAGGGCGAGTTCGATACGTGGTGCCAGATGCGCGTCGTACTGGACGCGGGCCTGCTGGGCCGCCTTGGACACCTTCGGCGCGAGCCGCGTGCGGGCCTCGTGCGCGAGATGTGCGGCCTGGTCCTTGGCCGTGTCGGCGTAGGGCGCCACCACTTCCGCGGCGTGCTGCACGCTGTCCTTCGCCGAGTCGGTTGCGGCGCGCACGCTGTCGATGCGGGTCACGGGATCCTCCTCCTTGGTGGCGGGTAGACACTCCGCCTTTCCACCCATTTCGAGATCATGCCCGCCGGATTCCTGTCTCGCATGCGGGGCGGGCATCCGGG
The DNA here is from genome assembly GCF_044765565.1 of Streptomyces sp. NPDC102437. Classification (NCBI taxonomy): domain Bacteria; kingdom Bacillati; phylum Actinomycetota; class Actinomycetes; order Kitasatosporales; family Streptomycetaceae; genus Streptomyces; species Streptomyces sp. NPDC102437. The sequence continues at coordinate 226,152 of NZ_JBIWKI010000005.1, read as the reverse complement.
TCATACAGGTCGTTAGTGACGCCTTGGGCAATGCGGTGCAAGGGGAGCTTGTCGATGACAATGCCATGGTTTGTCCCGGATTGCCCCGCTTCGTCGCGCACGTGGCCGCATTTGTTGCGGCGGTCTGTGGGCCGTGGGCTGCCGCATGCGGAAATGGGGCAGGTAGGTGAGCCTCACGCGCCCGCCGGTCGCGGCCGGGCGCCGGAACGTACGGTCCGTGCGAGGATCGGTGGACGTCACCGAAGAAGACTCAACGTCACCGAAGACTTACGGAAGGCAGATCGTGGCTGAGCAGCTTTACGCCACCTTGAAGACCAATCAGGGCGACATCGAAATCCGGCTCCTGCCGAACCACGCGCCCAAGACGGTCAAGAACTTCGTCGAGCTCGCCAAGGGTGAGCGCGAATGGGTGCACCCCGAGACCGGTCAGAAGTCGACGGACAAGCTGTACGACGGCACCGTCTTCCACCGTGTCATCAGCGGCTTCATGATCCAGGGCGGCGACCCGCTCGGCAACGGCACCGGTGGCCCGGGGTACGAGTTCGCGGACGAGTTCCACCCCGACCTCGCCTTCAACAAGCCGTACCTGCTGGCCATGGCCAACGCCGGTCCGGGCACCAACGGCTCGCAGTTCTTCGTGACCGTTTCGCCGACCGCCTGGCTGACCGGCAAGCACACCATCTTCGGCGAGGTCACCAACGACGCCAGCAAGAAGGTCGTGGACGCCATCGCCGCTGCCCCGACCAACGCCCGCACCGACCGTCCGGTGCAGGACGTCGTGATCGAGTCGGTCGTCATCGAGACTCGTTGATCACCTCTGGTCATCGGCTGATCACACGCTGATGGCCCGTTCGGGAACCAACCGCCCTGCCCGTCCGTACTGATACATAGCGGACGAGCAGGGCGGCGTCGTGCGTGCCGTGCACGTCATGACCAGGACCGAAGGGACCGGGAAGCGATGGGACCGATGGACCAGCAGCCGCCGGGAGGCGGTGACCAGTCCGCCGCCGCGGACGGCTCGCTCAGCTGCTACCGCCACCCCGGTCGCGAGGCGAACATCCGCTGCACCCGCTGCGAGCGCCCGATCTGCCCCGAGTGCATGATCGACGCCTCGGTCGGTTTCCAGTGCCCGGACTGCGTACGCCGGGGTTCCGGTACGGGTTCGGGTGCGGGCCACGGAGCGGCCGCCGGAAGACCGCGTACCGTCGCGGGCGGCGGCATCGCGGCCGATCCCCGCCTCGTCACCAAGATCCTGCTCGCCATCAATGTCGCCGTGTACCTCGCGGTGCTGGCGAGGGGCACCACGCTGGTGAACGAGCTGATGCTGTTCGGCCGGGCCCCGACCCACCACGGCGGTCCGCTCGAAGGCGTCGCGGCGGGCGAGTGGTACCGACTGGTGACGTCGATGTTCCTGCACCAGGAGGTGTGGCACATCGCGTTCAACATGCTGGGGCTGTGGTGGCTCGGCGGGCCGCTGGAAGCGGCGCTCGGCCGCGCCCGCTACCTCACGCTGTACATGGTCTCCGGCCTGGCCGGCAGCGCTCTCACCTACTGGCTCTCCGCGCCCGAGCAGGGTTCGCTCGGAGCCTCCGGGGCGATCTTCGGACTGCTGGGCGCCACCGCCGTGCTCATGCGCCGGCTCGACTACGACATGCGCCCGGTCCTCGCGCTGCTCGCGGTGAACCTGGTCATCACCTTCAGCCCCTGGGGCGGGATCGCCTGGCAGGCGCACGTCGGCGGTCTGGTCGCGGGCACGCTGATGGCGATCGGCATGGTGCACGCACCCCGTGAGCGGCGTGCGCTGGTGCAGTACGGCACCTGCGCCCTGGTGCTGGCGGCCGTGATCCTCATCGTCGTCGCCAGAACGGCTGCGCTCACCTGAGCGCTCATCGTCCCCGGAATCTTGTCCACAGCTGTAGTTGTCCACAGCGGGTACCGGATCTTGTGCATTCTGTGGGAACAGCTGTGCCCCTTGTCGCTGAGCTGGGTTTTCCAGCCGGGACAAGGGGCGTGCCGCTCCCTGATGGGGGAGACTGCAGTCACATCGGCGTCAACAGTCGGCGAGTTATCCACAGATCGTCTGACCTTTTCCCCCGCCTGTGGATAACGCTGTGGGTAACTCGAGGCAAGGGTTGCGGGACAGGGCCCCGCTGTGCAGCTACGAGCGCTGCGGTGCTGCTTCTGCTGCGGGCGCTACTTCCACTGTGTGGAGACGCCGAAGCCGCCGGCGATGAAGCCGAAGCCGACGACGATGTTCCAGTTCCCCAGGTCCTTGATCGGCAGATCGCCGTCGGTTACGTAGAAGACGACGATCCAGGCCAGACCGATCAGGAAGAGCGCCAGCATCACGGGCGCCACCCAGCTGCGGCTGGTCAGCTTTATGTTGGTTGCCTGCTTCGCCGGAGGGGGCGTGAAGTCGGCCTTCTTGCGGATACGTGACTTCGGCACGAGGAACTCTCCTGTCGATGCGCTGCGTGACCGCGCAGGGAACTGTGGCTGGCGCCGGGGCGGAGCCCGAGGGGAATACTGCCTCCCTCAGGCGTCCGTTAGCGTAGTGCTTCCCTGGCGTCGAAGGAGATAAGGGTACGTTGAGCAATTCTGCCGACTTCCCCCAAGGGCCGGTCCGGCGCACCTTCCGGAACCCGGCCCGCGTGCTCACCGCTGCCGTCTTCGCCCTCGCCGGACTGATCTTCGTCACCAGCGCCAACACGGCCAAGGGCACCAACATCCGCACCGATTCCTCGCTGCTGAAGCTCTCCGATCTCATCCAGCAACGCAGCAACAAGAACGCCCAGCTGGACGAGACCAACGCGGCCGTGCGCGACGACATCGACGCCCTCGTCGGGCGGGACGACGGCAGCACCAAGGCGGAGGAAGCCCGGCTCAAGGAGCTGGAGCGGGCCGGGGGCACCACGAAGCTCACCGGTCGCTCGGTGTCCGTCACCCTCAACGACGCCCCGCCCAACGCCACCGCCAACCCCGGCTACCCCGACCCGCAACCCAATGACCTGGTCATCCACCAGCAGGATCTCCAGGCGGTCGTCAACGCTCTGTGGCAGGGCGGCGCCCGGGGCATCCAGGTCATGGACCAGCGGCTGATCTCCACCAGCGCGGTGCGCTGCGTCGGCAACACTCTGATCCTCCAGGGCCGGGTCTACTCGCCGCCGTACAAGATCACCGCGGTCGGGGACCCGGGCAAGCTCAAGCAGGCGCTCAACGACTCCCCGGCGATCAGCAACTACCTGCTGTACGTGAAGGCGTACGGGCTCGGCTGGAAAGTCGACGAGCACGAGGCGGTGACTCTTCCCGGCTACTCGGGCACAGTGGACCTCCACTATGCGGAGCCCGTGGAGTAGCGAGCGGCTGTGGGGAGGCCGGCCAGTTGTCGGTGCGACTGATCGTCAGGACGTTCAGCGAACTCTGCATCACCGTCGGAGCCCTGATCGTGCTCTTTGTGGTGTACGTGCTGTTCTGGACCGGGGTGAAGGCGGCCGACGCGACCGAGGGGCAGATCGACGCCCTGCACAGCCGGTGGGCGCAGGGGCCGGTGTCCGCACCCGCGCCGCAGTCCTCCCCGGCGCCGGGGAAGCCGAAGGCGCCGAAGGAGTCCTCCGCCGCTTTCGCGATGATGTACATACCCCGCTTCGGCAAGGGCTGGGAGTGGCCCGTCCTGGAGAACACCGAGGTCAGAACCTTGCAGAAGGGTCTCGGTCATTATTCGGGCACCGCCCGCCTCGGTGCGACGGGCAATTTCGCGGTGGCCGGACACCGCCGTACGTACGGGGACCCGTTCAAGGACTTCCCGAAGCTGCGTCCGGGCGACGCGGTGTTGCTGACCGACGGGACGACGTGGTTCACGTACCGCGTCGACAAACGGCCCTACCGGACCGTGCCGAGCGACATCGGGGTCATCGACCCGGTTCCCCGCAAGTCCGGCTTCGACGGGCCCGGCCGCTATCTGACGCTGACCACCTGCGACCCCGAGTGGGGCAGCAGCCACCGGCTGATCGCCTGGGCCCACCTCGATGCCACCCGGCCCGTGTCCGAAGGCAAGCCGGCAGCTTTCCACAGCTGACCCACGCTTCTGCCCCAGCCCTTTAGTCTGGTCTCGTACCGAATGGAGGGGACAACATGTACGGCTGGATCTGGCGGCATCTGCCGGGCAACGCATGGGTGCGTGCGCTCATCTCGCTCGTGTTGGTACTGGCCGTTGTCTACGCGCTTTTCCAGTACGTCTTCCCCTGGGCGGAGCCGCTGCTTCCGTTCGGTGACGTGACGGTCGACGGCTCGACCGGGACGGAGGGCGGCCAGTGAGTGCCCGCATTCTCGTCGTGGACAACTACGACAGCTTTGTCTTCAACCTCGTCCAGTACCTCTACCAGCTCGGCGCCGAATGCGAGGTGCTGCGCAACGACGAGGTGACCACGGCACACGCCCAGGACGGCTTCGACGGCGTCCTGCTGTCGCCCGGTCCCGGCACCCCGGAGCAGGCGGGCGTCTGCGTCGAGATGGTGCGCCACTGTGCGGCGACGGGCGTCCCGGTCTTCGGGGTCTGTCTGGGGATGCAGTCGATGGCGGTGGCGTACGGCGGCGTGGTGGACCGCGCCCCGGAGCTGCTGCACGGCAAGACCTCGCAGGTGTCCCATGAGGGCGTGGGGGTCTTCGCAGGCCTCCCGTCCCCCTTCACCGCGACCCGCTACCACTCGCTCGCCGCCGAACCGGACACCGTCCCGGCGGAGTTGGAGGTGACGGCGCGGACCGCCGACGGGATCATCATGGGGCTGCGCCACCGTGACCTGCCGGTGGAGGGCGTGCAGTTCCATCCGGAGTCGGTGCTGACCGAGCACGGGCACCTGATGCTGGCCAACTGGCTGGCGCAGTGCGGCGACACAGGGGCCGTCGCGAGGTCGGCGGGGCTCGCGCCGGTGGTGGGCAAGGCCGTCGCGTGACCGAGCTCCGCCCCGAGCACGACGCCGATCAGGACGGTCCGTACGAGCAAGGTGCGTACGGGGCCGCAGGCGCGTTCGAGGCGGCGGTCGACCGGCTGACGGACCCGTTGAACGATCCGCTGCCGCACTCCTCGCCGTGGTTCAGAGCGGGCAGTGGCTCGGGCGGGTCGGCCGAGGCACCGGCGGCGGGGCAAGGACAGCACCGCGCCCCGGACTTGCCGGCACAGCCGCAACCGGGGGCGGCCCAGCCACAGGCGGCACACGGGGCGCAGGGCCACCAGGGTGCTCCGCAGGAGTGGTACGACCCCGAGGGGTTCGAACGGGACTGGTACGGGCAGCAGGCGGCCGTACCGACGCCTGTGCCGGCACCCATTCCGGCACCGGCACCTATGCCTGCACCCGTGCCGACGCCCATGCCGGGTCCTGTTCCGGAGCAGTCCACTCCGGAACAGTTGACGCAGCCTCTCGCCGTTCCCTTCCCGGTCCATGACGAGACGATCGGCCTGCGGACGGACACCCGCCGCCCGGCCGGCCGCGCGACGCCGACCCGGCGGCTGCGTCCGGGTCCGGGGCCCGATCCTGACCCGGCCCCGGATTTCGATCTCGCGAGCGACGCGGATCGCTTCGAAGACCCCGCGACAGGCCCCCGGTCGGCCCCTGTCGGGGACTCCGACGCCTCCGGTGCGGAGCCGCGCACCGGAGGCCGCGCCGAGCGCCGCCGCGCCGCCAAGGGGCGGGGCCGCCGCCGTACCGATCAGCGGCCGGAGGCCGTGGCGACGGCCGCCACACAGGCCGACAAGCCGATGTCGCGCGTGGAGGCACGGCGTGCGGCACGTGCGGCCAAGGACAGCCCGGCCGTGGTGGCCAGCCGCGTCACCGGCGAGCTGTTCATCACGCTCGGCGTGCTGATGCTGCTGTTCGTCACCTATCAGCTCTGGTGGACGAATGTGCGCGCCGACCAGTACGCCGGCAAGGAGACCCACAAGATCCAGGACGACTGGGCGAAGGGCGACCGCGACCCCGGCGTGTTCGAAGCGGGGCAGGGGTTCGCCATCATCCACATCCCCAAGCTGGATGTGGTCGCTCCGATCGCCGAGGGCATCAGCAAGGAGAAGGTCCTCGACCGGGGCATGGTCGGCCACTACAGCGAGGGCGCGCTCCGCACCGCGATGCCCTCGGGCAAGCGGGGCAACTTCGCCCTCGCCGGTCACCGGAACACGCACGGTGAGCCGTTCCGGTACATCAACCGGCTGAGCCCCGGCGATCTGATCGTGGTCGAGACACAGGACGCGTACTACACGTACGAGACGGCCAGGACGCTGCCGCAGACGTCGCCGTCCAATGTCTCGGTGATTGATCCGGTGCCGCGCGGTTCCGGGTTCGACGGGCCGGGCCGGTACATCACTCTGACGACCTGTACGCCGGAATTCACGAGTACGTACCGTTTGATCGTCTGGGGCAAGATGGTCGACGAACGACCGCGCAGCGAGGGCAAGCCCGACGCGCTCGTGGGCTGAATCATCATCACGACAGGGGACGGGTGCGGTGACAGCGAGGACCGAGCACGAAGAGCGAACCGGTGAGTCCGCTCCCCCGCCCCGGCGCGGGGGCCGCCATCCCGTCGCGACCGCGGTCAGCCTCTTCGGTGAACTCCTGATCACCGCGGGCCTGGTGCTCGGACTCTTCGTCGTCTACTCCCTCTGGTGGACGAACGTGCTCGCCGACCGCGAGGCCACCAAGCAGGGCCACACCGTCCGCGACCGCTGGGCGGGCGGACCGGGCGCGCTGGACACGAAGGACGGCATCGGCTTCCTGCACGTCCCGTCGATGAAGAACGGCGAGGTGCTGGTCAAGAAGGGCACCGACACCGAGAACCTCAACAACGGCATCGCGGGCTACTACACGGACCCGGTGAAGTCGGCTCTCCCGTGGGACGAGAAGGGCAACTTCACCCTGGCCGCCCACCGCGACGGGCACGGCGCCAAGTTCCACAACATCGACAAGGTGAAGACCGGGGACGCGGTCGTCTTCGAGACCAGGGACACCTGGTACGTCTACAAGGTCTTCAAGGAGCTTCCCGAGACGTCGAAGTACAACGTCGACGTGTTGCAGGCGGTCCCGAAGGGCTCGGGTGCGAAGAAGCCCGGCCGCTACGTCACGCTGACGACCTGCACGCCGGTCTACACGTCGAAGTACCGCTACATCGTGTGGGGCGAGCTGGTGCGTACGGAGAAGGTGGACAAGGACCGTACGAAGCCGGAGGAGCTGCGCCGCTGACAGATGTCCCGCCGCAGCCCTCGGCGGGCACACGGCGGACCACGTTCCTGGCGCGGATGCCCGACGACCATGACGAAGGGCCCCGGCCGCCATACGGCGGCCGGGGCCCTTCGTCATGGTGTGTCCGGGTCAGCCTCGTCTGCCGGACGGGCCGCCGAAGATGTTTCCGTCTCCGCCGCCCGGCATGGTCTGGACGTTGACCGCGCTGTTCTTGTCGACCTGCTGGCCCGTGTTGGGCTGGAAGGCGATGACCTTCGCCTTGTCGTCATTCGGCCCCTGCACCTGGCCGAGCTGCAGACCTGCCCCGGCGAGCAGGGCCTTCGCCTCACCGAGCGTCTTGCCCTGGAGATCCGGAACCGAGGTTTGCTCCGGCTGCTGCGGGCCCTTCGAGACCGTCAGCACGATCTGGGCGGTCAGCGGCTGCGCCGAGTCGGCGGGCGGCGTCTGGCTGATCACCTGGTTCGCCGGCTTCTCCGAATCGACGTCGGTCCTGGAGATGTTGGTGAAGCCCAGGCCGTTGAGCTGGGCCACAGCGGCGTTGTAGTCCCGGTCGGCCACGTTCGGCACCTTCTGGGTGGCCTGCTTGGCGACCGTGATCGTGACTTCGGAGTTCTTCTCGGCCTTCGAGTTGCCCTCGGGGTCCTGCTTGATGACCGTACCGGCGGTCTTCTCGGACTCGACCGCGGTGACGTTCACCGTGAAGCCCTTGGCTTCGAGGTCCTTGCGGGCCGTCGCCTCGGTCTTCTCCACGACGTCCGGGACATCGACCTTGCGTGCCCCGGTGGAGACGACGACCGTGACGGTGTCGTTCTTCGCGATCTGCACGTCGGGGGTCGGGGTCTGGCTGCAGATCTTGCCCTTGGGCTGCTCCTCGCACGGCTCGCGCGAGCCGATCTTCAGGACGATCTCGGCGTTCTCCGCGAGTTTCTCCGCTTCCTTCACCGTCGAGCCGACCATGTTCGGCGCATCGAACTTGTCGCCGTCGCTGTTGCGGTCGCTGAACACCGACTGGCCGATCAGGATCGCGCCGATGAGTACCAGGACACCCGCGACGATCAGCAGGATCGTCGAGGTGTTGCTCTTCTTCTGGCGGCGGCGGTCAGGGCGGTCGTCGTAGCCGTAGCCGCCGTCGTCCGGGTTGACCGGGGGCAGCATGGACGTGGGCGCGCCGTTCTGGTCCGCTGCGCGCAGCGCGGTGGTCGGCTGGTCGTTGCCGTATCCGCCGTAACCGGCCACGCCCATCGCCGCAGTGGCGGCGACCGGCTGGCCGTCGAGGCACGCCTCGATGTCGGCGCGCATCTCGTCGGCCGACTGGTAGCGGTAGTCGGGGTCCTTGACCAGGGCCTTCAACACGATCGCGTCCATCTCGGGCGTGATCTCGGGGTCGAAGTTGCTGGGCTTCTGCGGCTCTTCCCGTACGTGCTGGTAGGCGACCGCGACCGGTGAGTCACCGATGAAGGGCGGCCGTACCGTCAGCAGCTCGTAGAGCAGACAGCCGGTCGAGTAGAGGTCGGAGCGCGCGTCGACCTGCTCGCCCTTGGCCTGCTCCGGGGAGAGGTACTGGGCGGTGCCGATGACGGCGGCGGTCTGGGTCATCGTCATTCCGGAGTCGCCCATGGCGCGGGCGATGCCGAAGTCCATGACCTTGACCTGGCCGGTGCGCGTCAGCATGACGTTCGCCGGTTTGATGTCGCGGTGGACGATGCCGGCGCGGTGCGAGTACTCCAGCGCCTGGAGGATGCCGACGGTCATTTCGAGGGTGCGCTCGGGCAGCAGCTTGCGGCCGGAGTGCAGGAGCTCTCTGAGCGTCGACCCGTCGACGTACTCCATCACGATGTACGGGATGGAGACCCCGTCGACGTAGTCCTCGCCGGTGTCGTAGACGGCGACGATCGCCGGGTGGTTGAGCGAGGCGGCGGACTGGGCCTCACGGCGGAACCGGGCCTGGAAGGACGGATCGCGGGCCAGATCGGCCCGGAGCGTCTTCACGGCTACGGTGCGGCCGAGCCGGGTGTCGTGTGCGAGGTAGACCTCGGCCATGCCACCACGGCCGAGCACCGAGCCCAGCTCGTACCGGCCGCCGAGGCGACGCGGCTCTTCCATAACAGTTCCAGCCCTCTCCGTCAGTCCCGACCGCACCGGTGTGTGGTCCGGCGGTGTGCTGCTCGCGCATACGCTACCGGCCGCGCACTACCTGATCGGCCCGGAGTGCGGACCTGATACCTGACCGGTATCCCGATGTGCAGGTAGGGCACCCGATGTGATGGGCATCACTTCTTGCTGTCGATGACCGCCTTCATCACGTCCCGTGCGATCGGCGCGGCCAGGCCGCCACCGGAGATGTCGTCGCGGTTGGCCTGGCTGTCCTCGACGACCACGGCGACGGCGACCGGGGAGCCGCTGTCGGTCTTGGCGTACGAGATGAACCAGGCGTACGGGTTCTTGCTGTTGTTCAGGCCGTGCTGGGCGGTACCGGTCTTGCCGCCGACAGTGACGCCGTCGATGAGGGCGTTGGTTCCCGTGCCGTTCTTGACGACGGTCTCCATCATCTGCTGGAGCTTCTGTGCGTTCTCACCCGAGAGGGGCTGGCTGAACTGCTCCTTCTCGTGGGTGTAGATCGTGTCCAGGTTGGGGGCCTGGCGCTCGGCGACCATGTACGGCTGCATCAGCTTGCCGTCGTTGGCCACGGCCGCGGCGACCATCGCCATCTGGAGCGGGGTCGCGCGGTTGGACGCCTGGCCGATGCCGGCCATGGCGTTCTGCGGACGGTTGTCCTTGGGGTAGACGCTGGCGTCTGCGCGGACCGGGGTGAAGATCTCCTTGTTGAAGCCGAACTTGCCGGCTTCGTCGATCATCTTCTGGTTGCCGAGATCGTCGCTGATCTTGCCGAATACGGTGTTGCAGGACCACCGCAGCGCTTCCCGGAGCGTGGCGTTCTCGCAGGGGATGTTGCCCTCGTTCGCCAGGTTGCCGGTGGTCAGCGGGAGCCGCCAGGGCAGCGGGGACTTGGTGGGCTCGTCGATGCCGGTGTACAGCCCGTTCTCCAGGGCCGCGGCGGCGGTCACGACCTTGAAGGTCGAGCCGGGCGGGTAGGTCTCGCGCAATGCCCGGTTGAGCATCGGCTTGTCCTTGTCCTTCAGGAGCTGCTGCCGGGCCTTGCTGTCCTTGTCGGAGTTACCCGCGAAGACCGACGGGTCGTACGACGGGGTGCTCACCAGGGCCAGGATGGCGCCGGTCTGCGGGTCGAGCGCGGCCACGGCGCCCTTCTTCTTGCCGAGCCCCTTGAACGCGGCCTTCTGCGCGGCGCCGTTCAGGGTGGTGACGACGTTGCCGCCCTGCTGCTTGTCGTTGGTGAACATCGACAGGGTGCGGTCGAAGAAGAGCTGGTCGTCGTTGCCCGTGAGGATGCCGTCCTCCAGGCTCTCCAGCTGCGAGGCGTCGAAGGCCTGCGAGGAGTACCCGGTGACGGGCGCCCACATGGGGCCGTTCTTCCAGACCCGCTTGTACTTGAAGTCGCTGCCCTTGGTCTCGACGGACCCGGTGACGGGGTTGCCGTCGACGATGATGTTGCCGCGCTCGTGGGCGTAGCGCTCGATACGGACGCGACGGTTCTCGTCGCGGCTGTTCAGTTCGTCGGCGCGGACGTACTGGAGGTAGTTGGTTCGTACGAGCAGGGCGAGGATGAGGATGCCGCAGAAGATCGCGATCCGGCGCAGAGGCTTGTTCACGGTCGGACCACCTGGGTCATCTCGGCGTCGGGGGACGGTGCGGGCGCAGGTGCGGGACGGCGGGCGGTGTCGCTGATCCGGATCAGGATGGCGATCAGTGCCCAGTTGGCCAACACGGACGAACCACCGTACGCGAGGAACGGCATGGTCATACCGCTGAGCGGGATGAGCCCCATGACACCGCCGGCGACCACGAAGATCTGGATCGCGAAGGCTCCGGACAGCCCGATGGCGAGCAGCTTGCCGAAGGGGTCACGGGCGGCTAGCGCGGTGCGTACGCCGCGCTCGATGATGAGGCCGTAGATCAGCAGAACGGCCATCATTCCGGCCAGGCCCAGCTCCTCACCGACGGTGGAGAGGATGAAGTCGGCGTTGGCCGCGAACATGATCAGGTCCGAGTGGCCCTGGCCCAGTCCGGTGCCGAGCGTGCCACCGGAGCCGAACGACATCAGCGACTGGGCGATCTGGTCGCTCTGCTCCATCGTCGCCTTGGCGAACGGGTCGAGCCATGCGTTCACACGGGACTGCACGTGCGGCTCGAAGGAGGCCACACCGACCGCGCCCACCGCGGACATCAGCAGACCGAAGACGATCCAGCTGGTCCGCTCGGTCGCGACGTACAGCATCACGACGAAGAGGCCGAAGAACAGCAGCGAGGTGCCGAGGTCGGTCTCGAAGACGAGGATCAGGATCGACAGGGCCCAGATGGTGATGATCGGGCCGAGGTCACGCCCGCGCGGCAGGTACATCCCCATGAAGCGGCGGCTGGCCAGCGCCAGTGCGTCACGCTTCACCATGAGATAGCCGGAGAAGAACACCGCGATCAGGATCTTGGCGAACTCTCCCGGCTGGATCGTGAACGGGCCGAGGCTGATCCAGATCTTCGCGCCGTTCACCGCCGGGAAGAACATGGGCAGGATCAGCAGGACCAGCGCCACGGCCATCGAGATGTAGGTGTAGCGCTGCAGGATGCGGTGGTCCTTGAGGATCACCAGCACGGCGACGAAGAAAGCGACGCCGATCGCCGAGTACAGCAGCTGCTTGGGGGCGTCCGGGCTGTATTCCCCGTACAGAAACTCCGCACGCTGGATCAGTCGCTGCGACTGGTCCAGCCGCCAGATCAGCACCAGCCCCAGGCCGTTGAGCAGGGTGGCGAGCGGGAGCAGCAGCGGGTCCGCGTACGGCGCGAACTTGCGCACCACGAGGTGGGCGACGCCGCCGAGCAGGATGAGTCCCGCGCCGTATCCGAACATGCCGGACGGGAGCTTGCCGTCGATGGCGAGCCCGACATTGGCGTAGGCGAACACCGAGATGGCGATGGCGAAGCCCATCATCATCAGCTCGGTGTTGCGACGGCTCGGTGCGTCGATCGCGCCGATCGTGGTCGTGTTGGTGACAACGCTCATGGTGCTGAAGGCCCCCTACGGCTTACTGCTTACCGCACTGCGGGACCAGCTTTTTCTCTTCCTCCGAGAGGCTGGGACCAGGAGTGGGAGTTTTGGTCGGCTTGGTCTTGGCGGCATCGGACGTCTTGGCGCCGCTGGATGTTTTGGCGGCGTCCGTACCCGGTGCCTGGCCCTCGTCGGCGCTGGCCTTCTCGGCGGCACGTCGTTCGGCGTTCTTCTTGCAGGCGGACGCCTGGACGGAGAGTTCCTCGATCTTCGCGCGGGCGGCGTTGAGGTCCCCCTCGGGGATGGTCGCCTCGACCTTCTTGCGCTGGTAGACCGGGAGGTACTTGAGTTCGATCTCGGGGTGGTCCTTCTCGACCTTCGAGAGCGAGACCCAAGCCAGGTCCTGGTTGATGCCGCGGAACAGCGTGACGTGTTCGTTCTTCGCGCCGATGTAGAACTGGTTCTGGGTCCAGCGGTAGCCGCCGTAGAGGCCGCCACCGACGACGGCGAGCGCCAGCACGGTGTACAGGGATCTCTTCAGCCACTTGCGGCCGCCGCCGGGCTTCACGAAGTCGTCGTCGGTGTACGCGTCGAAGGAACCGTCGGGCATCCCGTCGTAGCCGCCGCCGACAGCGTCACCGCTTCCGGGCGGGCCGAAGCCCCCCGCGGGCGGTGGTACGGGGCGGCCGAGGCCGGCCGCCCGTCCGGCGGGGGTCTGCATGGCGGCCGTGCTCTCGGCGTCGCTCATCTGCGCCGCCTGGTTCTCGGCGACCGCGCCGACGATGACCGGGGTGTCGCTGAACTGTGCGGCCAGGGTGTCGTTGCTGTCGACGTCGAGGACGTCGGCGACGATGCAGGTGATGTTGTCGGGTCCGCCGCCGCGCAGGGCGAGCTGGATCAGCTCCTGGATGGTCTCCTGCGGACCCTGGTAGCTGGCGAGAGTCTCTTCCATCGTCTGGTGCGAGACGACGCCGGACAGGCCGTCGGAACAGATCAGATAGCGGTCGCCGACCCGGACCTCGCGGATGGAGAGATCGGGTTCGACGTGGTCGCCGCTGCCCAGTGCCCGCATCAGCAGGGCGCGCTGCGGGTGGGTGGTCGCCTCTTCCTCGGTGATCCGGCCCTCGTCGACGAGCCGCTGCACCCAGGTGTGGTCCTGGGTGATCTGGGTGAGCACGCCGTCGCGCAGCAGGTACGCGCGGGAGTCGCCGACGTGGACGAGGCCGAGGCGCTGGCCGGTCCAGAGCAGGGCGGTGAGCGTGGTGCCCATGCCCTCCAGCTGGGGGTCCTCCTCGACCATCATGCGCAGTTGGTCGTTGGCCCGCTGGACCGCGGTACCGAGCGAGGTGAGGATGTCCGAGCCCGGGACGTCGTCGTCGAGCTGGACGAGCGTGGAAATCACCTCGGAGCTGGCGACCTCGCCGGCTGCCTGGCCGCCCATGCCGTCGGCGATGGCGAGAAGGCGTGGTCCGGCGTAGCCGGAGTCCTCGTTGCCCTCCCGGATCATGCCTTTGTGCGATCCGGCGGCGAAGCGCAAGGAAAGACTCATGCGCACCTCGCCCGTCGGCTCGGGGTACAGCCGGTCTCGAGCCACACTGCCCACCCTCCGGTCGGGAGCCGGGCGGGGTCCGTTGCCCGGACTGCCGCGGCTCGCTCGCTCCGCTCGCTCATTGTCGTATTACTTCCGCAGCTCGATGACGGTCTTGCCGATCCGGATCGGCGCGCCCAGCGGAACGGGTGTCGGGGTGGTGAGTCGGGTCCGGTCGAGATACGTGCCGTTGGTGGACCCGAGATCCTCGACGATCCATTGGCCGTCACGGTCGGGGTAGATCCTGGCATGCCTGCTGGACGCGTAGTCGTCGTCCAGCACGATCGTTGAATCGTGCGCCCGGCCCAGCGTGATGGTCTGCCCCTGGAGCGCCACCGTGGTGCCGGTGAGGCTGCCCTCGGAGACGACCAGTTTTGTGGGTGCCCCCCGGCGCTGGCGGCCCGGCTGCTGGCGTTGCTGCGGCGGCGCCGCAGCATTCTGGCGTGCCTGTGGAGGCCGCGCGTCGTTCGCAGTGCGGCGTGAGCCGCGCTGCGTGACGCGCGTTCCGAACAGGTCACTTCGAATGACCTGGACGGCCACGATCACGAACAGCCACAGAACAGCCAGGAAACCTAGCCGCATGACCGTCAGGGTCAGCTCTGACATTGCCCCCGCTTCACCCTTCGGCTTGCCGGTAAACGATGGTGGTGCTGCCCACGACGATCCGCGAGCCGTCGCGGAGCGTAGCGCGGGTGGTGTGCTGCCCGTCTACCACGATGCCGTTGGTAGACCCGAGATCCTGGATCGTCGAGGGCGTTCCGGTCCGGATCTCACAGTGCCGACGCGATACGCCGGGGTCGTCGATCCGCACGTCGGCGTCGGTGCTGCGTCCCAGCACCAGCGTCGGGCGGGAGATCTGATGGCGGGTGCCGTTGATCTCGATCCAGCGTCGCACCTGCGCGTTCGGCAGGGGGCTGGGCCCGGCCGGCGGGTGCCGGTCGGTGCTGGGGGATCCGGCCCGGCCGGCGCCCGGCGGCGGGGCCGCGGGCATGGGCGGGGCGGAGCTGGGCGGGTATCCGTAGCCGCCGGTGGGCTGCGCGGACCGGCCCGGACCCGGGTAGGGAGGCTGGCCCTGCGGTCCCTGGCGGCCCTGGGGGTCCTGCTGTGACGAACTCGACGCCAGGGTGCGGCTGCGTACCCGGTAGAGCCCGGTGTCGAGGTCGTCGGCCTTCTCCAGGTGGACCTTGATGGGGCCCATGAAGGTGTACCGCTGCTGCTTGGCGTAGTCGCGGACCAGCCCGGAGAGTTCGTCGCCCAGCTGGCCGGAGTACGGGCTGAGCCGCTCGTAGTCAGGGGTGCTGAGCTCGACGATGAAGTCGTTGGGGACGACGGTCCGCTCGCGGTTCCAGATCGTCGCGTTGTTGTCGCACTCGCGCTGGAGGGCTCCCGCGATCTCGACCGGCTGGACCTCGGACTTGAAGACCTTGGCGAAGGTGCCGTTGACCAGACCTTCGAGACGCTGCTCGAAACGCTTCATGACTCCCATGGGGCACCTCCTCCGTTGTAGTCGTCCCTGTACTGCTTACTGATCGTATCCACGCGTCGGGAAATCGGCTGGTTCCCCTTGTCTGCCCTGTGGATGAGTGTCACCTCTCACACGGATCGTAGAGGCGGCCTCCTCACAGTGTCCCGCACCCGGGGTGCACAAAGGAGGAGTGGGGGCGACTGCTCGGCGTTCCCGCTTCCCTCCAGTCGGCCGGTGAAACAACGGATGTGAATCCACCCTGTCCAGCGTGCTAATCTTCCGGATGTCGCCAGGCGCTCGCACCAAACAGTGAGAGAGTCTGGAAACACCACTCTTGCGCGAGTGGCGGAACGGCAGACGCGCTGGCTTCAGGTGCCAGTGTCCTTAGGGACGTGGGGGTTCAAATCCCCCCTCGCGCACAAGAAGGAAGCCCCACAGGCCAACGGTCTGTGGGGCTTCTTCGTTCCCGGGATTTGGTTCGGGGTCTGGCTCGGGGACTGGCTCGGGTTTCGTCGGGTTCCGGTTCGGCTCGGTCGCGCGTTTTTTCTTGCGCTCCGTTTCCGTCGCGGATTCTGGTTTCACGTGAAACGTCTGGTTTGAGGCACTCTGTGGTTTGGCCGAGCTGCCGGGCTGCTGGGTTGTCGGGCTGCTGGGTCAGGGTTGCAGTGGCTGTGGGGCGGGCGTGGAGGCGTTGCCGGCCGAGTTGTAGCGCAGCAGGTACTCCGCGAACCGGGCGAGATCTTCCTCGGTCCAGTCCGCGAGGCGTTCCCGGTAGGCCGTACGGCGGCTGGCCTGGGTGGAGGCGAGGGCCTGGGTTCCGGCGGCGGTGGGGTGCAGCACCTGGATCCGGTGGTCATCGGGATCCGGGTGGCGCTCGACCAGTCCCAGTTTCTCCAGGGTGGCGATCTGTCGGCTGACCGTGGATTTGTCCAGCATGTAATGCGCGGCCAGATCCGTCGCGCGGCAGCCGTGCCGGTCTTCGATGTGCGCCAGCAGCGTGTACGAGACCAGGGGGAGCTCCGGGTGGAGGCGGGCCGCTGCGGCTCGCGCGCGGCGCGCGAAGGCGGTCAGCTCTCGCTGGATGACGTCCAGCGACTCCTCGCGTTCTTCGGGGGTGCCTGGCACTGTTCCGCCTTCCGTTACGCGGTCCTCGACTTTCAGTTGTATAGTACAACGAGTTGAGAGTTGTAAAAGCCAACTATTCGAGCTGCTCGTGGCCAGCGCGTCCTCGGACACCAGCGCCACGGTGGTCGAGAAGGTGTTCACCAAGGTGGCCGCCGGACAGGGTGACCCGCTGAAGGTGACGGACACGGCGCCGACCGCGGACGGTGATCCGACCGGCCAGGGCATCTTCTTCCTGCTGGTCGCGGTGAGCATCGGTTCGTACGCATCGGTCGCCGTCATCGGCGGTGCGGGCGCCGTGCTGGCGCTGCGGATCAGGGCCGCGCTGGCCGTTGCCGCGTCGCTGGTGGTGAGCCTGATCGGCGTGGTGTTCGCGGGGCCGTTGTTCGGCCTCGTGGACCACGGGCTCGGCAGTCTGTGGGCGATGGCCTGGCTGTACTCCGCGGGCATCCTGCTGATCGGCGTCGGACTGCACACCTTCCTCAAGCGCTGGACGACGCTCGCCCTGATCGTGCTGTTCGTGATGCTCAACTTCACCAGCTCCGGCGGTATCTTCCGGCCCGAACTCCAGCCCGGCTTCTTCGCCTCGCTGCACTCCTTCTGGAACGGTGCGGGCTTCGTCGAGGGCGTACGCAGCCATGTGTACTTCGGCGGGCACGGGCTCGGCGGACATGTGCTGGTGCTCGCGCTCTGGTTCGTGGTGGGCCTGGCCCTGACAGGTCTGGCGGGGCTGGCAGAGTCGAAGTGGCGGAAGGCCGCGGTGGAGGCGGCAGCGGCCGGCACCGGAGCCGGTGTCATCGCCGGTTCCGTCGAGGCCGGCGGAGCGCACGGGTCCAAGCACGCCGCCAGGACCGGGGCCGAGATCGGGACCGAAGCGGGCGACGCGGAGGAGATCCAAGAAGAGATGGAAGAGACCGTCGGTGTCTGACCAGGACGGATCGTTGTCCACAGGTCGCAAGGCGGGTTTTCCACAGGAACAGACGGCTTTCGGTCGACGGCGGTACCTTCGTCGCAATTGATCTGCTGATCTGCGACAGGGCGTCGGGCCAGAAGCGCAGGACGAGAGCGGGGGAGGCTGCGCGCCATGGGTGACATCGAAGCGGCAGTGCTGGTTCAGCGGGCTGCGGCAGGTGATCCGCGGATTCCGGTCGTGCCCGGATTCGCGCGGCGGGCGTCCGCGGCGGGCGGGGGCGCGGCACAGTCGCCGAGGGCGGCGGGCAAGGCACTGCGGGAGCGGGTGCCCAGGGCCTCGCACTCGCTCCTGGACCTTCCGGCCGGGCGGCCCGATGCGGTGCGGGCGGTCGAGGAATCGAGCCGAGGCAGGGTGCCCGCGCTCGCCCCGATACGGGTGGGGCGGATGGCGGCCACGCCCTTTGCCTTTCTGCGCGGTTCGGCCGGGCTGATGGCTCATGACCTCGTGGGTACACCGGTCAGCGCGGTGGGCGCCCAGCTCTGCGGCGATGCGCACGCGGCCAATTTCGGGCTGTACGGCGATGCGAGGGGCAGCCTGGTCATCGATCTCAATGACTTCGACGAGACCGTGTACGGCCCGTGGGAGTGGGACCTCAAGCGTCTGGCCACCTCGCTGGTGCTCGCGGGGCGCGAGGCCGGGGCGGCCGAGGACACTTGCAGGCAGGGCGCGTACGACACGGTGGGCGCGTATCGGCGGACGATGCGGCTGCTGGCCAAATTGCCCGCGCTCGACGCCTGGAACGCCATCGCGGACGAGGAGTTGGTCTCGCACACGGACGCGCGGGATCTTCTCGGAACCCTGGAGCGGGTCTCGGAGAAGGCCCGTAACAACACCAGCGCCCGCTTCGCGGCCAAGTCCACCGAGGATTCCGGGGACGGCGGACGCCGCTTCGTCGATGCGCCGCCGGTGCTGCGGCGGGTGCCGGACGAGGAGGCCGCGGCGGTCGCTGCGGGGCTCGGTGACTATCTGGGCACGCTCTCGGAGGACCGGGTTCCGCTTCTGGCGCGGTACGCGATCCACGACGTGGCGTTCCGGGTGGTCGGCACCGGGAGCGTCGGCACCCGGTCGTACGTGGTGCTTCTGCTCGATCACCGCGGCGAGCCCCTGGTGCTCCAGGTGAAGGAGGCGCGGCCCTCCGTGCTGGCGCCGTACTTGCCGGCGGTCGGCTTCGATGTGCCGGAGGTGGCGCACGAGGGGCGCAGGGTGGTGCTCGGACAGAAGCGGATGCAGGTCGTCAGCGACATCCTGCTGGGCTGGGCGACGGTGGACGGGCGTGCGTTCCAGGTGCGGCAGTTCAGGAACCGTAAGGGCAGCGTGGATCCGGCGGCGCTGGCGGCCGATCAGGTCGACGACTACGGCCGGATGACCGGTGCGCTGTTGGCACGGGCCCATGCGCACAGCGCGGATCCGCGGCTGATCGCGGGCTACTGCGGCAAGAACGAGGAACTGGACGAGGCGGTGGCGGCGTTCGCGGTGACCTACGCGGACCGTACGGAGGCGGACCACGCGGAGTTGGTGCGGGCCGTCGGGTCGGGGCGAATAGCCGCCGAACTGGGCGTCTGAGGGGCATCGGGCCGACCGCGCGTCCTCGGGACGTGAGCGGTGGCCATACGCTGGACGGGTGACCCACGAAGCCGCCGGGGTGCCGACCACCCGGAACGACGATGACCGGCAGGACAACGACCGGCAGGACGACGACCGGTGGCGCGAGCAGCATGCCCGGAACGAGCCGCTTGAGCAGCACCGCCAGGGCGAGCCGCTTGAGCCGGTCGGCCGGTCGGCCGATGCCGGTCCGGAGACCGGTGCCGACGACGGTTCCGGCGCTGCTGCGGGAAGCGCCGGTGCCGACGGTGGCGGTGCGAGTGGTCGTGCCGGGGACGAGCGGCCCGAGGCCCGGCTCGCGAGGGCGGTCCGGGTGGCTGAGCAGGCGCTGATCGAGTTCGAGATCGCGGTGGAGACCTTCCGGGTCGAGGTCGAGAACTTCTCCCGGCTGCATCACCAGAAGCTCGGGCCCATGTACGCCCGCCTCGACGAGCTCGATGCGCAGATCGCGGAGGCCCGGGCCGCCAGGACGGGCGATCCGGAGGACATCCGCAAGGCGCAGGAGGCCCGGTCGATCGTCATGCCGATGCCTGGCGTCGACGAGCTGTTCCACGACTGGATCGACTCCGACGGGCTGTCCCCCGAGGCCGCGGCGATGCTGACCGAGCAGCCGGTTCGGCCGCCCAAGCGGGTCCGGCCGACCGAGGAGGCGCGCAAGCTCTACCGCGACCTGGCACGCCAGGCCCACCCGGACCTGGCGCAGGACGAGACGGAGCGGGCCCGCCGGGACGAGTTCATCGCCCGTGTGAACGCCGCATACGGGCGGGGGGACGAGGCGCTGCTGATGGAGCTGGCGCAGGAATGGGCGGCAGGTCCGGTGGCCCCGGAGGCGGAGCTCAGCGAGAGCGAGGAGCTCTACGCCCGGCTGAACTGGCTGACTCAGCGCAAGGAGCTCTTGACGGTGCTCGCCCAGGAACTGGAGGAGGGCGCGATCGGGGCCATGCTGCGGATGGCGCCGGACGATCCGGACCGGCTGCTCGACGAGATCGCCGAGCAGTTGCTGGGCGACGTCGCGCAGCGCGAGGCTGAGCTGGCGGGCTTGGTGCAGTAGCGTTCCAGGTGACTCTGGCGCGTACGTACGAGAGAAGGCATGACCCATGAATTTCGCCCCGCTGCCCTCGGTGGACGTCGCGGCGGTTCCGTCGGACGGCTTCGTGCTGGACGTCCGGGAGGACAACGAGTGGGCGGCCGGGCACGTCGAGGGCGCCTTGCACATTCCGATGAGTGACTTCGTGGCCCGCTTCGGGGAGCTGACCGAGGCCGCCGAGGACGGCCGACGCGTGCACGTCATGTGCCGAGTCGGTGGCCGGTCGGCCCAGGTCACCCAGTACCTGGTGCAGCAGGGCATCGACGCCGTGAACATCGACGGCGGGATGCTCGCCTGGGACGGCGCCGGACGCCCGATGGTCACGGACAGCGGCACCCCGGCCTTCGTGCTCTGATCGGAGGGACGTTCCGGACTGGCGAAACGCCCCGGGCCGGAGAGCCGTTCTTGGCCGGGGAACCCCAGGCGGAACGGTTCCCCTGTCTGGGGCGGCTCTGTAGTCGGTCGGCTGTCAGCCGGCTGTTGGCCGGTCTGATCATCGTTCGGCCGGTGTCAGCCGAGGAGGTGCGCGGCCAGCAGGCTGCCCAGCGCCTCCTCGTGTGCCGCCGCCGGGCCGAGGGACAGCTCGATCTGCTTGGCCCAGGCATGAAAGCGGTGCAGCGGGTAGTCCGTGTCCGCCCCGAAGCCGCCGTGCAGATGCTGTGCCGTCTGCACGACGCGGCGTACGCCGTCCGACGCCCAGATCTTCGCCACGGCGATGTCGCCCTCGGCAGGAAGCGCCCCGTCGGCCCCGGTGGAGATCCGCCAGGCCGCCTGCCAGAGCGTCACTTCCATGGCCCGCAGGTCGATGTACCGGTCCGCGGCCTGTACGGCGACGGACTGGAACGTCGCCACCGGGAAGCCGAACTGCTCGCGCTTGCCGGTGTATTGGCTCGTCATGGCGAGCACGGCCTCACCCAGGCCCAGTGCCAGCGCGCACGTTCCGGTGGTGAGGAGGGCGCGCAGCCACTCCCAGGCCCCGGCGCCGTCGATCAGCGCGCGGTCGTCGATTTGTACCGACTCCAGCCGGACCTCGGCGAACCGTTCACCGCTGGTGGAGACCTGCTCGGCCAGAGTGACACCGTCCTGGGCGGGCTGGACCAGGGCGACGACGGGCCGGCCCTCGTCCGTGCGGGCCGGAATCGCGATCCAGTCCGCTGCCTGCGCCCACGGCACCGCCGACTGCATCCCGTCGAGCACCCGGCCGGATGTCGCCTTCCGGCGGGCCTTGACGGCGAGTTCGGCCGGATCGTGGCCGGAGCGGCCGTTGTACCCGGCGGTGAGGACCAGTTCGCCGCGGCCTACCCGAGGCAGCAACTCGCCGGCCAGCCCCGGGTCCCCATACCGCTGGAGCGCCATCGCGACCGCGCAGGTCTCCAGCAGTGGCACTCTCGCGAGCACCTTGGCGGACTCGCGCAACACCAGGCAGAGCGCGACGAGATCGAGTCCGGCCCCGCCGTGCTCCGGCAGAAGAGTCAGGCTCAGCAGGTCGCTCGTCGCCAGCCCGGCCCACAGCGGGCGGTCGATGTCCTCGGCCACCGCGCCCGGCACGAGAGCGGGGCTGGGAACCCCGTCCGGTGCGACTCCCGAGAAGACTGCTCGCGCTGCCTCCGCGGCTGCCTGCTGTTCCTCGGTGAAGGTGAAGTCCACTGTCCTGGCCTCCCGTTGACCGATGACCGCCCGAATCTGACGAGCCGTCAAGATAGAACAGGTTCTACGAGAAGGGAACAGAGGAGGAGCGGCGACGGGGTCGCTCAGCGGTCGAAGTCGAGCTCCACCTCCGGTGTGACCGGATGCGACTGGCAAGCCAGCACATAGCCCGCGCCCGTTTCCTCGGGCTCCAGCGCGAAGTTGCGGTCCATCCGCACCTCGCCCGAGACCAGGAACGCCCGGCAGGTCCCGCACACCCCGCCCTTGCAGGCGTACGGTGCGTCGGCACGGCTGCGCAGCACCGTTTCCAGCAGCGACTCGCCCTCCTCCACGGGCCAGGTGCCGGAGCGGCCGTCCAGGGTGGCGGTGAGACGGCTGTGAGCGGGGGATTCGATCCGGGGGCGGGCGGATGCGCTCGGGCCCTCGTCCACATGGAAGATCTCCTGGTGGATGCGGGTCCGGTCGACGCCCAGGCCGCGCAACGCCCGGTCCGCGGCCAGGACCAGCCCGAACGGCCCGCAGAGGTACCAGCCATCCACCTCGGCCATCGGAAGCAGCGCGGGCAGCAGCTCGGTGAGACGGTCCTGGTCCAGCCGCCCGGAAGGAAGGCCGGCCTGCTGCTCCTCCCGGGAGAGCACCGTGACCAGCTGGAACCGGTCCGGGTAGCGGTCCTTGAGGTCGGCGACCTCGTCCAGAAACATCGTCGAGAGCGCTGTCCGGTCACTGCGGATCAGGCAGAAATGGGCGTCGGGTTCCCGCGCCAGGAGCGTGGTCGCGATCGACAGCACCGGGGTGATTCCGCTGCCCCCGACGATCGCCGCGAAGTGCCCGGCGCGGGGCGCCAGCACGAAGCGGCCCATCGGGGACATCGCCTCGACCACGTCACCGACGGCGAGTTCCTTCAGCGCGTACGTGGAGAACGCTCCGCCGTCGACGAGCCGGATGCCCACCCGCAGCGCCGGGTCGTGCGGCTCCTCGACGGCCGGGGAGCAGATCGAGTACGAGCGGCGGATCTCCTCGCCGTCGACCGTGTACCGCACGTTGAGATGCTGGCCGGGCTTGTGGCGGAAGGTCTCGCGCAACTCGGGCGGCACGGCGAGGGTGACGGCCACCGAATCGTCCGTGAGCCGTTCGATGGCGCGGACCCGGAGCGGATGGAACATCTACAACTCCTTGAAGTGGTCGAACGGTTCGCGGCACGTCACGCAGCGGCGCAGCGCCTTGCAGGCGGTCGAGGAGAACCGGCTCAGCAGCTCCGTATCGGTCGAGCCGCAGTGCGGGCAGCGCACCGAGAGCGTGAGTGGAACCGGGCCGCCGGCGGGGGCCGTGACATCGTGCGGGCGCGGGGGCGCTATGCCGAACTCCGCCAGCTTGCGCCGCCCTTCCGCGCTGATGTCGTCCGTGGACCAGGCCGGGGAGAGCACGGTGACCACGGAGACCTCCGGTATGCCGTGGTCGTGCAGAACCCGCTCGATGTCCGAGGACATGGCCTCGATCGCGGGGCAGCCCGTGTAGGTCGGGGTGAGACGCACGGTGACCTTGCCGGGGGCGAGGACGTCCACGCCCCGGAGCACACCCAGCTCGTCCAGGGTGAGCACGGGTAGCTCGGGGTCGGGCACGGAGCCCGCGAGGCGGAGCAGCTCCTCCTCCAGGAGCATCTCGGTCACCATGACGCCCCCGGGTGGCTGCGATGCAGGTGCTGCATCTCGGCGATCATGCGGCCGAAGGGTTCCGTGTGGATGCCCTGGCGCCCCGCGCCCGCCGTCCACGCCCCGGTCTGCGTACCGGCCGGCAGCGTCAGAGTGGCCCGGTCCAGCACCGCGGAGACGGACTCCAGCCAGCCGCTGCGCAGCGACTGCCAGTCGATCTCCACGCCCTCGACGGGTTCGAACAACTCGCCGGTGAACCGCCAGAGGGCGTCCACCGCGCGCTGCATCCGGTCATGGCTCGCGTCCGTGCCGTCGCCGAGCCGCAGCGTCCAGTGCTCCGTGTGGTCCTGGTGGTACGCGACCTCCTTGACGGCCTTCGCCGCCAGACCGGCGAACGCGCTGCCGCCCGAGGCGAGCTGCTCGTACAGCAGTCGCTGATAGGTGGAGAAGTAGAGCTGGCGGGCGATGGTGTGGGCGAAGTCGCCGTTCGGCTGTTCGACCAGCTGGACGTTGCGGAAGGCGCGCTCCTCGCGCAGGTACGCCAGCTCGTCCTCGTCGCCTGCCATGGTGAGGAGCACCCGGGCCTGGCCCAGCAGGTCCAGGGCGATGTTGGCCAGGGCCACTTCTTCTTCCAGCACGGGCGCATGGCCCGCCCACTCCCCCAGCCGGTGCGAGAGCACCAGCGCGTCGTCGCCCAGGGCGAGGGCCGCGGTCACAGGTGCTTCACCCCTTCCGGGATCTCGTAGAACGTCGGATGCCGGTACGGCTTGTCGGCGGCCGGCTCGAAGAAGGAGTCCTTCTCGTCCGGGGACGAGGCCGTGACCTGTGCGGACGGGACCACCCAGATCGAGACGCCCTCGGAACGGCGGGTGTACAGATCGCGCGCGTTGCGCAGAGCCATCTCAGCGTCCGGGGCGTGCAGGCTGCCCGCGTGGGTGTGGGAAAGGCCGCGGCGGGAGCGCACGAACACCTCCCACAGTGGCCATTCGGTCGAGCTGCTCATGCTGTCGCCTCCCCGTTCCTTGCTGCTGTGTGCGTCGATGTGTGCTTCTCGGCGTAGGCAACCGCCGCGTCCCGGACCCAGGCGCCCTCCTCGTGCGCCCGGCGGCGCTGGGTGAGGCGCTGCTCGTTGCACGGGCCGTTGCCCTTGAGGACCTCCTGGAACTCCTTCCAGTCGATTGCCCCGAAGTCGTGCTGTCCGCGCTCCTCGTTCCACCGGAGGTCCGGGTCCGGGAGGGTGAGCCCCAGTGCCTCGGCCTGCGGGACGCAGATATCCACGAAGCGCTGCCGCAGCTCGTCGTTGGAGTGGCGCTTGATCTTCCAGGTCATCGACTGCGCCGAGTGGGCCGAGGCGTCGTCCGGCGGGCCGAACATCATCAGGGACGGCCACCACCAGCGGTTCACCGCGTCCTGCGCCATCTCGTGCTGCGCCGGGGTGCCCCTGCTGAGGGTGAGCAGCAGCTCGTACCCCTGGCGCTGATGGAAGGACTCCTCCTTGCAGATCCGGACCATCGCCCGGGCGTACGGGCCGTAGGAGCAGCGGCACAGCGGCACCTGGTTGGTGATCGCGGCGCCGTCCACGAGCCAGCCGATCGCGCCGACGTCCGCCCAGGTCAGCGTCGGGTAGTTGAAGATCGATGAATACCTCTGGCGGCCCGCGTGGAGCTTGTCGAGCAGCTCCTCGCGGCCGGTGCCGAGGGTCTCCGCCGCGCTGTACAGATAGAGGCCGTGGCCCGCCTCGTCCTGCACCTTGGCCATGAGGATCGCCTTGCGGCGCAGCGAGGGCGCGCGCGAGATCCAATTGGCCTCCGGCTGCATGCCGATGATTTCGGAGTGGGCATGCTGGGCCATTTGCCTGACCAGCGAGGCGCGGTACGCATCGGGCATCCAGTCGCGTGGCTCGATGCGCTCGTCCGCAGCCACTGCGGCGTCGAATGCCGCCTCCAGGGCCTCGTCCGCCCCTTCGGGCCTGTCCGCTCCCGCCTGCGCTGTCTGGTCCGCAGTCACTGCCGCCATCCCGGACTCCCTACCGACCGATCGTTCGGTTCAATGTCTTCAATGGTGAGTCGGTGGCCCGTAGGGTGTCAACCCTGTGGATAACTGACCGGGGATCGACGGGGATCGGGGCGGGATGGATTCGTACGACGACAGGGGCTCCGAGAGCGGGAACGGGACCGCCGAGGGCGGGAACCGGAGGGCCGAGCCGGAGCCGGACCAGCGGGCGGACGAGCCTTCCGATGCTGGTCAGGCCCTGGAGGCAGCTCCTCGTGAGGGGATGGCCGCACTGTCTCTTCCCTACCAGATCGTTGCCGCGATAGCACTGTCGGTCATCGGCCTGGTCGCCTGTGGACATCTGGTCATGGTGTTTCTGCACGTCGCGCCCTCCAACACCCTGACCAAGCAGCACGGCGAAGCGGTCGACGAGTGGGTCTATCCCGAGTTCGAGCAGAACTGGAAGCTCTTCGCCCCGAATCCGCTACAGCAGAACATCGCCGTTCACGTACGAGCGGAGATAGCCGGCCCCGATGGGCGCCGCACCACACCCTGGATGAGCCTTTCCGGCGAGGACGGCAAGGCGATACGCGGCAATCTCCTCCCCAGTCACGTCCAGCAGAACGAACTCCGCCGCGGCTGGGACTTCTACCTCAGTTCCCACGACAACCAGAACCGCGCCAACGGCCTTCGAGGCGAGCTCTCCGAGCGCTACATCCGCCGCATCGTGATGCTGCGCCTCGGTGAACACGACTACGGCGGCACCGTCGAGCGCATACAGGTCCGTTCCGAGGTGCGGTCCGTCGCGGCGCCCGCGTGGAGCGAGGAGAAGATCAGCACGCGGCCGTCCTACCGGGTGCTGCCGTGGTGGACGGTAACTCCCGCGGACCTTCCCAAGGGCACCGAGGGGGCGGACAAGTGAGTACGGCCATTCTCGACCGCAAGGCTGACAACAAGCTCGCCCGCGGTATCCAGCACGTCACCTCCACGGCCCTCGGCCGGTATCAGAGTGCCGTCATCCGGATCGGCTTCTCGGCCACCTATCTGTTCTTCCTGCTGCGCGAGCTGCCGCACCGCCACGAGATGTACGGCCCCGACGCCCCGTGGCGCTGGGACATGGCGCAGCAGCTCATATCCGGCAACCAGTCGTTCACCGCGCTCATGTGGTCGGACAGCACCGTCTGGTTCGAGGTCGTGTACGCGGTCGCGCTGATATCCGCGGCGCTGCTGATGGTCGGCTGGCACACCCGGGCCACGTCGGTCCTCTTCATGGCCGGGGTGCTCTCACTGCAGAACCGCAGCATCTTCATGGGCGACGGCGGCGACAACGTCATCCACCTCATGGCGATCTATCTGGTGCTCACGCGCTGCGGGCAGGTCTGGTCGCTGGACGCCCGGCGGGCGGCGCGGCAGGCGCGCGCGGAAGCGGATGGGGCGCGGAGCCCGGTGCTCGGCAATCTGGCCGGCCCGGTGCTCTGGGCGGTGCTCGGCCTCGTGCTGATCGTGGCCAGTGTGACGGACGGGCTCGGCGGTACCTGGTGGCTGCCGACTCTGCTCTGGTTCCTGTGGGTCGGCGAAGGCGCCTGGTGGGCCGTGAACCGTTACGCACCGCAGAGCCAGTCGCGCACGCTGCTCGATGTAGTCGCCAATCTCGCCCATAATGCGACCCTCGTCGTGATCATGGCCGAGGTCTGTCTGATCTACGCCACCGCGGGGTGGTACAAGATCCAGGGCTCGCGGTGGCAGGACGGCACGGCGCTGTACTACCCGCTCAAGCTCGACTACTTCACGCCCTGGCCCGGACTGTCGGACATCCTCGCCGCCAATTCCGTGATGGTGATGGTGCTCACCTACGGCACGGTCATCGTCCAGGTCGCGTTTCCCTTCACCCTCTTCAACCGGCGGGTCAAGAACGTACTGCTCGTCGCCATGATGCTTGAGCACGCCGGCATCGCCCTGCTGCTCGGGCTGCCCTTCTTCTCCATGGCGATGATCGCCGCCGACTCCGTCTTCCTGCCGACCGTCTTCCTGGTCTGGCTCGGCGGCCGGGGGACGCTGGCCCGCGAGCGGCTGTTCCCGGTCAGTACCGAGATTCCCGGTCAGCGGCGTGGCGACGACGACGAGGAGGCCCCGCAGCACAGCGGCGACGGGGGCCATACGCTCGTCGGGTGAGTAGTGAGAGCGGCAGTACGGGCAGCGCAGGCAGCAGCGGCGGGGAATCGTCGACCGAGGAGACCGCCGGGCCCGATGCGTCCGTCGTGTCCGCGACGTCGGCGGAGCCCGGTGCGTCCGCGGAACCGATGCAGTACGACGACGGGTTCGGGACGGAGATCGGCGTCGGGCCGCACCCGCTGCCCTGGCCCGTGGACGAGCGGTACGACCCGGAGCTGCTCGCCCACGGCGACCGGCGCAATGTGGGCGACGGATACCGGTACTGGACCCGGGAGGCGATCGTCGCCGATCTGGATCTGCGGCGGCACGACTTCCACGTCGCGGTCGAGAACTGGGGCCACGACTTCAATATCGGTTCCGTGGTGCGTACCGCGAACGCCTTTCTCGCCAAGGAGATCCATATCGTGGGGCGGCGGCGCTGGAACCGGCGCGGTGCGATGGTCACCGACCGGTACCAGCATGTGCGGCACCACCCCGACACGGAGTCGCTGACCGCGTGGGCGCAGGCCGAGGGCCTGCCGATCATCGGGATCGACAATCTGCCGGGGGCGGTGCCGCTGGAGCGGACCGAGTTGCCCCGGCGCTGCGTACTGCTCTTCGGGCAGGAAGGGCCCGGGCTCACCGAGGAGGCCCGTAAGCACGCCACGATGGTGTGCTCCATCGCGCAGTTCGGGTCGACGCGGTCGATCAACGCGGGGGCCGCGGCCGCCATTGCCATGCATGCCTGGGTGCAGCGCTACGCGGAGATCCCGGAGACGGGAGAACACGGATAGGACCCGTGGGCCTGGGGCCGGTCCGGCGGATCACGGTCGGTCCGGCCCCGGGCCCCTGCTCCCCGGGTGCCGGAGGGGCTGATAGGGGGCAGGGGCGACGGAGGTTGCGATCATGCCTGGCGGCGGACCTCCACCATGCGGAAGCGGTTGGAGACGAAGGCTCCGTCGCACAGCGCCGCGTTCGCTGCCGGGTTGCCGCCCGAGCCGTGGAAGTCGGAGAAGGCCGCGGTCTGGTTGACGTACACCCCGCCGGTCAGGTTCAGCGACAGCTGGGCCGACTCGTCCAGGCAGACGTCTTCCACCGCGCGTTCCACCTCCGGTGAGGTGGTGTACGCGCCGACCGTCATCGCGCCCTTGTCACGGACCGTGCGGCGGAGCAGCTCCACGGCGTCGGCCGGCGAGTCGACCGCTACCGCGAAGGCGACCGGGCCGAAGCACTCCGACAGGTAGTGCTGCTCGTCGTCCGGCTTGGTGGCGTCCAGCTTGACGACGACGGGGGTGCGAACCACGGCGTCGGGGAACTCCGGGTTGGCCACCTCTCGGGAGGGCAGGGCGACTTCGCCGAGATCTGCGGCTGCCTCCAGTCGGGCCTTCACATCGGGGTTGACCAGGGCACCGAGCAGGGCGTTCGCCCGGGCGTCGTCGCCCAGCAGGCCGGTGACCGCGGCGGCGATGTCGGCGACCACGTCGTCGTACGTCTTGTCGCCGGCGTCGGTGGTGATGCCGTCCCGGGGGATCAGCAGGTTCTGCGGGGTCGTGCACATCTGGCCGCTGTAGAGGGAGAGGGAGAACGCCAGGTTGGACAGCATGCCGCGGTAGTCGTCGGTGGAGTCGAGGACGATCGTGTTGACCCCGGCCTTCTCCGTGTACACCTGGGCCTGGCGGGCGTTGGTCTCCAGCCAGTCGCCGAAGGCGGTCGACCCGGTGTAGTCGATGATCTTGATCTCGGGGCGGAGGGCCAGGGTCTTCGCGATGCCTTCGCCCGGCCGTTCGGCGGCCAGTGCGACCAGGTCGGGATCGAAGCCCGACTCGGCGAGCACCTCGCGGGCCAGCTGCACCGTGAGCGCGAGCGGCAGCACGGCACGGGGGTGCGGCTTGACCAGGACGGGATTGCCGGTGGCCAGGGAGGCGAAGAGGCCGGGATAGCCGTTCCACGTGGGGAAGGTGTTGCAGCCGATCAGGAGCGAGATGCCGCGCGGTGCCGCGGTGAACGACTTCTGCAACCGGAGCGGGTCGCGCTTGCCCTGCGGCTTGGACCAGTCGGCGCTCGCGGGGGTGCGGATCTGCTCCTCGTACGCGTACGCCACAGCTTCCAGGCCGCGGTCCTGGGCGTGCGGGCCACCGGCCTGGAACGCCATCATGAAGGCCTGGCCGCTGGTGTGCATCACGGCGTGGGCGAATTCGTGGGTCCTGGCGCTGATCCGGGCGAGGATCTCCAGACAGACCAGGGCCCTGGTCTCGGGACCGGCCGCACGCCAGGCGGGCATGGCCGCACGCATCGCCGGAAGCAGGACGTCCAGGTCGGCGTGCGGGTATTCGACGCCGAGCTCCGGCCCGTACGGAGAGATCTCTCCGCCTGTCCAGCCGTCGGTGCCGGGCTGGCCGAGGTCGAGCCGGGTGTTCAGCACGGCGTCGAAAGCGGCCTTGCCCTCGGCGGCGCTCAGGCTGCCGGGGGCGCCGCCCTCGCCGTATGCCTTCGGATGCTCGGGGTGCGGGGACCAGTAGGCGCGCGTACGAATCGCGTCGAGGGCCTGGTCGAGCGTGGGGCGGTGCTTCTCGGAGAGCAGGTGCGGGGAGAGCTCGGCGGCCATGACGGACCAACTCCTCATCGAGCTGGGCAGGGAAGGGCGGACAGAGTTAGAGTAACCGAACGATCGGTCGGGACAAGGGGGCCCGCCAAACCTGTGGACAACTCGTAGGGGAGGATCGCGGACATGACCACGGCCAAGCGGGACACCTACACCCCGGAGACTCTGCTCACCGTTGCCGTCCGTGTCTTCAACGAGCGCGGCTACGACGGCACGTCCATGGAGCACCTCTCCAAGGCGGCGGGCATCTCCAAGTCCTCCATCTACCACCACGTCGCGGGCAAGGAGGAGCTCCTGCGCCGCGCGGTCAGCCGTGCGCTGGACGGGCTCTTCGGAATTCTCGACGAGCCGGGAGCGACGCAGGGGCGGGCGATCGAGCGGGTCGAGTACGTCACCCGTCGCACCGTCGATGTGCTGATAGCCGAACTGCCCTACGTCACGCTGCTGCTGCGGGTGCGGGGCAACACGAAGACGGAGCGCTGGGCCATGGAGCGGCGGCGCGAGTTCGACCAGCGGGTGACTGATCTGCTCAAGGCCGCGGTCGCGGACGGCGACCTCCGCTCGGACGTGGACATACGACTGGTGACCCGGCTGCTCTTCGGAATGGTCAACTCCCTGGTGGAGTGGTACCGGCCGCTGCCCGACGGAGGGGCCGACGGGGAGCGGCTGGCGGACACGCTCGTCCGTGTGGCCTTCGAGGGGATGCGGTCCAGCCGTTGAGCGGTTGGGCCGTTGAGTTGTCGAGCCGCTGAGGCGTTTGGGTGTCGATTCGTCGGGCCGCTGAGGTGTTGAGCGGTTGAATCGTTGATCCGTCGACGATCGCGGGGGTTCCGGCAGGCCTCGGTCAGGTGAGCTCGGGGGGTCTGTCCGTGCCCGGGGTCAGGTCCGTCTCCTCGAACACCAGGAGTGTGCGGGTGGAGAGCACCTCCGGGATGGCCTGGATCTTTGTCAGGACCAGTTCGCGCAATGACCTGTTGTCCTGGGTGTGGACCAGGAGCAGGACGTCGAAGTCGCCGCTGACCAGCGCGATATGAGTCGCCCCCGGCAGTGCCTGTAGCTCCTCGCGCACCGTGCGCCAGGAATTCTGGACGATCTTGAGCGTGATGTATGCGGAGGCGCCCTGCCCCGCCCGCTCGTGGTCCACGCGCGCGGTGAAGCCCCGGATCACGCCGTCGTCGATGAGCCGGCTGATGCGTGCGTAGGCGTTGGCCCGGGACACGTGGACGCGATCGGCCACCGACCGTATCGAGGCACGGCCGTCCGTCTGGAGCAGTCGCAGGATGCCGCGGTCGATGGCATCGAGCGGCCGCGCAGGCGGAACCTGGCCGACGTCCTCGCCCCCGTCGGCCATTTGTTCAGCTGACATGTGCCCCCGCCTCTCCGTCCTGGACGACCTGTCTCTATCCCAGGCTGTGGAGAACCGTTTGTCCACAGGCTGAAGGTGCCTGTAGCCAAAATGCGCTCGCGACCGAACAATCGGTAGGTGAGGCGCCCCACATCCGTGCCTCGGACAGCGCTCGACATTTCGATGCATTTCGACACCCCTCGGCATCGGACGATCCCCTGATGCCGACAGACGCCGCTCGAAAACCCTCGATGCCAGGAGGTGCTTGTCATGACGGTCCAAGAGCTGCCCGGCGCGGCTGCTTACCGGCCCACGCCGCCCCCGGCCTGGAAGCCGCTCACCGATCCCGCGCCGCTGCTCCCGGACCCCGAGCCGTATCGCGTGCTCGGTACGGATGCCGTGGCCGATGCCGATCCCGAGCTGCTGCTGCGGCTCTACGCGGAGCTGGTCCGAGGCCGGAGGTACAACGCGCAGGCCACCGCCCTCACCAAGCAGGGCCGGCTCGCCGTCTACCCGTCGAGCACGGGGCAGGAGGCCTGCGAGATAGCGGCCGCGCTGGTGCTGGAGGAGCGGGACTGGCTGTTTCCCAGCTACCGGGACACCCTTGCGGCAGTGGCCCGCGGCCTGGACCCGGTCGAGGCCTTGACACTTCTGCGCGGCGACCGGCACACCGGATACGACCCGCGTGAGCACCGCATCGCACCGCTCTGCACCCCCCTCGCCACCCAGCTGCCGCACGCGGTCGGGTTGGCTCACGCGGCGCGCCTCAAGGGCGACGACGTGGTGGCGCTCGCCATGGTCGGCGACGGCGGGACCAGTGAGGGCGATTTCCACGAGGCACTGAATTTCGCGGCCGTCTGGCGGGCCCCGGTCGTCTTTCTCGTGCAGAACAACGGCTTCGCGATTTCCGTACCGCTGGCGAAGCAGACAGCCGCCCCGTCCCTGGCGCACAAGGCCGTGGGATACGGGATGCCGGGCCGGCTGGTGGACGGGAACGACGCGGCCGCGGTGCACCAGGTCCTCGGTGAGGCGGTGGCGCGGGCCCGGAGCGGCGGCGGGCCGACGCTCGTCGAGGCGGTGACGTACCGAATGGACGCCCATACGAACGCCGACGACGCCACCCGCTACCGCGTCGACAGCGAGGTGGAGGCCTGGCGTGCGCATGACCCGATCCAGATTCTGGAGCGGGAGCTGACCGGGCGGGGGCTGCTCGGTGACGAGGGGATCGAGGAGGCGCGCGCGGCCGCGGAGCGAATGGCGGCCGCTCTGCGCGAGCGGATGAACGCCGATCCGGTGCTGGACCCGATGGATCTGTTCGCCCATGTCTACGCGGAACAGACCGCACAACTGCGGGAGCAGGCGGCCCGGCTGCGCGTCGAGCTGGACGCCGAGCACGACCAGGACGACATGGAGGAAGGGCGATGACCACCGCAGCGGCGACGGCCGGAGAGCGGACGGCGAAGGCCAAGCCCGCCACGATGGCGCAGGCACTCGGGCGGGCACTGCGCGACGCGATGGCGCAGGACCCGGCCGTGCACGTACTCGGTGAGGACGTCGGCACGCTCGGCGGGGTCTTCCGGATCACCGACGGTCTGGCGAAGGAGTTCGGCGACGACCGTTGCACGGACACCCCGCTGGCCGAGGCGGGCATCCTCGGGGCGGCCGTGGGCATGGCGATGTACGGGCTGCGGCCCGTGGTGGAGATGCAGTTCGACGCCTTCGCCTATCCGGCGTTCGAGCAGCTCATCAGCCATGTCGCGAAGATGCGGAACCGGACGGCCGGCGCCATGCCGCTGCCGATAACGGTCCGGGTGCCGTACGGCGGCGGGATCGGGGGGGTCGAGCACCACAGCGACTCCTCGGAGGCGTACTACATGGCGACGCCCGGCCTCCAGGTCGTCACGCCCGCCACGGTCGAGGACGCGTACGGGCTGCTGAGGGCTTCGATCGCCTCGGACGATCCGGTGGTGTTCCTGGAGCCGAAGCGGCTCTACTGGTCGAAGGCGGACTGGTCGCCGGAGGCGCCGGTGGCGGTGGAGCCGATCGGCCGGGCCGTGGTCCGTCGGCCGGGCCGCAGCGCGACGCTGATCACGTACGGGCCGTCGCTGCCCGTCTGCCTGGAGGCGGCGGAAGCGGCCGTCGAGGAGGGCTGGGACCTGGAGGTCGTGGACCTGCGCTCGCTGGTGCCGTTCGACGATGAGACCGTCGCCGCTTCGGTGCGGCGTACGGGGCGTGCGGTCGTTGTCCACGAGTCCTCCGGATTCGGCGGTCCGGGCGGTGAGATCGCGGCTCGGGTGACCGAGCGCTGCTTCCACCACCTGGAGGCGCCGGTGCTGCGGGTCGCCGGGTTCGACATTCCGTATCCGCCGCCGATGCAGGAGAAGCACCATCTCCCGGGCGTGGACCGGGTGCTGGACGCGGTCGCCCGCTTGCAGTGGGAGGCGGAGAGCTGATGCCCCAGGTACTCGAATTCAAGCTGCCGGACCTCGGCGAGGGGCTCACCGAGGCGGAAATCGTGCGCTGGCTGGTGGAGGTCGGCGATGTCGTGGCCATCGACCAGCCTGTCGTCGAGGTCGAGACGGCCAAGGCGATGGTGGAGGTGCCGTGCCCGTACGGGGGCGTGGTGACCGCGCGGTTCGGCGAGGAGGGCTCGGAACTGCCGGTCGGGGCGCCTCTGTTGACGGTGGCGGTCTCGGTGGGGGCGGATGAGGGGAGAGCGGGGTCCGGTTCCGGCTCGGGCTCGGGGGATGGTTCCGGGGCCGGTTCCGGTTCGGGCTCGGGGGATGGTTCCGGGGCCGCGGTGGAGTCGTCCGGCAATGTGCTGGTCGGGTACGGGACGGGTGCACCGGTGGCGCGCCGTCGTCGGGTCCGTCCCGCTGCCGTGGCTGCGGCTGTTCCGGCTGCGGCTGTTCCGGCGCGGGTGCCTGTGGCTCCGGCGCCGGCTCCCGATCCCGGGCCGGGTCCGGCACCGGGTCCGGTGGCGGTGGTCTCCCCGCTGGTGCGGAAGCTGGCGCGACAGAATGATCTTGACCTGCGGCAGCTGGTGGGATCCGGTCCGGACGGGCTGATCCTGCGGGCCGACGTCGAATCCGCGATCACGGCGCTGGCGGAGGGGAGGGCGGCTCCCCGGCCGGCCTCGGTGCCGACGCCGGAGATGGGAGCGGAGCCGGTTTCCGGTGCGGTGGCGGGCCCGGCCGCACAGCGGGTTCCGTTGCGCGGTGTACGGGGCGCGGTCGCCGACAAGTTGTCGCGCAGCCGGCGGGAGATCCCCGACGCCACGTGCTGGGTCGATGCCGACGCCACCGAGCTGATGGCGGCCCGAGCCGCGATGAACAGCGCCGCCGGTCCGGCTGCCGGGCCCAAGGTGTCGGTGCTGGCGCTGCTGGCGCGGATCTGCACCGCGGCGCTGGCCCGGTTCCCCGAGCTCAATTCCATGGTGGACCTGGAAGCGCGGGAGATCGTGCGCCTGCCGGAGGTCCATCTCGGGTTCGCGGCTCAGACCGAGCGGGGCCTGGTCGTTCCCGTGGTGCGGGATGCGCAGGCCAGGAATGCCGAGTCGATCGGGGCCGAGATCGCCCGGCTGACCGAGGCGGCGCGGACCGGGCGGCTGACCCCGGCCGAGCTGACCGGCGGCACGTTCACGCTGAACAACTACGGGGTGTTCGGAGTCGACGGATCGACCCCGATCATCAACCACCCCGAGGCGGCGATGCTGGGCGTCGGCCGGATAGTGCCCAAGCCCTGGGTGCACCAGGGCGAGCTGGCCGTACGACAGGTGGTCCAGCTCTCGCTGACCTTTGACCACCGGGTCTGCGACGGCGGCACGGCGGGCGGCTTCCTGCGCTACATAGCCGACTGCGTGGAACAACCGGCGGTGCTGCTGCGCACGTTGTAGACGAGAACAGCCGCAGGCTTCCGTTTCCTCCCCCTCGCTCGGTCCGGCTGATCGGCTCGATCGCCGACCGGGCGGATCGACGGAAGCCTGCGGCACGCATACTCGGATGCATGACCGCGTATGACGCCATCGTTCTTGCCGGAGGGGCCGCCAAGCGGCTCGGCGGCGCCGACAAGCCCGGGCTCCGGGTCGGGGGCCGTGCGCTGCTCGACCGGGTGCTCGCTGCCTGCGCCGACGCGTCGACGACGGTGGTGGTGGGTGGGCGCCGGTCCACCGTGCGGCCGGTGGTCTGGACGCGCGAAGTGCCCTCGGGGGGAGGTCCGTTGGCCGCTCTCGACGCGGGGGTCCGGCGGACCACGGCGGAGCGGGTTCTCGTGCTCTCCGCCGACCTGCCGTTCCTCGGAGCGGGGACGGTCTCAGCGCTACTGGCCGCTGCCGGAGAAGGGCAGCGGGACGGAGCCGTGTGCACTGATGGGGAGGGGCGCGACCAGCCTCTCGTCGCCGTCTACCGTGCCGAGCCGCTGCGCCGTGAAATCGCGCTGCTCGCCACCGAGCACGGCAGCCTGTCCGGGCTCCCCCTGCGTCTGCTGACGCCTGAGCTCGACCTTGCCCGGGTGGAGGCCGATCCCCTCGCCTCCTTCGACTGCGACACCTGGGAGGACATCGCATCGGCGCGGGCCCGCATCAGAGAGCATGGGACCGTGCTGGACGAATGGATCACCGCAGTCAAGAACGAACTGGGCATCGAACTGGACGTCGACACCGACGTCCTGCTCGATCTCGCCCGTGACGCCGCCCACGGCGTCGCCCGGCCCGCCGCACCGCTGACGACCTTCCTCGTCGGGTACGCGGCGGCCATGGCGAGCAGCGAAGCCGACGGCGACGGTGCCACGGCGGTGGCCGAGGCCGCGCGGAAGGCTGCCGCGCTCGCCCTTCGCTGGGCGGACGAGAACGGGACGCAATGACCACCGGAAGCGGCGGGTCCGACCGGTCTCCGTCTGCGGGCGTTCCGTCGGCGGGCGGCGAGCCCGCGGTGAGCAGCGGACTTGCGGCGCGGGCGGCCGAGGAAGAACGGGCCGTCGAGCAGGCCCTCGCCCTGGTCGGTAGCCGGTCGTCAGGTGAGCCTCACCCAACGGGTCGGCATCATGCCGCGGATCCGCGCGGCGTCGCGGATCGCCCCGGCGTCGCGTATATGCCACGGTCGACGGAAACGGAACCCGAACCCGAGCTCGAGCCCGAACATCGTTCCTCGGTGCAGTCGCGTTGCTCTTCGGAGCCGCCCCACTCCGCTGACGAAGCCGAGGCAGCGCCCC
Organism: Streptomyces sp. NPDC102437; assembly: GCF_044765565.1. Taxonomy (NCBI): domain Bacteria; kingdom Bacillati; phylum Actinomycetota; class Actinomycetes; order Kitasatosporales; family Streptomycetaceae; genus Streptomyces; species Streptomyces sp. NPDC102437. The sequence goes on along the minus strand of NZ_JBIWKI010000005.1, from coordinate 189,376 downwards.
GTTCGCCGGCCCTGGACCCGAGCACCGACGCTGCCCCCGGGCAGGACCGTAACCGGCACGGCCGGAGGCACGGGCACGGGCCCACGACCTCCTGGCGGGAGGCGCGTGCGCTGGCCGTCCGGTTCGGGAGGTCCGGGCAGTCCGGCCGGGCCGGCGCGGTCCGAGCCGGCCGGCTTCCCCTTGGCCAGGCGCTCGGACACGTACTCGCCGAGCCGCTCGTCGCGCTCACCGATCTGCCGCCCTTCGACACCTCGGCCATGGACGGCTGGGTCGTCTCCGGCCCGGGGCCGTGGAGCGTCCGCAAGGCCGCCGAGGCCGATGCCGGATCGAACCGGGACCTGGGCATCCTCGCCGGACGGAGCGCCCCCGCCGCGCTTCCCGACGGGGACGCCGTACGGATCGCCACCGGTGCCCGCATCCCGGCGGATGCCAACGCTGTGATCCGCAGGGAACACGCTCGCGTGGACGAGGCCACGGGGCTGCTCCACGCGAAACATCAGGTGCTCCCCGGACAGGACATCAGGCCCCGTGGCCAGGAATGCCGTGCCGGCGATCAGCTCATGCCCGCCGGAGCGCTGGTGACGCCCGCCGTTCTCGGCCTGGCCGCCGCTGCTGGGTACGACGCGCTCGTCCTGGTGCCCCGGCCTCGCGTCGACGTGCTCGTTCTCGGCGACGAACTACTGACCGCCGGTCTGCCGCACGACGGGCTGATCCGTGACGCGCTCGGCCCGATGATCGGCCCCTGGCTGCGTGCGCTGGGTGCTGAGGTCTCGGCCCCACAGCGGCTCGGCGACGACGCGGCAGCCCTGCGGTGCGCCCTCACCATGTCCGACGCGGATCTGGTCATCACCACCGGCGGTACGGCCGCGGGCCCCGTCGACCACGTCCACCCGGTCCTTGCCGAGATCGGGGCCGAGCTGCTGGTCGACGGGGTCGCCGTCCGCCCCGGCCACCCGATGCTGTTGGCCCGCCTCAAGAAGAACGAGGAACTCGGGAAGGGCGAGGAACTCAAGAAGAACGACGGTCCGTATCTCGTTGGGTTGCCGGGCAATCCCCTGGCAGCCGTCTCCGGGCTTCTCACCCTCGCCGAGCCCCTCCTCCGCGGGCTGGCGGGACGGGAGGCGGAGGCGCCGTACCGGGTCGTCATGCGTGACGAGGTGCAGGGGCACCCGCATGACACCCGCCTGGTGCCCGTCGTGCACCGAGCGGGCAGCGCCACCGACGGGCGGTCGGGCGGCGGGTATGACAGCGGCGGCGCGGGAACCGGGAGCGGTGCCGAGTACGTCGTACCGCTGCACTACAGCGGTCCGGCGATGCTTCGTGGGATCGCTGCCGCCGACGGGCTGGCCGTCGTACCGCCGGGCGGGGTACGGTCCGGCACCGAGGTGGAGATCCTCGATCTACCGTGGGCCTCGGCGATGCCGTGGACGGAAGGGTGTTTCACGTGAAACTTCCCGGCCACGATGCGATGGCCAGGCGCGCTGACGAGCATGCCGTACCCACCCGGGTGCTGTTGCCGCGCAGGGTTGTCGACGGACCGGCGAGGCAGGTCGCCAAGCGGCTGATGATGGCGCTGCTGGTGCTTGCCGCAACGGTCTTGATCGTCTGGCTGGATCGCGGTGGTTATCACGACGCGGCTGACGACAAGGTCGATCTGCTGGACGCGGTGTACTACGCGACGGTCACCCTCTCCACCACCGGCTACGGCGACATCACCCCGTACGGGGACGGCGCCAGGCTCACCAATGTGGTGCTCGTGACGCCACTGCGGGTGCTCTTCCTGATCATCCTGGTCGGCACCACTCTTGAGGTCCTCACGGAGCGGACCCGGGAGGACTTTCGGCTGAAGCGTTGGAGAACCAACTTGCGTGATCACACCGTTGTCGTCGGCTTCGGGACGAAGGGCCGTTCGGCCATCCAGACCCTGTGTGCCACCGGCCTGAAGAAGGAACAGATCGTCATCGTCGACCCGGCGACCAAGGTGATCGAGATCGCCAACGCCGAAGGGTTCGTCGGGGTGGTCGGCGACGCGACGCGCAGCGAGGTGCTGTTGCGGGCCGAGCTCCAGAAGGCGCGTCAGATCATCATCGCCACCCAGCGCGACGACACGGCGGTGCTGGTGGCGCTGACGGCCCGGCAGCTCAACCGTGGCGCGAAGATCGTCGCGGCGGTGCGCGAGGAGGAGAACGCCCCGTTGCTCCGGCAGTCCGGTGCCGACGCGGTGATCACCAGTGCCAGTGCGGCGGGCCGGCTGCTGGGTCTTTCCGTCCTCAGCCCCAGCGCGGGCACGGTGATGGAGGACCTGATCCAGCAGGGCAGCGGACTCGATCTCGTCGAACGGCCGGTGATAAAGGCCGAGGTGGGCAAGAGCGTCCGGGAGACCGAGGACCTCGTGGTCAGCGTGTTGCGGGGGCATCGGCTGATGGGTTACGACGATCCGGCGGCCAGCCCTTTGCAGTTGACGGACCGACTGATCACCATCGTGCGTGCCTCGAACGAGTCGCCGTCGGACGGCACGCCCACCGGACTGCCGCGCCCACGCGACTGACCGGCCCGACCCCTGCGTTCGGCGGGACCGGCCCCTGCGTGCCGCCGACTTCGCCCCCTGCGTACGGCAGAACCGGCCCACTGCATGCGACCGGTCCCGCCCCCTGCGTGCGGCCGGCTTCGCGTCCGTCCGCGGATGACCGGGCCGGCCCCGTGCGGCGTCCTTCGTGGCCCTTCATCTGCGACGGAGTAGCCTCGCCGCCATGTATGCGATCACGATCCCTGAACCGGGCGGCCCCGAGGCACTCGTCTGGGCCGAGGTGCCCGATCCGGTTGCCGGCGAGGGCGAGGTCCTCGTCGATGTCGTGTCCAGCGCGGTCAATCGCGCCGATGTCTTGCAGCGGCAGGGGTTCTACAACCCGCCGCCCGGGGCGTCCCCGTATCCCGGCCTGGAGTGTTCGGGCCGCATCTCGGCGATCGGGCCCGGTGTGACGGGCTGGTCGGTCGGCGACGAGGTGTGTGCGCTGCTCTCGGGAGGCGGATACGCGGAGAAGGTCGCGGTGCCCGCCGGGCAGCTGCTGCCCGTGCCGGACGGTGTCGAACCGGCGCTGGCCGCGGCGCTGCCCGAGGTGACGGCCACGGTCTGGTCCAACGTCTTCATGGTGGCCCATCTGCGTCCCGGCGAGACCCTGTTGGTGCACGGCGGCTCCAGCGGCATCGGCACGATGGCGATCCAGCTCGCCAAGGCCGTGGGCGCGCGGGTCGCGGTCACCGCCGGGGGACCGGAGAAGCTGGCGCGCTGCGCGGAACTCGGGGCCGACATCCTGATCGACTACCGGGAGCAGGACTTCGTGGAGGAGCTGCACAAGGCGACCGACGGGGCCGGTGCGGACGTCATCCTCGACATCGTCGGTGCGAAGTACCTGGACCGGAACGTGCAGGCGCTCGCCGTCAACGGCAGGCTGGCCATCATCGGCCTGCAGGGTGGCATCAAGGGCGAACTGAATCTCGGTGCCCTGCTGAACAAGCGTGCCGCCGTCACCGCGACCTCGCTGCGCGGCCGCCCGCTCGCGGAGAAGGCCGCCATCGTCGCCGCCGTGCGTGAGCACGTCTGGCCGCTGATCGCGGACGGGGTCGTACGGCCGGTCGTGGACCGCGTCGTGCCGATGCCGGACGCCGCCGAGGCCCACCGGGTGCTGGAGTCCAGCGCGCACATCGGGAAGGTACTGCTGCAGGCCCCGACGGCCTGAAACCGGCCCGGCGCACAGGTCGTGGACCATGTGCGCCGGGCCTCGGTGTCGCCCACTGCCGGCGGGCTTGTCAGAAATCAGGGATATCGGAGGTGCAGGGGCCGAGGGCTACAGGTACGGGCCCGACCGGATCGCCCCGTGCGGGTCCCCGCTGCCGTCCTCGTCCTCGTGCGCGCTGCCCGGCGGAAGGGCGCGGCGCATCTGCTCCAACTGGGCCCGGGCCGCCATCTGCTGAGCGAACAGAGCCGTCTGGATGCCGTGGAACAGGCCCTCCAGCCAGCCCACCAACTGTGCCTGGGCAATCCGGAGTTCCGCTTCGGAGGGCACCGACTCCTCGGTGAACGGCAGGGAGAGCCGCTCCAGCTCCTCCACCAGCTCCGGCGCGAGGCCGTCCTCCAGCTCCTTCACGGAGCTGGCGTGGATCTCCTTGAGCCTGACCCGGCTCGCCTCGTCGAGAGGAGCCGCCCTGACCTCCTCCAGGAGCTGCTTGATCATGCTTCCGATGCGCATGACTTTCGCGGGCTGCTCGACCATCTCCGTCACCGGGACCTCACGCGCATCGTCGTCAGTGCCACCGCCGCCGATCGCCATGCCGTCCTGCCCCACCACGAGGACTGGGGGGTGCTCCTGCGACCGTTCATTCCTCGGCATCTCCATGGCGCCATTGTCTCGCACACCTGCCGTACGACACTGTGGTGCCCCCGTAAACGGTTGATCCACCGTCCACGGGGGCACCGAGTCAGCCGGTCAGCCCACCGGCCGCACCACCACCGCGGCCTCCGGCATCACCCGGCCCTCCGCGCCAGCGCCAGGCGGGAGCGGGTGAGTGCCGTGGCGAGCAGACCGGCCAGCAGCGGCACGCCGACGACGAGCAGGCCGAGGGTGGTCCAGGGCAGCACGATCGGCGTGTAGGCGGATTCCGTGGGCTCCATCCGCATCATCTGCAGCGCCTGGCGCAGGTCGACCATCCGCAGCGCCACCGCCGGCACCAGTCCGGCCAGAGTGCCGAGCACCACACCCGTGAGCGCCACCACCACGCACTGGAAGCCGGACAGCTTCCGCCGCACGCCCGGGGGCGCGCCGACCGCACTGAGCGTGTTGAGATCGGCTTCGGCGTCGGCCTTGGCGAGGCCCGTCGTGATCGCGGCGGCGCCCAGCGTCACCATTCCGGCGAACAGGGTCAGGATCAGCAGCATGGAGTTGTCGATCCCGCCGGGGCCGGACTCGGACTGAGTCCAGATGCCACCGCCGGACTGTTCGATCGCGCCGTAGGTCCGCTGCTCCTCGGCGCCCGTGGGCGGGTGGGCGACCGCGTACACGCTTCCGCTCACCTGGGTGCGCAGGCCGATCCGTTCCGCGGTCTTGCGCGGCAGGATCATGTTGATCCCGGGGGTGGCGGCGTACTTCTCGGGTGCCACGTACACCTTCAGTCTGTCCGTGGTGGTCCGCGCCTTGCCCGGGTGCAGCTTTTGGCCCTGCTTGTCCTTGTCGCTGTAGGCGTGGACGGCCTTGATGGTGACCTCGCCGTTCTTCGCGAACACCGGGTTGAGCAGTACCGGTGTGCCGGCCGCCAGCGCCTTGGCGGCAGCGGGGTCGTCGAGCTTCACATAGGTGCTGAGTATGGCCTCGTCCGCCACGACGATGCCGTGCTCACCGGCGTTGAAAACGCCCGACGACATGATGCCGACGAGGCAGGCGGGGGAACGCATCAGCTTCTTGTGCTCGTCGGCGGTGAGCCGCGCGGCCAGTTCCTTGGCGCCCTTGCCGGTGAGCGGGCAGGAGGCGGCTTCTCCGGCGGGCTTGACCAGCTCGACCGAGCCGCATTCGTTCTCCGCGTCACCGTAGACGTTGCAGTCGCTGCCCGCCCACGCGTGCCGGAAGTCGGCGTGCCCGCCGGTGACGGCCATGTTCCGTTCGACGGCGGCCCGTGCCTGCGGGAGCCGGGCGGCAGCCTTGTCGTCGAAGGCGGAGATGACGACGGTGTCCTCGTTCAGCACGGGGACGTAGTTGTACTCCGCCTCGGCCATGGCGCTGGACATGTACGTGGCGATGGCGACCGAACCGGCGACGGCCGCCATCACGGCTGCGACCGCGGGAGCGGTACGGCCACGGTTGCGGGCCGCGTCGCGCAGCGCCAGCCGGGGCGAGAGCGGCAGCCTGCTGCCCAGCCGCCCGAGGAAGCCGACGATCACCGGGATGCAGGCGAGCAGCCCGAGCTCGGCGGTCACCGAGCCGGCGGCGACCAGTGTCGAGTTCCCGTCGGTACCGCCGTACACGGCGACGGCGCACCCGATGGCCAGTACACAGGCGCCCAGAACGGGCAGCACCCGGGAGGAGCGGCGGACGCCGCGGCGTCCGGTGAGCGACTCCAGTACGGACTGCCGGCTCGCCACGATCGCCGGGGCGAACGCCGCCAGCAGGCCCGTGATCAGGCCGATCACCGCGATGATCAGCAGTTCCATGGGATTGAGGGAGATCGAGACGAAGCGGTTCCCGGCCCATTCCTCGATCACGGGGCGGAACACCGCGGTGGCTGCCAGCCCGACCCCCACACCGGCCGCGGCCCCGGCACCGCCGAGCACCAGGCCGCCGCCCAGCACCACGGCCCGGACATGACGCCGGTCCCCGCCGCAGGTGCCGAGGAGACCCAGCTGACGGCGGGAGCGGCGCGCACCGACGGCGAAGGCCGGTCCGGCGAGCAGCACGATCTCCAGGATCGCCATCGCGACCACGGTGACCAGTGCCGCGCTCAACTCCCCGGAGCTGTCCGGGTACGCCTCGACCCCCTTCCTGGCCAGCGGGATCTCGGACTCCGGCGGCGGGTCCAGGACGACCTGGCGGGACTTGACGAGGACGCCCGACTTATTGGCCGCCATGACGTCCGGCCAGGTCACCCCCACCCCCTCGGGACCCTTGACCAGCCATTCCTTGGACCCGACGTTCGGCGGCAGCACCTTCTTGTCATGGTCGGCCCTGGCCTGCCACGGGGCGATGACCGCTCCCGGATCGGCGTACAGCGCCTCGACGTTCAGCTGGTCCGGCTGCTCGACCACGCCGGTGATCGTGTACTTCTTGCCGAAGTTGCGCACGGTGGTGGTCGAACCGATGTGCAGGCCGGTCGACTTCAGGAACGGCTCGGTGGCCGCCACCTGGTCCTTGCCGTGCGGGAACGCACCGCGTACGAGGTCGATCTTGCCGCGGGCCAGCGGGTCCGAGGTCCGGAACTCGTAGATCTCGGTGGTGGCGATGCCGTAGCCGGTGGTGATGCCGGCCGGGACGGACTGGATGCTGATCGCCCGTGAGCCCTTGGGAAACGTGGTGGTGACGTCGATCGACGGGCCGTCCTCGTCCACCGGCGCGTTCTCGTCGACCTGCTCGTACCTCTCCGCGTCGGGCAGCTGCAGGATGGGGCCGATGTCCTCGTCGCTGAAAAGCGCGTCGGCGGAGCCCATCGAGGCCGTCAGCTGCTCGGCCGTGGTCGGTGTCACGCTGCGGTACGTCACGTCGAGGGCGGTGACGCCGAGGACGGGTACGGCGATCATCGCGACCACCAGTGCGCTGCGGCCCTTCGACCGCATCGCGTCGTGCCGGGCTATCCGCAGGGCGGCGCGCCAGCCGGTGAAGACGCTCACTCGGCGGCCTCGGAGGCGAGGAGCGAGTCGGCGTCGGCGGTGAGCGTCTGGTCGACGACCGAACCGTCCCGGAGGAACACGACCCGGTCCGCCCAGGCCGCGTACCGCGGCTCGTGCGTCACCATCACGCCGGCCGCGCCCTGGTCGCAGCGGTTACGCAGCAGCGCGAGGACCTGCTCGCCGGTCTCGGAGTCGAGCGCCCCGGTCGGCTCGTCGGCGAGCACCAGGCGCCGGTCCCCCACCAGCGCACGGGCGATCGCGACCCGCTGCTGCTGGCCGCCGGACATCTCGTCCGGGAACCGGTCGGCGATCTCCAGCAGCTTCATCTCCTCCAGCGCCGCACGGGCCTCCTTGCGGGCCTTGCGGACGGAGACGCCGTCGAGCTCGCGCGGCAGGGCGATGTTCTCGGCGGCGGTGAGCGCGGGGATCAGGTTGTAGTCCTGGAAGACGTAGCCGATGCTGCGGCGGCGCAGGGCGGCGATGCCCTTGCGGCCCAGCCCGGCGATGTCCTGGCCCTCGATGACGACCTGGCCGCTGGTCGCGGTGTCGAGACCTCCCGCGATGGTCAGCAGGGTCGACTTGCCGGAGCCGGACGGGCCCATCACGGCGACGAGTTCACCGGCGTACACGGAGAGGTCGATGCCGCGCAGGGCGTGCACCTCGGCGACGCCGGAGCCGTGGGTGCGGGTGAGCGCCCGGAGTTCGAGCACCGGTGCGCCGGAAGGTATCGGTGCGTCGGCCGGTATCGGTGCGTCGGCCCGTGGCGCGGATCGGGGCGGGACGTGCGAGGACATGATGAGTGGTTCCCCCCTCGGAACGGGTGTGTGTGACGAGGTCCCGCGGTTCGCGGTCCGCTCTGCGGGCCGTGGTCTGCGGCTCGCGGTGTGCGTTTCGTGGTGCGCGGCGTGCGGTGTGCGTTTCGTGGTGTGCGGTGTGCGGCGTGCGGCTCGTGGTGTGCGTTTCGCGGTTCGCGGTGTACGTCAGCGCCGGCTGCGCGGGAGGGCGACACGGGACGCGGCGCGGCCGGTCGTACGGATCTCCGGGTCCGGCTCCGTGGCGGCGGCTTCGGCGAGGCGGACGAGCCGGGTCTCGCAGTGGTCCAGCCAGCGCGCCTCGGCCTCCGCCTGGAAGATCAGCTGCTCCAGTACGAGGAGCCAGGCGACCTCGTCGCGGTTGGCCGGGACGTCGCTGAGCGACTGCGCCTTGAGGCGGGTGTAGCCCTGCATCGCCTTCAGGGTGTGGTGGCGCTGGGACTGGATGACGGCGCGGATGTCGACCCCGGGCGCGCCGACCGCCATGGCGAGCTTGATGGCCAGCTCGTCGCGGGGCGGGTTGTTGCGGTCGACGGGCGTCTCGAACCAGTTCCGCAGCTCTGCGCGTCCGTCGTCGGTGATCGCGTAGAGGGCGTGGCCCTGGTCGTCCTCGTCGTCCTGGATGACCAGGCCGTCGCGCTCCAGCCGGCTGAGCGTCGTGTACACCTGGCCGACGTTGAGCGGCCAGGTGGAGCCGGTGCGCGACTCGAATTCGGTACGGAGCTGGGAACCGTATCGGGGCCCCCGTTCCAGCAGGGCCAGCAGCCCGTGGCGAATCGACATACTCAGTATGTATACCGAGTATGTCGATCGAAGCAAATCCCTCCTGGGGCTGCTCAGGGCTGCTCGGGGCTGGGCAGGCCCAGGGCCTGTCCGGCGGATCAAGGGGCCGGTCAGGGCCTAGTCCGCGCGGCGCATGCGGTACGCCAGGAAGCCCAGCCCCAACCCGACCAGCGCGATTCCCGCGCCCAGCGACAGCTGCTTCACCTGCCGCACGGCCGGTGAGTCCAGGGCCTGCCGCGAGAGCTGGTCGGCCCCGGCGGACGTACTCACCCCGGGCGTCGGTGTCGGCCCCGGATCGGTGGCCGCCAAAGGCGCGTAGGGGTTCTGGAGCGGACCGTCCGGGAGCGCGAACTCCCACGGCGAGAGCGGCCGCCCGGGCCGCAGCCGCCCCTCCCCGGCCTCACGCCCGGCCAGCGGCGACTGCGCGTCGTCGGCCGGCGGTTCCCCGTCGGAGGAGGAGGAGGAGGAGGAGTTGGAGCCGGAGACGGGATCGGAACCGGAGGCGGAGTCGTCGGTGGACGAGGACGAGGACGAGGACGAGGGCGAGGGCGATGGCGATGGCGATGGCGAAGCGGACGAGGCGGCCGTCGCGGAGCCGGCGGGGGAGCCGGAAGCCGGGGCGGACGGCGGTGGAGGGCCGGGAGGTGCGGGGGCAGCCGGTCCGCCGTCCGGGTGAACGGCCGTCGGTGCCGGCGCGGTGGTGGCCGGTTCCTCGGCCGACGGACCGGTACCGGGGACGCCGGAAGGCCGGGCGGGGGTTCCGGCCGAGGTGTGCGCGGGCGACGCCGCCGGGGAGCTGCGCGGCCCCGTGGGCCGGCCGGATGAACCCTGGCCTGTCGGCGCCTCTCCCGCCGCGGCCCCCAGCGCCGCACCCGCCGTCAGGACGAGGCAGGCCACGCACCTCGTGGGCCGTGAGGGGAGAAGTCCTGAAGCCATGGGCTCAGCGTCACATGTGACGGTATGTCCGGCATCTCGGCTGTGCGGTACCCAGCACGCGGCACCCTGGCAAGCGACCGCGCGAGCCCCCTCGGGCCCGGAGCGGTCAGGATCAGGCCGGGTCGCCCGTCGCGACGCGCAGCTCGAAGTGAGCGCCGGTCTTCGGGACGGCGGTGCCCGTCGTGGGGAACTGGTCGATGACCTGGTCCTCCGCGTAGGTGTTCCCCGGAACCTTGATCACCTTGACGGTCCAGCCCGCGGCGTCCGTGCATGCCCGCGCGGAGAGGATGTCCTTGTACAGGAAGTTGGGGGCGTCGACCTTGTTCGGGTCGTCGCTGTCCTCCAGCGCGTCCGTGCACTTCTCGGTGTCCATCGTCCGGTTCCGCTCCGGATCCTTGTGCTCGCCCGCGGCCGGCGACTCGTTCGCGGTCGTGCCGCCCTTGTCGTCGTCCTTCAGGGCGAGGACCGTGATCAGCCCGCCTATCGCGATCAGGGCGACCACGATCGAGCCCACGATCACCGGCATGTTCCGCTTGGAGCCGCCCCCGCCCGAGCCGGAGTGCGACTGCGTCTGTGTCTGCGGCGAGGTCGAGTACGGCGGCGGGGTCTGCTGCGGCACCGGGGCCTGGTACGGCTGGGCCGACTGCGGGTAGCCGTACGACGGTGCCGGCGTGGGGGCCGGGGTCGCCGGACCGTACGGGCCCGACTGGTACGGACCCGACTGGTACGGACCCGGCTGGTACGGGGTCTGGACGTTCTGGGGCGTCGCGCCGGACTGGTCGACCGGCGGGAAGACCGCCGAGCCGACGCCCGAGCCGCTGTTCGCCGGGGCGCCGCCGCCCGCGACGATCACCGGCGCGCCCGTGGGGCCGCTCGCGGCCAGCACCCGGGCGATCTCGTCCTGCATCGCCGCCGCGCTCGGGAAGCGCTCGTTCGGGTTCTTCTTCAGCGCGCGGGCGACCAGCGCGTCCATCGCCGGGGTGACCGCGCGGTTGATCGTGGAGGGCGCGACCGGCTCCTCCTGCACGTGCGCGTACGCGATGGCCAGCGGGGAGTCCGCGTCGAACGGGATCCGCCCGGTCAGCAGCTGGAACAGCATGATGCCGACCGAGTACAGGTCGGAGCGGGCGTCCACGCCGCGGCCGAGGGCCTGCTCGGGGGAGAGGTACTGCGGGGTGCCGACGACCATGCCGGTCTGGGTCATCGACGTGACGCCCGACTGCATGGCGCGGGCGATGCCGAAGTCCATGACCTTCACGATGCCGCGCTTGGTCATCATCACGTTGCCGGGCTTGATGTCGCGGTGGACCAGGCCCATCTCGTGGCTGGTGTCCAGCGCGGCCAGCACGTCGGCCGTCACCTTCAGCGCCCGGTCGGCCGGCATCGCGCCGTGGTTCTGGATGTCCGCCTGGAGCACGGAGCCGAGAGGCTGCCCCTCCACGTACTCCATGACGATGTACGGCATCAGCGCGCCGCCGAGCTCGTCCTCACCGGTGTCGAAGACGGAGACGATGTTGGTGTGCTGCAGTTTGGCTACGGCCTGCGCCTCGCGCCGGAACCGCTCGCGGAAGGACTGCTCGCGGCCCAGCTCCGTGTGGAGTGTCTTGATCGCGACCTGGCGGTCCAGGGCGGTGTCGTACGCCAGGTATACGGACGCCATCCCGCCTTCGCCGAGCAGGTCGCGAAGCTGGTACCGGCCGCCGGCGACCGAACCGCCCGCATAGCGACCCTGAGCGCCGTGTGCGCCGTCCTGGCTCATGACTTGCTCCCCCTCGGCGCGCGACTCACGCGATCATCCATTACGCGCCAAGTCTGCCCGAGGGGTACGACACGTCAAGCCGGGTGCCCGTTCCGTGACCCTACGCACAAGAAGCGTCTCGGAAGCGTTACAGGAACCGCATGAAATTTGCGTGGACGGCACGCCGGGCGGTTGGATGACCGGTCCCTCTCGGAAACGGTGCGTCCGAAAGAGGCTGTAGCGTGACGTGGCAATGCAGCTAGACACCGTGAGAACCCGCGGACGCGCGGACAGATACGACGGCGAGGACTGATGGCACCCGATTCCGAAGCAAACGGCGGCGGAGTTTCGGATGGCACCGACTCCTGGGGCATCGGCGGTGTCGTCGGTGACGGACGTTACCGGATGACCCACCGCCTCGGCCGGGGCGGTATGGCGGAGGTTTTCGCGGCTGAGGACGTCCGGCTCGGACGTACCGTAGCGGTGAAGCTCCTGCGCTCCGATCTCGCCGAGGACCCGGTCTCCAAGGCCCGGTTCACGCGCGAGGCGCAGTCGGTCGCCGGGCTCAACCACCACGCGATCGTCGCCGTGTACGACTCCGGCGAGGACGTCGTGGGCGGGGCGACCGTCCCCTATATCGTGATGGAGCTGGTCGAGGGCCGCACCATCCGCGACCTGCTGATCAGCGCCGAGCCCCCGCCTCCCGAGCAGGCCCTGATCATCGTCTCCGGCGTGCTCGAAGCACTGGCGTACTCGCACCAGCACGGCATCGTGCACCGCGACATCAAGCCGGCCAACGTGATCATCACCAACTCCGGTGCGGTCAAGGTGATGGACTTCGGCATCGCCCGCGCGCTGCACGGCGCGCAGTCGACGATGACCCAGACCGGCATGGTCATGGGCACGCCGCAGTACCTCTCGCCCGAGCAGGCGCTCGGCAAGGCCGTCGACCACCGCTCCGACCTCTACGCCACCGGCTGCCTGCTGTACGAACTCCTGGCGCTGCGGCCCCCGTTCACGGGCGAGACGCCGCTGTCGGTCGTGTACCAGCACGTCCAGGACATTCCGGTCCCGCCGTCCGAGGTCCTGGACGCGGTGCCGCCGGAGCTGGACGGGCTGGTCATGCGCTCCCTCGCGAAGGACCCGGACGACCGGTTCCAGAGCGCCGAGGAGATGCGCGGCCTGGTCCAGTACAGCCTTCAGATGCTTCAGGTGCAGGGCGGCCACACCGGTACGTGGAACACCGGCCCGGTCGCGGTGCACGAGGGCGGGCACACCCCGGCCATGGGCGTCTCCGGGGCCACGATGGCGATGGGGCACCCGTCGCACGGGGACACCTCGCAGGGCCCGATCCTGCCGCCGATGAACCCCGACGACGGCGGTTACGACGGCGGGCACAACGGCGGTGGCGGCGGCCGCGGCAAGCTGTGGCTGTTCGTCGTGCTGGCGCTGATCGCGATCGGGGCGGGCGTCGCCATCGCGGTCAACGCCGCTCAGGACACCGGCTCCAAGCACGAGAAGCCGCCGGCCGAGGTCTCCAGTTCACCGTCCCCGGAGAAGAGTTCGTCCGGGCCGACCGACGAGGAGAGCGACCAGAACCAGGTTCCGGAGAACTCCACCGGCAACCAGCAGGACACGCCCCCGAAGCAGACCTACTCCCCGTCGACCACCCCGACCCAGCCCTCCGAACCGCCGACGAACCCGCCGTCCACCCCGTCCACCGGAGGCACCGGTACGGACAACGGTGGCACGGGTACGGACAACGGCGGTACCGGTACGGACAACGGTGGCACGGGTACGGACAACGGCGGTACCGGTACGGACAACGGCGGCACGGGTACGGACAACGGCGGTACCGGTACGGACAACGGCGGCACGGGTACGGACAACGGCGGTGCCACCACCGGTACGTCCGCGGCGGCCGGGATCGCCGGTACGGGCACTACCCAGTGACCGCCACCCCGTGACCCGCTGACCAGGTCGCCCGTTCACGGGCGGAATCACCCCGTGAACGCCTCGCGCACCGTCTCGTACTCGCGCGTCCACCAGACCGCCAGGGCCGACACCGCAGGGAACTGCGGGTCGGCCCTTCGGTCGTCCAGGCAGTACCGCCAGCGCAGTATCCAGAAGTCGTTGAGCCGCTCCCACCACACCCGGTGCACCGCGGCGGCCAGTTCCGCGGCCCCCGCCCCGGCCGCCCGCCGGTAGGCCCGCGCGTACGCCCGTACCTTCTTCAGCTCCAGCTCCCCGGCCGGCAGTACGAAGAAGATCGCCGCGGCCCTTACCGCCTCCTCCGCCCTCGGCTGGACCCCCAGCCGGTCCCAGTCGAGGATCGCGACCGGGTCCGCGCCCCGGTACAGGACGTTCAGCGGGTGGAAGTCGCCGTGCACCCAGCCGGTGGCCGGGGCGCCGGGCGTCGGGGGCCTGCGGTCGGCGTGACGTTCCAGCAGGGTGCGCCGCTCCAGCAGGCGGTGTTCGGCCAGCTCGTCGAAGCAGTCCCGCCGGTGGCGTCCACGCGCGGCCGTCAGCAGGTCGTCGATGAGCGCGAAGGTGTCACCGGGATCGGCGCTCCGGTACCCGCGGGACCGGTGCGCGAGCGCGGTGCCCGAGCCCATGACCTGTTCGAGCCCGGTGTGCACCGCCCCGAGCAGCGCCCCGAGTCGTTCGGACTGCGCGGTGGTGAGCTGGTCGCCCGCCCGGTGCAGCCCGTCCACCCAGGGGTGCAGGGCGTAGCAGCGTCCGCCGATCTCCGTGACCGTCTCGCCCTCGGTGTCCTGTACGGGCGGGGCGACGGGCACGCCCAGTGACTGGAGCCGCTGGGTGGCGCGGTGCTGGCGGACGATCGTGGCTCGGTCGCCGGTGGAGTCGTCGAGGTGGTGCTTGAGGAAGTAGGAGCCGCGGGTGGTGGAGAGCCGGTAGCCGTGGTTGAGCAGACCCTTGGTGATGGGCTTGCAGCTCAGCGGTTCACCGGCGTCCGGGTAGCGGCGCAGCACCTCGCACACCGGAGGCACCGGTGGCTGCCGTGGCACGGACGGGAAGAGAGCCTGGTCCACCGGGGAAACGGGCACAGGAGGCGCGGACGGGAACCGGACCTCGCCGTCCGGCGGAGCGGACGAAAGGGTGACAAATGAGCGCGGCACTCACCAGATGTTAGATCACGCTGTGTTGCCGATCGGCTGACTTGCGTCGAAGTCCAGAGTGTGCACAGAGGCGAAATGCGGTTCGAGCCTGAGGTACGCCGGGGCGAAGGGCTCGCCGTTCACCAGGGCGGGACCGTCGCCGAACAGCTCGCGCTGGCCGGGCGTCGGGTGCACGATCTCGGCGGTGCCGGTGAACTGCACGGCCCACAGATCGCCCCCGCCTCCCGAACCACAGCCCTCCGTGCTGAAGTTGTCCGCGCCGTATGCCACGACCGTGCCGTCGCACGCGTTGTGGTACCCGAAGCCGCTGTGCATCCGCAGAACCACGCGACCCTCGATCACGACGTGGCGGGCCACCGACAGAAAGGGAAGGGCCCGCATGCTCGTCGCCAGCCGGCCGTACCGGACGCGGCCTAGCAGTTCGATCGCCTGGAGTTCCTCAAAGGACATGACCTCCACTCTCCGTCACCGTGGAAGTCGCAGAAAGAGGCTGCGGCCCCGGTTGCTCAGGGACCAAAGTCCCGAAGATCACCCGCTGCCCGGCACTCACCGGCGCTCCTCAGCGTTTCTCCGCCTGGATCCTGGCCACGTACGCGGCGGCCTGCGAGCGCCGTTCCATGCCCAGCTTGGAGAGCAGGCTGGAGACATAGTTCTTGATCGTCTTCTCGGCGAGGTGCAGCCGCTCGCCGATCACCCGGTTCGTCAGCCCCTCGCCGATCAGGTCGAGGATCTTGCGTTCCTGTTCGGTGAGGCCGGCGAGCTTGTCCTCGCCCCGGCCCTTCTTGCCGTCGCGCAGCCGCTCCAGCACCCGCGCGGTCGCCACCGGGTCCAGCAGCGACTTCCCGGCGGCCACGTCACGTACCGCGTTCAGCAGTTCGCTGCCCCGGATCGCCTTCAGTGCGTATCCCGACGCACCCGCCATGATCGCGTCGAACAGTGCCTCGTCGTCGGCGTACGAGGTGAGCATCAGGCACTTGATGTTCTCGTCCTGGGAGCAGACCTCCCGGCAGACCTCCACCCCGCTGCCGTCCGGCAGCCGTACGTCGAGCACCGCCACATCGGGCCGGGTCGCGGGGATGCGGACCAGCGCGTCCGCCGCGGTGCCGGCCTCGCCGACGACCTCGATGTCGTCCTCGGACGAGAGCAATTCGTGGACTCCGCGTCGCACGACTTCATGGTCGTCCAACAGAAAAACGGTGATTTTTCCTTGTTCGCGCACAAAACGCAGTCTCACACACTCACCTCTTCCCTGCCGCCGAACGGCGGGATAACGTGCCGTTGTTCCGGCGGCCTGCGAGGCTGTTACCAGTGCTGTGACCAGCGAGAGTTCCCGACTTTTGCGATTTACTTGGAAATCCAAGCAAAATCGCAGGTCAGATAGTGTTTCGCAGTTATGCGGCCTACTGGGTAACGTGCTTTCGGCAGGGCGCTCGCCGGGGCACCTGTCACGCCTGTTCCCGGACCGAGCGGCACCCACCCCGTGCACGGGTACGGACACAGGCGAGCCGCACTGGCTTCCCGGCAGACCCCGGGGGCCGGACCGACGGAGGAGCACGCACGTGACCGTGGAGAGCACTGCCGCGCGCAAACCGCGACGCAGCAGCAAGCGGACCAGCGCCGTGAAAACGACTGCGAAGACGTCCGCGAAGACGCCACAGAGTTCCGAGCCCGAGCTCGTACAGCTGCTGACGCCCGAGGGCGAGCGCCTGGAGCACCCGGACTATTCGATCGACCTGACCGCCGAAGAGCTGCGCGGTCTTTACCGGGACATGGTCCTGACCCGCCGCTTCGACGCCGAGGCCACCGCCCTCCAGCGCCAGGGCGAGCTGGGCCTGTGGGCCTCGCTGCTCGGCCAGGAGGCCGCCCAGATCGGCTCGGGCCGGGCCCTGCGCGACGACGACTACGTCTTCCCGACCTACCGGGAGCACGGCGTCGCCTGGTGCCGGGGGGTCGACCCGACCAATCTGCTCGGAATGTTCCGCGGCGTGAACCACGGCGGCTGGGACCCGAACACCAACAACTTCCACCTGTACACGATCGTCATCGGCTCGCAGACCCTGCACGCCACCGGCTACGCCATGGGCGTCGCCAAGGACGGCGCGGACTCGGCCGTGATCGCGTACTTCGGTGACGGCGCCTCCAGCCAGGGAGACGTCGCCGAGTCCTTCACCTTCTCCGCGGTCTACAACGCCCCGGTCGTCTTCTTCTGCCAGAACAACCAGTGGGCGATCTCCGAGCCCACGGAGAAGCAGACCCGCGTCCCGCTCTACCAGCGCGCGCAGGGCTTCGGCTTCCCCGGCGTCCGGGTCGACGGCAACGACGTACTCGCCTGCCTGGCCGTGACCAGGTCGGCGCTGGAGCGGGCCCGCCGGGGTGAGGGGCCCACCCTCGTCGAGGCGTTCACCTACCGGATGGGCGCGCACACCACCTCCGACGACCCGACGAAGTACCGGGCCGACGAGGAGCGGGCCGCCTGGGAGGCCAAGGACCCGATCCTGCGGCTGCGCACGTACCTGGAGAAGGAGGGCGCCGCCGACGAGGCGTTCTTCACCGCGCTGGACGAGGAGAGCGAGGCGCTCGGCAAGCGGGTGCGCGAAGTTGTGCGGGCGATGCCCGACCCGGACCCGATGGCGATCTTCGACCACGCCTACGCGGACGGGAACCCGCTCGTCGACGAGGAGCGCGCCCAGTTCGCCGCCTACCAGGCATCGTTCGCAGACACCGCCGAGGAGGGCAAGTAGCCATGGCCATGGAAAAGATGTCCATTGCGAAGGCTCTCAACGAGTCGCTCCGCAAGGCCCTCGACAACGACCCCAAGGTCCTCATCATGGGTGAGGACGTCGGAAAGCTGGGCGGGGTCTTCCGGATCACCGACGGGCTCCAGAAGGACTTCGGCGAGGACCGGGTGATCGACACCCCGCTCGCCGAGTCCGGCATCGTCGGCACGGCGATCGGCCTTGCCCTGCGCGGCTACCGGCCCGTCGTGGAGATCCAGTTCGACGGCTTCGTCTTCCCCGCGTACGACCAGATCGTCACCCAGCTCGCCAAGATGCACGCCCGTGCGCTCGGCAAGATCAAGCTGCCGGTCGTCGTCCGCATCCCGTACGGCGGCGGCATCGGCGCGGTCGAGCACCACAGCGAGTCGCCCGAGGCCCTGTTCGCGCACGTCGCGGGGTTGAAGGTGGTCTCGCCGTCGAACGCGAGCGACGCCTACTGGATGATGCAGCAGGCCGTCCAGAGCGACGACCCGATCATCTTCTTCGAGCCCAAGCGCCGTTACTGGGACAAGGGCGAGGTCGAGACCGACACCATCCCGGGCCCGCTGCACAAGGCATCGGTGGCCCGTACCGGCACCGACCTCACGCTCGTCGCGTACGGACCGATGGTGAAGGTCTGCCTGGAGGCGGCCGCGGCCGCCGAGGAGGAGGGCAAGTCGATCGAGGTCCTGGACCTGCGCTCGATGGCCCCGATCGACTTCGACGCCATCCAGGCCTCGGTGGAGAAGACCGGCCGGCTCGTCGTGGTCCACGAGGCGCCGGTGTTCTACGGCTCCGGGGCCGAGATCGCCGCCCGGATCACCGAGCGCTGCTTCTACCACCTGGAAGCACCGGTGCTGCGGGTCGGCGGCTACCACGCCCCGTACCCGCCGGCGCGGCTGGAGGACGAGTACCTGCCGGGTCTCGACCGTGTGCTCGACGCCGTCGACCGCTCGCTGGCGTACTGAGGACTGGGACGTGACAACGATGACCGACACTTCCAACGCTGCTCGCTTCCGTGAGTTCAAGATGCCCGACGTGGGCGAGGGACTGACCGAGGCCGAGATCCTCAAGTGGTACGTCCAGCCCGGCGACGCCGTCACCGACGGCCAGGTCGTCTGCGAGGTCGAGACGGCGAAGGCGGCCGTGGAGCTGCCGATCCCGTTCGACGGCGTGGTGCACGAGCTGCGCTTCCCCGAGGGCACGACGGTCGACGTCGGCCAGGTGATCATCGCGGTGGACGTGGCACCGGGCAGCGGTGACGCGGCCCCGGCCCCGGCGGCCGAACCCGCCCCGGTTGCTCAGCCCGAACCGGAGCCCGAGGCCCCGAAGGGCCGCCAGCCGGTCCTGGTCGGCTACGGCGTCTCCGAGAGCTCGACCAAGCGACGGGCCCGCAAGGGCACGGCCGCTGCCGTGTCGGCTGCCGCGACGGCGATCCAGAGCGAGATGAACGGCCACGCCGCCGTCGTCCCGGAGAGCCGGCCGCTGGCCAAGCCGCCGGTCCGCAAGCTGGCCAAGGACCTGGGCATCGACCTGGCGACGGTCGTCCCGACCGGCGAGGGCGGGATCATCACCCGCGAGGACGTGCACGCCGCGGCCACCCCCGTACCGGCCCAGGCCCCCGCGCCGATCGCCGCTCCGGTGGCGACCGCCCCCGCTCCCGAGGCCCCGGCTCCGGCCGTGGTGACCACGGTGGGCGCCCGCGAGACCCGCATCCCGGTCAAGGGCGTACGGAAGGCCATCGCCCAGGCGATGGTCGGAAGCGCGTTCACGGCTCCGCACGTCACCGAGTTCGTCACCGTCGACGTGACGCGCACGATGAAGCTGGTGGCGGAGCTCAAGGAGGACAAGGACATGGCTGGGGTGCGGGTCAACCCGCTCCTGATCATCGCCAAGGCCCTCCTCGTCGCGATCAAGCGGAACCCGGAGGTCAACGCAGCCTGGGACGAGGCGAACCAGGAGATCGTGCAGAAGCACTACGTCAACCTGGGCATCGCCGCCGCGACCCCACGCGGACTGATCGTGCCGAACATCAAGGACGCGCACGAGCAGACACTGCCGCAACTGGCGGCGTCCCTGGGCGAGCTGGTCTCCACGGCCCGCGAGGGCAAGACGTCCCCGGCGGCGATGGCGGGCGGCACGGTGACCATCACCAACGTCGGTGTCTTCGGCGTCGACACGGGCACCCCGATCCTGAACCCGGGCGAGTCCGCGATCCTCGCGGTCGGCGCGATCAAGCTCCAGCCGTGGGTCCACAAGGGCAAGGTGAAGCCACGTCAGGTCACGACGCTGGCCCTGTCGTTCGACCACCGCCTGGTCGACGGCGAGCTCGGCTCCAAGGTCCTGGCGGACATCGCCGCGATCCTTGAACAGCCGAAGCGCCTTATCACCTGGGCGTAGCTGTACGAGATGGGCCCGCGCGAACGACTTCGTGCGGGCCCATCGGCATGTCCGGCTTCTGCCGCAGGGCGAGTTCGGCGAACACGGTCTTCCCGACGGTGCGCGGCTCGACGCCCCAGTGGTCCGCGATCCGCGCGACGATCAGGAGCCCCCGCCCGTAGCACTCGTCGGCCGCCGCCTCGCGCGGGTCCGGCAGCCGTTCACCCCACGGGTCGCTGACCGCGATCCGGAGTGCGGTCGCGGTGAGCGCGAGATGTACCTGGAAGAGCCGCCCCCGGATGGCCCCGTGCAGTAACGCGTTGGTCGCCAACTCGCTGACCAGCAAGGCCGCGTCGCCGGCCAGGCCGGGATGGCCCCACTCCCGCACGAGTCGAGCGGTGCGGCGCCGGGAGAAGGAGACGCTGGACGCGGTCGGGGTGAAGTCGAGCCGGTCCTCGCGGAGGGCGGGGGCGGGGGGTTTCTCCTGGGCTGAGGTCAAGGTCGCGTACCTCTCGGTGAGGGGGCGGTGGCGATGCCGCGCCTGCGGGGCGCCGGTTTTGGCGCGGGGCAGGGCGGTGCACTTCCGCCGAGATTGGATCCGCTGCGTGAGCGGCTCGGCGCCGAACGTAGTGCCCCGAGTATCCAGAGCTCAAGACTCCGGGAGATATATTCCCCGTATGAGCTAGCGCCCCGGGGTCGCGGGGCGTGCTGCGACACTTGTGGGGTTCACTGGGACGGGAGGTCTGCATGCAGGCGATGGGCAAGAGGGCGAACGGCAACCGAGTCTCCACCGTTCTCGGCCGACGCCTGGGTGGGGAACTTCAAAGCCTGCGAGTCGCGGCGGGCAAGACTCAGCGTCAGGCAGCTGAAGCGCTCTGTGCGACTCCGACGAAGCTTGTGAAGATGGAGAGCGGATGGGTTCCGATGAGGGATCCGGATATCGCAGCGCTCTGCGCCTATTACGGAGTCAGTGAGCCTAGAATCCTTGGCCACTTGCTGGAGCTGGCGAAGACTGATCGCGAGAGACGCAAGATCAAGGGGTGGTGGAACGAGACCCCGACTCTTGCAACGCAGGTGGAGTACATCGCGATGGAGGACGCTGCCGTCAAGGTTCGGCAGTGGCAGATGGCTCTCATCCCCGGCTTGTTCCAGACCGCTGAGTACACGCGGGCCATGGGTGTGGCTGACATGTCATGGGACGACATCGACAGAATTGAGGATGTCGTCGCGGGTAGAGCGAAGCGCCAGGCCAGGCTGTACGGCGACGCACCCCTGCGTATCCATGCGGTCATCTGGGAAGCTGCGTTCCGTCAACTGATGGGCGGACACTCGGTGATGGCGCGCCAGCTTGAGCACCTGTGCAACTTGGCCGAACTTCCGAACGTGCACGTTCAGGTGTTGCCGTTCCGTGCAGGCAGTCATCCTTGTATCGGCGGCCCCTTCAATGTTCTGTCGTTCGGCGAGGACGAGGCGGTGGACGTCGTGCACATGGACACCCCGCGTTCCACCATCTGGGTTGAGGACGCGGATGAGAGCCAGGTGTTCATCAGCCTTTTCGATCAGGCTTCCCGGATGAGCCTGTCGCCGTACGACTCGATCCAGTTCATCGACAGCATTGCGAAGGAAATGAGCAAGTGACTGAGTTCTGCTTCTGCAAGTCCAGCTACAGCGCGACGTCCAGTGAGTGCGTCGAGGTCGCGCGCAACGTCTCCTCCACAGTGGCTGTCCGTGACTCCAAACGCCCCAGCGGACCCACCCTTACCGTCGCTCCCGCCGCGTGGAACGCTTTCCAGGCTGAGCTGCGTCGACAGCCGTAGCGCGACGGAGTTTGCCACCGGTCGATTTGCGCACCCTGGCTCCCAACCTCCCCGAAAGAAAAGGCGAGTGATTAGGCTTCACTTCAGGAAGTCCAGCTACAGCAGTGGCGACGGCGAGTGCGTCGAAGTGGCTCGCAACGTCCCCCATACCGTCGCCGTCCGCGACTCCAAGCAGCCCGACGGCCCCCTCATCGTCCTCGGCCCCGCCGCCTGGGACGCCTTCCGGGCCGGGCTGGTCCGGTCGTCGGGCTGACCCAGGCCGTTCGGCCGGCGCCTGTTGCGGAGATCGCTGTCCACCGGCCCTCGGGCTGTGTTTCCATGCCGCAGTGAAGAGCGAGAGCGGGTCCGGCGCGGACGTACCCCCTGGTGTCCGACAGCGGACCGATCGCGACCTCGGTGACTGCGCGCGGGTGCTGGCAGAGGTCCATGAGCACGACGGCTACCCGGTGAACTGGCCCGACTCCCCGGGCGCATGGCTCACACCGCCATCGCTCGTCGCCTCATGGGTGGCGGAACTGGACGGCCGCGTGGCAGGTCATATCGGCCTGTCCCGGAGCGGCGCGGGAGACGCGGCTCCCGGGCTGTGGAGCGCTCGCGCAGGGGTGAGTACCGACGCGACCGCCGTGGTCAACCGGCTATTCGTCGCCCCGTGGGCCCCTGGCCACGGGATCGGTGCCCTGCTGATGGGGCAGGCTGTCGCAGAAGCGCAGGATCGCGGCCTGCATCCGGTGCTCGACGTGCTGGCTTCGGACACTGCGGCAGCAGCCCTGTACGAGCGGCTCGGCTGGCAGCTGCTGGCCACGGTCGAACAGCAGTGGAGCCCGGAGCAGAAGGTGACTGTTCGGTGTTACGCGGCGGCAACCTGAAGTGGTGCCCCTGGGGCGTGTATCGAAAGTGCTTTTCACAGCTACCGGGATTCATTCGCAGTGCTCCGGCCTTCGGGCCGGGGGTGAAGCGGATCAGGTGGTGGCGACGCGGAGCGTCGCAGATTCTTGTCTGGGGAGCAGGGCGCAGCCGCGCGCGGGGGCTGTTCGTGGGAATGGTGGAGGACACGGTTTTGGTGGTGCGGGGAACGGATGTTCCCGGTGACGGCAGGTGTGCGGTCTCTCTATGCTCGCCCCATGCAGCTTCGGTACACCTTCCGTGTGCACCCGGAGCCCGGTCAACGCAGGGCGTTGGCGCGGGCGTTCGGGTGCGCCCGGGTGGTGTTCAACGACGCGGTACGCGCCCGGGAAGACGCCCGTGCGGCGAACGAGCCGTATCCGAGCGGGGCCGCACCTTCGAAGCGGCTGATCACCGAGGCGAGGCACACTCCGGAGCGGGCCTGGCTGGGCGAGGTGTCCTCGGTCGTGCTGCAGCAGGCGCTGCGGGACGTGGAAGTCGCGTACAGGAACTTCTTCGCCTCCCTCAAAGGGAAGCGCAAGGGCCCGAAGGTCGGGGCGCCGCGTTTCAAGTCGCGCAAGGATGCCCGGCAGGCGATCCGGTTCACCGCGAACGCCCGCTGGAAGATCACCGGCCGGGGACGGCTGGTACTGCCGAAGATCGGCGAACTTCGGGTGACCTGGTCGAGGGTGCTGCCCGTGACCCCCTCCAGTGTCACCGTGATCAAGGACGCGGCGGGCCGGTACTTCGCCTCCTTCGTCATCGACACCGATCCCGGCACCGACCGGGCCCGGTGGGAGGCCCCCGACCCGGACAGTGCGGTCGGCATCGACCTCGGCCTGACGACCTTCGCGGTCCTCTCGGCCGGCACGAGGATCGCCTCCCCGAGGTTTCTTCGCCGGGCGGAGAAGAGACTGAAGATGGCCCAGCGGAACCTGTCCCGTAAGGAGAAGGGGTCGAAGAACCGGGAGAAGGCCCGGCTGAAGGTCGCCCGCGCCCATGCGCGGGTCGCCGACGCGCGCAAGGAGTTCCACCACCAGCTCTCCACGAAGCTGATTCGCGAGAACCAAGCGATCGCGGTGGAGGACCTGGCGGTATCCGGACTCGCGCGCACCCGGCTGGCCAAGAGCATCCACGACGCGGGCTGGTCCCAGCTCGAATACAAAGCGAAACGGTACGGGCGGGTGTTCGTGAAGATCGGCAGGTTCGAGCCGACCAGCCAGATCTGCTCCGCCTGCGTCCACCGCGACGGCCCCAAGCCCCTCCATGTCCGGGAATGGACCTGCCCGGCCTGCGGCACGGTCTGCGACCGCGACCACAACGCCTCGATCAACGTGAAAACGGCCGCCGGACTGGCGGTGACAGCCTGCGGAGCGAAGGTGGGACCAGAACCTGTTCTGGCACAGCGCGAAGAAACAGGAAGCCACGGAATCACCCACCCACGCCGTGCCGGGCAGCGGCACAGCAACAGGTAGGGACGGCCAGAATCCTCGCCCTTCAGGGCGGGGAGCATGTCAAGTCCTGACCGATGACGTCAACGGGCTGCATGCCGCCTTCCGGGCGGGGCTCAAGACGGGGTACGGGAAGATCCCGTCCCGAGGGCTGCCGCGCATCGGGCCGCTCAAGGACATGTCGTACGGCGTGCGGCAGTTCCTCATGACCGATCCGGGCGGCAACTGCATCCGCATCGGGCAGCAGACGGGCGAGGACCAGCACCATCGGCGAGCCCCCGAGGAGACCTTCGCCCGTGCCCTGCACCACGCCTCCCTCCTCGCCGACTCGAAAGAGGACCCAGCGGGCGCCGCGAAGGTCATCGACCGGGTGCTTCACCTTGAGGACGAGCGGCCCACGCCCGTACAGCTGCTCCGCCTCCTCGTGCTGCGAGCGGACGTCGCAGGGCGTCTCGGTGACGAAGAGACCGCGACGACGGCGCTCGCCAAGGCCGCCGCGGTCCACCTCACCGCGGAGGACCGAGAGTTGGTTCATGACGACCTCGACCGTCTGGTGGAGCTGAGCGATTGAGGTCTGCTCGCAGCCACTCGCGGAGGACCGCTCGGTGGCTTCAGCGTCTGGAAGGGTGCGCGGAATCGCGGCCCGAAAAATGGGAACTGGCTGGCGGAGTACCGCTGTTAGGGTGGCCGAATGGCATCGGTGAGGAAGATCCAGATCACGTTCGACTGTGCGGACCCCGAGCGCGTCGCGCGTTTCTGGTGCGAGGTGTTGGGGTACGTCGCACCGCCGCCTCCGGAGGGGTTCGACTCCTGGGACGCCTACAACGACTCGCTGCCGGCCGAGGAGCGGGGGGCGTGGTTCGCGTGCTCCGATCCCTCAGGCGTGGGCCCGCGCCTGTACTTCCAGCGCGTTCCCGAAGGCAAGGTCGCCAAGAACCGTGTGCACATCGATGTGCGGGCCGGCACCGGGCTCGTGGGTGCGGAGCGGCTGGCCGTGCTTGAGGCCGAACGCGATCGGCTGGTGGCGCTCGGCGCGGTGTGCACGAATGTGCTGTATGCCGACGAGGACAACGAGTCGTGCATCAACATGCAGGACGTCGAGGGCAACGAGTTCTGTCTCGACTGAGCATCCGCCGGACGGCGGGCCTGTCACCGGCTTCTGCCGTGCTGCGCCGGTGGCCGGGCTGGTCCGGTCGCAGGACCGACCCGGCCCGGGCGGCTAGCGCTGTGACTCCCTGGCCCTCCCAGGTGCCGGCGCTGGGGTGCGTGCGCGTTCTCGCGCTGTGGTGAACCAGAACAGGACCGCGCACAGGAAGGCTGCTGCCGCGAAGACCAGCGACTGTGTGACGGAGTCGTCCCGCGCACCGGCGAGGAGCGCGCCGGCCGCCGACAGGGTCAGGGCGACCGCCGGCAGTGCCCGAGGGTGGCGGGTGGTGCCCGGTGCGTCGGCCGTCGGCAGCAACCTGGTCGCGAGGCTGTAGCAGGCGCAGGCCAGCAGGGTGGAGCCCAGTACGTCGCTGGGCCGGTGGTGGTAGGTGGCCAGGACGGCGCCGGCGGTGACGGCGAGCCACAGCATGCCGACCGCGGTGACGTAGGGGCGGATGCGGGGGGAAGCGACCAGGGTGGCGGCGAGGGCCAGCCCGGCGGGGATGGCCACGTGTCCGCTGGGGAAGCTCGTCTCGGTGAGCGAGGCGTGCGCGTCCACCAGGTCGGGGCGGGGAAGGATCATCCTGGCGAGCTCCTTGCTCCCGAGCGTGGCCACGACGATCCCGATCGCCGCGCAGCCTCGCCACCAGCACCTGCGCACCAGAGCGATGGCCGCGACAACCGCGGTGCCCACGAGCAGGGTGGGCATGGCGGTGTGCTCCAGGGGCGGTAGGGCCGACGACTGGTAAGCCGCCCCCGACCAGTCGTAGATCCATGCCGGGTTGGCGCCGTTCTCGTTGAACAGGGCGTTCTCCGCCCGTTGGCCGAACGGGGTGCAGACAGCGATCAGGTAGACCATCAGGAACAAGCCCCCGAGGCACAGCGGAGCCGGGACTCGTAGCCGTCCCGCCCGGGCGGGGCCGGGTTCGGTCGTGGCGTCCGGGTCCTGGCCGGGGTCCGCAGGCGTGGGCAGCGCCGAGGGGCCTTGCTGAGTCATGGTTCTCTCTGTCTTCGTGCGGGAGCAGTGCGGTCACGCGCCGTTTCGGGCGCGAGGTGGCCGGCAGATCCGGTCGGCCCGCCGGGGATCCGCTCCTAGTCGAGGAGCAGCGCCCGGCTCTGCCGGCGCTGGGCGGCGATCACCAGGGCCGGGAGGGGAGCGATGAGGAGGAGGAGAACGACCAGGTCCGGCAGGGACTGCATGAACCCGTTCGGCTGGATGACGATCGCCTGTGTGCGGACGAACGCGAACGCCACGACGGGGATCAGCCACCGGTAGTCACCGGTGGCGGCCGTCGCCGCCCACGCGGCGATCAGCGCAGCGACTTCGAGGGCGAACATGCCGCGTTGGAAGGCCGGACTGATGGAGATCACGTGCAGGGACCCGGCCGCGAACATGGCGAGCGCGACGGGGACCAGCCGACGGTACGAGTGGCGCCGCAGCCGGGCCGGACGGCAGGCCGCCAACACGGCGCACGCGGTGCACAGGAGCCCGGACAGCACCAGGTCATGGGCCGTTATCGGGGCGCCCAGCCCGTAGTAGCCCAGGCCCGCCTTGCCCTCGTCGCCGAAGAGCGTATTGCTGTTGAACGTGGCACCGGCGTAGATCATCGCCGCTGCGGCCGGCAGGGCGATCCACGGCTTGCCACGTAGCAGGGCGATCAGGCAGACCAGCGGAAGCAGCCCGTAGGGCAGGAGCCGTGTCCGTGTGCCGGGGCCTTGCGCCCACGGGTACCAGCCGGAGAAGTGGAAGGCGATGGCATGCCTGCCGGGATCGATGCGCAGTGCCCAGTGCCACACGTCCTGCAGGTACGGCACCAGCGCCAGAGCGGCGAGGAAGAGAGCGGTCAGATGGACGCCGTCCAGCCACCACGGCCGGGCCGTGTCGTCGACGACGGCACGGGCGCGGGCCTGCACCCCGGCACACGCCACGGCGACGACCTCCCGCGGCGGGGGCCAGGAACGGCCGGGATACGCCTCCGACAGGCAGGCCAGCAACTCCTTTCCCTGCCGGGAGCGGTAGGGCTCGGGATAGGCCGCGAGCAGCAGTCGGTTCATGCCGGGGCCACCCTGGCATCTCGCGGGCGCCCGAGGACGACAGCCGCCGCCTGCCGCATCCGCAGCGCCTCCCGGCCGAGTGCCTCGGTGCCGTCCTCCGTGATCCGGTAGTAGCGCCGCGCCCGCCCGTCCACGATCTCCTCGTCGTCGGCAATGATCAGCCCGGCCCGCTCCATCCGCTCCAGCGCGCCGTAGAGAGTACCGACAGCGATCCGCAGCCGCCCGTCGGTGGCCTGCTCGGCGGCCTTGATGATGCCGTAGCCGTGCAACGGCCCGTCCATGAGCGCAGCAAGGATGAAGTACTGCGGCTCCGTCAAGGACGGATTCTGTCGTGTCATGCGTCGAGCATATATCGAGGCACGAAATATACGTGTCGGCCTTGGCAGTCGTCGGTGGCGCCTCCAGGGTCGTGGTGGGCGTCGCCCCGATGAGGTCCAGGGGCACGCGGCGCACAGGAAAGGGCCCGGCGCACTCGGTGATGTGCGTCGGGCCCCTCGCCGCCGTGGCCGGTGGGACTACTTCTTGAAGGAGTAGTCCATGATCTTCTTCATGTCCGCCGAGCGGTTGGTCGCGTTGGTGGAGGCGAGCACCGTGCCGACGATCGTCTTGCTGCCGCGGGTCGCGGCGAAGACCAGGCAGTACTTGGCCGTCGGGCCGGAGCCGGTCTTGATGCCGATGGCGCCGCTGTAGCTGCTGAGCATGGTGTTGGTGTTGGTCCACGACATGTAGCGGTAGCCGCCGGACTTCGTGGTGACCTTCTGCTTGGTCGACTTGGTCTTGACGACCGTGCGGAAGGTGGAGCTCTTCATGGCGCTGCTGGCGAGCTTGGTCAGGTCGCGCGGCGTCGAGTAGTTGGAGCCGTTCCCTATGCCGTCGAACGAGTCGAAGTGGGTGTTCTTCAGCCCGAGGGTCTTGGCCTGGGCGTTCATCTTGCCGATGAACGACTTCACGCGGGCTGCGCGGGTGGTGCCGGAGCCGAACTTGTCGGCCAGCGCGTAGGCGGCGTCGCAGCCGGACGGCAGCATCAGGCCGTACAGCAGCTGGCGGACGGTGACCTTGTCGCCCACGATGAGG
This sequence comes from Streptomyces sp. NPDC102437, assembly GCF_044765565.1. Classification (NCBI taxonomy): domain Bacteria; kingdom Bacillati; phylum Actinomycetota; class Actinomycetes; order Kitasatosporales; family Streptomycetaceae; genus Streptomyces; species Streptomyces sp. NPDC102437. The sequence continues at coordinate 161,038 of NZ_JBIWKI010000005.1, read as the reverse complement.
CGGGCCGAGGAGGCGCCCTTGGAGACGATGTAGTCGCTGTACGCCTTCTGGATCGTGACCTTGGAATCCAGGTTCAGGTTCTTCTGCGACAGCACCACCTTGGCCGTCATGATCTTGGTGGTGGAGCCGGTGGAACGGCGCGTGTCCGCGGCCTTGGCGAACAGGGATTTCGCCGTGCCGTTGTTCATCGTGTAACCGCCCGCGGCGGTGATCTTGGGGTTGGGCAGCGTGGCGGCCTGTGCGGTGGAGGCGAACGCGCTGCCCGCGATGACGGCGCCTGCTGTGAGCGCCACGGTGGCAGTGGCGGTGGCGCGGCTTATGCCCTTAATGCCGATTTTCAACTTGAATGCTCCAAATGCCCCTGGAATGCGGCCACATGAAGGTGCCGCTCGGTGGTGAGACTCATGAGAGCAGGGGATGGATGTACTGATTCCTGGGGCAATTTCGGGGCTACGGGTGATTCCGGACAGGGGGCGGGGGGCGGGGTGGTGTCGGTGAACGTTCGTCCGTATCACGGACTCGTTTCCCATGCACGCATCTTGTATCTATGCTGTGTACATGCCTGCCGCACCCCCAGCCGTGAAGCCTGTCGCGAAGTCTGTCGAGAAGTCGTCCGTGAAGTCCGCCGCGAAGTCCGCTGTGAAGCAGCCGCCCGCCGCCGAGCGCGTGTACGCCCACATCAAGGAGGCGGTCCTGGACCGCCGATACGAGGGCGGCACTCTCCTGACCGAAGGCCATCTCGCGGAGGCCGTCGGAGTCTCCCGTACGCCCGTGCGTGAGGCGCTGCTGCGGCTGGAGGTCGAGGGGCTGATCAAGCTGTACCCGAAGAAGGGCGCCCTCGTGCTCGCCGTCTCCGCGCAGGAGATCGCCGATGTGGTGGAGACCCGGCTGCTGGTCGAGGAGTTCGCGGCCCGCAAGGCCGTGCCCGCCTCCGCGCAGCTGATCAGCCGGCTCGAAGAACTCCTGGAGGAGCAGCGGCAGCTGGCCGAGGCCGGGGACCTGGCGGCGGTGTCCGTGAAGGACCGCTGCTTCCACGCCGAGATCGTGCGCAACGCGGGCAACGACATCCTCTCGCGCCTCTACGACCAGCTTCGCGACCGGCAGTTGCGGATGGGCGTCGCCGTGATGGAGGCGCACCCGGGCAGGATCGCCGCCAACATCACCGAGCACGGTGAGCTGCTGGAGGCCATCAGGGCCGGGGACGCGGACGGTGCCGCGCAGGTCGTGCGGCGCCATGTCGGCCGGGTCAAGGTGCTGGTCAGGGGTGAGGACCGGTGAGTTCTGCCGCCGCTCCCACCCTGTCCCTGCCCGGCGATCCACCCGGCGGCCGGCGTGCCGTGTGGGTCTGGGGCATCGGCGTCGCCGTCTACTTCGTCGCCATCATCTTCCGTACCAGCCTGGGCGTTGCCGGGCTGGACGCCGCCGACCGGTTCGACGTCAACGCCTCCGCGCTGTCCACGTTCTCCATCCTCCAGCTGCTCGTCTACGCGGGCATGCAGATACCCGTCGGCCTGATGGTCGACCGGCTCGGCACCAAGAAGGTCCTCACCCTCGGGGCCGTCCTGTTCACCCTCGGACAGCTCGGCTTCGCTCTCTCCCCCTCGTACGGCATGGCGCTGGCGTCCCGGGCGCTGCTCGGCTGCGGTGACGCGATGACGTTCATCAGCGTGCTGCGGCTCGGCGCCCGCTGGTTCCCGGCCCGGCGCGGTCCGCTGATCGGCCAGGTCGCCGCGCTCTTCGGGATGGCGGGCAACCTCGTCTCGACGCTCTTCATCGCGCGGGCCCTGCACGGATTCGGCTGGACGACCACGTTCGTCGGCAGCTCCATCGCCGGGGTCGTCGTCCTCGTCCTTCTGCTGCTGTTCCTGAAGGACCACCCCGAAGGCCATGAGCCGCCGCCCGCGGAGCACGCGGGCGCCGCCTATGTGCGCAAGCAGATCGCCGCCTCCTGGCGGGAGCCCGGCACCAGGCTCGGTATGTGGGTGCACTTCACCACGCAGTTCCCGGCCATGGTGTTCCTGCTGCTGTGGGGGCTGCCGTTCCTGGTGGAGGCGCAGGGGCTCAGCCGGTCCACCGCCGGTGAGCTGCTCACCCTGGTGGTGCTCTCCAACATGGCGTTCGGGATGGTCTACGGGCAGATCATCGCCCGCCACCACGCGGCCCGCGCCCCGCTGGCCCTCGGCACGGTCGCGATGACGGCGCTGCTCTGGGCGTCGGTCATCTTCTACCCGGGCGACCATGCGCCGATGCGGCTGCTGATCGTGCTGTGCGTGGTGCTCGGCGCGTGCGGTCCGGCCTCGATGATCGGCTTCGACTTCGCCCGCCCTGCCAACCCGCCGGAGCGCCAGGGCACCGCGTCGGGCATCGTCAACATGGGCGGCTTCATCGCCTCGATGACCACGCTGTTCGCCGTCGGTGTGCTGCTGGACGCCACCGGCGACAACTACCGGATCGCGTTCACCTCGGTCTTCGTGCTGGAGGCGCTCGGCGTCGTACAGATCCTGCGGCTGCACTCCAGGGCCACGCACCGCGAGCGGGACCATCACGTGGTCAGCCGGGTGGAGGCCGTGCACGTTCCCGTGTGACCCCTGACCGCGCCGGACCGGCGGCGCGCCCGCCCTCACCTGCGACGGGCGCCGCCGGTCATGGCGTCACGCGGTCACGGCGTCACGGCGAAGTTCTGCAGGATCGCCGTCGCCAGCTCCTGGTCGCCCTCGACCTTGATCTGCTCGGCGACCGCGGCCGCGCGCACCCGCCCGCAGGCGAGGCGGTAGTACGTCTCCCAGTCCATCGCCAGCGTCACCACGGGCCCGAGCGACGGCGAACCGTCCACCGAACCCCGGCCCTCCGCGTCGACCCTGACGGTGCGCAGGAACTCCAGCGGCCCGTGCACATCGAGCACGATCGCCGAATTGGGCGGCACGCCCGCGTCCTTGGCGACCACCTTCGGCAGCGCCTCCAGCAGGGTGTCGCGGACGACGGTCGCGCCGGGGGAGTCCAGATTGCCGGGCCGGCCCAGCGTCGCGCGCAGGTCCTGCTCGTGCACCCAGACGTCGAAGACGCGCATCCGCAGTGCCAGTTCGAGGGTCTGCTCGGCGCCGAGCGGCGCGCGGACCATGGTCTCGGGGTCACGTGTCTCGTTGCGGAGCTGACGCGCCCTGCGGATGATCGTGTACTCCAGCTCGGAGGTCATCTCCGGCGCGGTGTGGTGCCGCCGCACATCGACCTGCATCTCCATGTAGCGGGCGAAGTCGCTCTGTACGTGGTAGAGGTCGCGGGGCAGGGAGTGGATCGGGCGCGGGTCGCCGAGCTGCTCGGACTCCATACCGATGACGTGCGAGACGATGTCACGCACCGACCAGGCGGGGCACGGCGTACGGCGGTTCCACTCTCCCTCGGCGAGCGGCTTCACCAGCTCGGCTATCGACTCGATGGAGTGGGTCCAGGCATCGGCGTAGGTCTGGAGGCTGGGATGGACGGTCACGGGACCCCTCGTGCGGTTCTGCGGTGCATGGGCTGGAGAAGCTGGGCGGCGGGCGCGGGCGGCGGTCTGCGGGCGGCGGTCTGCGTGGGAGGTTCGATCGCTAAGTTACGCTGCGAGCAGGCACCCCGGCAGTGCTTTCGTGTGACGATCGTAGGCCCGTGTTGACGGCTCGAATGCCAGGACGGTGGTAGTGTGCGCGCCTCCCTCATCCAGATCGCAGTAGACCCGGACGAATCCGTCGACTCCCGCAGGCAACGCGCGGCTTCGCTGGTCGCGGGCCGGCGCGGTGCGGATCTGGTGGTCCTTCCCGAGCTCTGGCCGGTCGGCGCCTTCGCGTACACCGCCTTCGAGGACGAGGCCGAACCGCTCCAGGGGCCCACCCACGACATCATGGCGAAGGCCGCGGCCGACGCCGGGGTCTGGCTGCACGCGGGCTCCTTCGTCGAGCGCGCCGCCGACGGCACCCTCTACAACACCTCGCTCGTCTTCACGCCCGAGGGCGAGCGGGCCGCCGCGTATCGCAAGATCCACCGCTTCGGCTTCGACAAGGGCGAGGCGGTCATGATGGGCGCCGGCGAGGAACTGGTCACGGTCGCCCTGCCGCAGACAACCCTCGGTCTCGCCACCTGTTACGACCTGCGCTTCCCGGAGATGTTCCGCGGCCTGGTCGACGCGGGTGCCGAGACGCTGATCGTCGCCGCGGGCTGGCCCGAGCGGCGCCGCGCCCACTGGACGCTGCTGGCCCAGGCCCGCGCGGTCGAGAACCAGTCGTACGTCCTGGCCGTCGCCACCGCGGGCACCCATGCCGGGGTCGAGCAGGCCGGGCACAGCATCGTCGTCGACCCGTGGGGCGAGGTGCTCGCGGAGGCGGGCGCGGCCGAGGAGGTGCTCGACGTGGAGTTCGACCCGGCGAGGGTGGCGGCGACCCGTGAGCAGTTCCCGGCCCTCAAGGACCGTCGTCTGGGGCTGAACCCGCCCTCCTGAGCCTGCCGAGTGCTGTTTCACGTGAAACGGCGCTCAGGTTCGTGGGTCCTCAGCCCTCGTGCTCCTTCTCCGCGAGCACGATGACGCAGACCGACACGGCGATGAGCAGCGCCGTGTCGGCGTCCTCCCGTGCGACGTCGATGCCGTAGGTGCCCCGGACGGTCAGCCAACGCCGGGAGATCTGGGCCAGCAGCTCCCCGTCGTAGTCGATGGCGAACTCGCGGTCCAGGATCTTGCCGCTGACGTCGAGTTCGGTGCCGTCGACCAGCGTGACCCGGTAGTGGTTGCGCAGCAGCGACAGCCGCTTGCGCTTGATCGTGGCGAGCTGCTCGCCGTCCCGCTCGATGAGCATCGTGTCGCGCAGGCTGAGCAGCTTCTGCCGGATCTCGACCAGGATCCGGCCCTGCGCGTCCTTCAGCTCGAAGGTGTCCCGCACCCGCATGGCCTTGCCGTCGACGAGGAACACCTTGCGGCCGTCCGCGTCCTCGATCCAGTAGTCGTCACCGACGGCGAAGAGCCGTTCACGCACCAGGAATCTCATGGCTCACAGGTTCCCCGACGCACCTGAGGAATGTGTGGACGCCACGGTGAGGTTGACTGTTCACATGGCAACACGTGCGCGCGTCAGGGCCCCCGAGCTGGTCGGCAAGGGCGGCTGGCTCAATACAGGCGACCAGCAGTACACCCTCGCTGACCTGCGAGGACGCATTGTGATCCTGGATTTCTGGACCTTCTGCTGTGTGAACTGTCTGCATGTCCTCGATGAGCTGCGCGAGCTGGAGGAGAAGCACCGCGACACTCTGGTCATCATCGGGGTGCACTCGCCGAAGTTCGTCCACGAGGCCGAGCATCAGGCGGTCGTCGACGCCGTCGAGCGGTACGAGGTCCACCACCCGGTCCTCGACGATCCGGAACTGGCGACCTGGAAGCAGTACGCCGTACGGGCCTGGCCCACGCTGGTCGTCATCGACCCCGAGGGCTATGTCGTCGCCCAGCACGCCGGTGAGGGCCATGCGCACGCCATCGCGAAGCTGGTCGAGGAGCTGGAGGCCGAGCACGGGGCGAAGGGCACGCTGCGCCGCGGCGACGGCCCCTACGTCGCGCCCGAACCGGTCGCCACGCATCTGCGCTTCCCCGGCAAGGCACTGCTCCTGCCCGACGGCGGCTTCCTCGTCTCCGACACCACCCGCCACCGCCTGGTCGAGATCGAACGTGACAGTGAAACGGTTCGCCGTCACGTCGGTACAGGGGGTAGGGGGTTTCTCGACGGAGGGCCGGAGGAGGCCCGGTTCTCCGAGCCGCAGGGGCTCGCCGTGCTGCCCGACGGCCGGATCGCCGTCGCCGACACGGTCAACCACGCCATCCGCGCCCTCGACCTCGCCACCGGTGAGACGACGACGCTCGCCGGCACCGGCCGCCAGTGGTGGCAGGGCTCGCCGACCTCGGGACCGGCCCGCGAGGTCGACCTCTCCTCCCCCTGGGACGTCGCCTGGTTCGCGGACCGGCTGTGGATCGCCATGGCGGGCGTGCACCAGCTGTGGACGTACGACCCCGCGACGCGGACCGTCCAGGTCGCGGCGGGCACCACCAACGAGGGCCTGGTCGACGGACCGGCCGACGAGGCCTGGTTCGCCCAGCCGTCCGGGCTGGCCGCCTCCGCCGACGGCGAGCGGCTCTGGGTCGCCGACTCGGAGACGTCCGCCCTGCGGTACGTCGAGCGCGACGGGGACGGCTTCGCCGTCCGTACGGCCGTCGGCACCGGGCTCTTCGACTTCGGGCACCGCGACGGCGCCGCCGGACAGGCCCTGCTCCAGCACCCGCTGGGGGTGACCGCGCTGCCCGACGGGTCCGTCGCCGTCTGCGACACGTACAACCACGCGCTGCGGCGCTACGACCCCGCGAGCGGCGAGGTCGCCACCCTGGCCACGGATCTGCGCGAGCCCAGCGACGCCGTGCTCGTCGACGGCGACCTCGTGGTCGTCGAGTCCGCCCGGCACCGGCTGACCCGGCTTCGGCTGCCCGAGGAGGCCGTGCGCGTCGCCGACCAGGCGCACCGCACGCAGCGGGCGGCCACCGACATCGCCCCGGGCACGCTCCGGCTCGATGTGGTCTTCCAGGCGCCCGCCGGGCAGAAGCTGGACACCCGGTACGGTCCCTCGACCCGGCTGCTGGTCTCCGCGACCCCGCCCGAGCTGCTGGCCGAGGGCGCGGGGCCGGGCACGGATCTGTTCCGCGAGCTGGTCCTGGCCGACGACGTCACCGAGGGCGTCCTGCACGTGTCGGCGATGGCGGCGTCCTGCGACGACGACCCGGCGAACGAGTACCCGGCCTGCCACGTCCACCAGCAGGACTGGGGCGTCCCCGTCCGGGTGAGCGCGGAGGGAACGGCCCGGCTGCCGCTGGTGCTGGCGGGAATGGACGAGCAGGGCTGAGAGAGGCTGTCTGGCCCGGCCGCGAAACCGGGCCCGGAAGGGCTCACCCGTCGTCGGTGAGCCGTCGTACCGCCTGCTCGTACCGCTTGCGGTACTCCGGCTCCGCCGTCACCCGCAGCAGTGCCTGGAGGGCCCGCACCGCGCCCTCGTCGTAGCCGGCGTTTTCCGCCTCGCCGGCCGCCAGGTCCAGCAGCCGGATCCCTTCGCCCTCCTCGCCGAGCGCCAGCCGGGCCTCGCCGCTGGTCGTCAGCAGCAGCACCCTGCGGGCGATCTCCTCGTGCTCGGGCCCCAGGTCGAGCGCGGCCCGGACGGATTCGAGGGCCTCGTGCAGCAGGTTCGCGGTGAGCTGCATCCGCGCGAGGTGCTGGAGCGCCAGCATCTCGGTGTGCGCGTCCCCTTCCTCACGGGCCAGCTCGACGGCCCGCCCGCAGTCCTCCAGCGCCGTGTCGAGCTCCCCCTGCTCGGCCTGGACGACGGCGAGATTGATCAGCGCGGTCGCCTCGCCGAGCCGGTCGCCGGCCTGCCGGGCCAGCATCGGCGAGCGCTCCAGCAGGGCGATGGCCTCGGCGGTCCGGCCCTCCTCGGTCAGCACCCAGCCCAGCAGGTTGAGCACCCGCGACTCGGCGTACGCGTCGTCGTGGGCACGGGCGGAGTCCAGCGCCAGTTCCAGCAGCGGGGACCAGCTGTCCCGTACCCGCCACACCACCTGGGGCCACTGGAGCAGGATGATCCGCCACGCCCGGTCGTGGAACCCGGCGGCCCTGGCCGCGACGGCGGCCAGCGCCAGATCGTCGCGCTCGGCCGCCAGCCAGTGCATCGCCGCCGCCCGGTCGACGAAGTCCCGTACGGCGACCGGGCGGTGGTAGTCCTCCGGCAGGACGAAGCAGGGCTCGCCGCCGGGCTCGGCCGTGTCGGCGGCGGCCAGCGCGGTGGCGATGTAGTGGTCGAGGACCCCGATGAGCGCCTCGGGCCCGCCCTCGGCGTCCATGGAGCGGGCGTAGAGGCGTATCAGGTCGTGCAGCACCCAGCGTCCGGGCGCCGTCTCGGTGACGAGATGGGCGGCGGCGAGCCGTTCCAGCGCCGCCGTGGCGACGACCGGGTCGGTGCCGGCCAGCGCGGCCGCCGTGTACGGGTCGAAGTGGCTGCCGGGGTGGTGGCCGAGCCGGGCCAGCTGGTGGACGGCGTCCTGCGGCAGCTGCTGCACGGTCAGCCGCAGCGCGGCCGAGACACCGGTGTCGTCCACGTCGAGGAAGGTCAGCCGGCTGCGCTCGTCGGCCAGTTCGTCGGCGAGACCGGCCAGCGTCCACGACGGACGTCCGGCCAGCCGGGCCGCGGTGACCCGCAGCGCGAGCGGCAGCCCGCCGCAGAGTTCGGCGAGCCGACGGGCCGCGACCGGCTCCGCGAGCACCCGGTCCTCACCGAGTACACCGGCCAGCAGGGCCGTGCCGTCCGGCGGTTCGAGCACATCGAGCGGTACGGGGCGGGCCGCGTCCGAGGCGATGAGGCCCTCCAGCCGGTGGCGGCTGGTGACCAGCGTGACGCAGTCGGTGCCGCCCGGCAGCAGCGGCCGGACGGTGGCGGAGTGATGGGCGTTGTCGAGTACGACGAGCAGCCGGCGCCGGTCGGTCAGCGAACGGAAGAGCGCGGCGGCGGCCGCGACGGACTCCGGGACGCGGCGCGGTGCCACGCCGAGCGCCAGCAGGAACTCGCGCAACACTTCGATGAGCGCGGGCTCACCGGTGTCGCTGAACCCGCGCAGATCGGCGAAGAGCCGCCCGTCCGGGAAGGCGGCCGGGTTGCGGTGCGCCCACTGGAGGGCCAGCGCGGTCTTGCCCACCCCGGCCGGTCCGGTGACCAGGCAGACGGGTGCCTCGCCCGCCGCGGCCCGGGTCAGCGCGGCCAGTTCGGCGGTCCGCCCCTGGAAGCCGCGGGGTGCGCGGGGCAGCAGATCGGTGGGGTGCGGCGCGCCCGTGAGGGACGGCACGGGGAGCGGCCGGGACGGCACGGGGAGCGGCCGGGGCGGCACGGGGCCGACGGCGCCGCCCGCACCGCCGGGCGACTCGTCCGGCCGGGTGGCCGGTTCGGCCGCGGCCCCGCCGTCCGGTCCGGACCGCCGGTCCGCCGCCGGACGGGCCGCGGGCAGGGGCCCGGCACCGCTGCCGGGCCCGTTGCCGGAGCCGCCCCGGCCGCCGCCATCGACGCTGCCGCCCGCCCGGACCGGCCCGCGTGCCGTCGCCTGCCGGTCGGGCGAGTTCCGTCCGCCCTCGCGGCCGGCGTCCGGCCCGGGGTCGCCGCGCAGGATCAGCGCGTACGCGTCGGCGAGTTCGTGTCCCGGATCGATCCCCAGCTCGTCGGCGAGCAGCCGCCGCGTACGGTGGAACCAGTCCAGTGCCTCCGACTGACGCCCCGCCCGGTACAGCGCCGTCATCAGGGCCGCCGCCAGCGACTCCCGCATCGGGTGCGCGACGGCCTCCGCCCGGAGCACCGCCGCTGCCCGGTTGTGCTCCCCCAGCGCCGCGTAGGCGTGCGCCAGTTGCTCGACCGTCGCCAGCCGGGACTCCTCCAGCGAGTGCGCGGCGGCCTGGAGCGGCCGTCCGGCGAACGCGCCGCTGAGCGCCGGGCCCTGCCACAGGGACAGCGCCTCCTTGAGCATCAGCACCATGTCGGCGGGGCTGCGCTGACCCCGCGCCAGCGTCAGCAGCTCCTCGAACCGCTGCGAGTCCAGCAGGGTCTCCGGCAGCCGCAGCACATAGGCGTCGCCGAGGGTGACCAGCTCCACCCCGTACGCCTCCGCGTCCGCACCCACCAGCAGGGCGCGCAGCCGGGACACATGTCCCTGGATGACGCTGCGGGCGTGCAGCGGAGGTGTGTCGTCCCACAGGGAGTCCGTCAGCCGCGCGATGGTGACGGGGGTATTGGCGGACAGCAGCAGCGCGGCGAGCAGGCTGCGGCGCTTGGCGGGACCGAGCGGCAGCGGCCCGGTGAACGTGTCGACGGAGACGGTGCCGAGCAGCCGGAACTCCACTGGGGGCTTCCCTTCCGGGCAGGATGAGCCCGGGGCCGGGCATGGAAAAGTCCCAGGATATCGGGGGTGCCCAGGAGCCGACGACGGGTCGTGCCCGATCGGCGGGGTGCGCCCACCGCGGGCTCCGCGCGACGGCGGGCCGACGGGCCGGAGCGTCTTGCGCACCGGCCCGTCGACGGCCTCGCGGCGGCCGGGCTCAGCCCGCCAGGAACGACGTCAGCGCGTTGGCCAGCAGGTACGGGTCGTCCGCCCCGCACAGCTCACGAGCGCTGTGCATCGACAGGATCGCGACGCCGATGTCCACGGTCTGGATGCCGTGCCGGGCGGCTGTGATCGGGCCGATCGTGGTGCCGCACGGCATCGAGTTGTTGGAGACGAACGTCTGCCACGGCACGTCCGCCCTCCGGCACGCCTCCGCGAACACGGCCCGGCCGCTGCCGTCGGTCGCGTACCGCATGTTGACGTTGACCTTGAGGATCGGTCCGCCGTTGACCACCGGGTGGTGGGTCGGGTCGTGGCGCTCGGCGTAGTTGGGGTGGATCGCGTGACCGGTGTCGGAGGAGAGGCAGACGGTCCCGGCGAAGGCACGGGCGCGGTCCTCGTACGTACCACCGCGCGCGAAGACCGAACGCTCCAGGACCGTGCCGAGCAACGGCCCGTCGGCGCCGGTGTCGGACTGCGAACCGTTCTCCTCGTGGTCGAAGGCGGCCATGACCGGGATGTACGGGAGTTCCGCGTCCGGCTGTCCGGCGACGGCGCCGAGCGCGGCGGTCGCCGCGTGCACGGAGAGCAGGTTGTCCATCCTGGGCCCGGCCAGCAGCTCGCGGTCCCGGCCCAGGTAGGCGGGCGGCTCGACGGCGTGCGGCATCAGGTCCCAGCCGGTCACGTCCTCGGCGTCGACGCCCGCCTCCTCGGCGACGAACCGGATCAGGTCGCCCTCCTCGACGTCCCCGAGTCCCCAGATCGGCTGCATGTGCTTCTGCCGGTCGAGCTTGAGACCGTCGGGGTTGGCCGAGCGGTCCAGGTGCACGGCCAGCTGCGGTACGCGCAGCAGCGGCCGGTCGATGTTCACCAGCCGGTGCGTACCGTCGCGCAGCGAGATCCGGCCCGCGAGGCCGAGGTCCCGGTCGAGCCAGGTGTTCAGGAGCGTCCCGCCGTAGACCTCCACGGCGACCTGCCGCCAGCCGTATGCCCCGGTGTCGGGCCGCGGCTTGACCCGCAGGTTCGGCGAGTCGGTGTGCGCCCCGACGATCCGGAACGGGGTGTGCGCCGAGGCGCCCTCCGGCACGTACCAGGCCACGATCGCGCCGCCGCGCAGGACGTACTTCCCCCCGCTGGTCCCGTCCCAGGCCGCGGTCTCCTCGACCTGCCGGAACCCGGCCTTCTCCAGCCGGCCGGCCGCGGTGGCCACGGCGTGGTACTGGGAGGGGGAGGCCATCAGGAAGGCCATCAGGTCGTCGGTGTGCCCGCGGTCGAAGCGGAGGGAGGAACTCATGTTCCTCACTGTAACGAGAGCGGGCCGGACGGCCTCACCCCCGTCGCGCCGGGGCATCCGCTCAGTTGCCCGGGATGGCCGCCGAGGGCTTCTCGCCGTTCTGGGCCTGCTGGGCCCGCTCGGCGAACATGGCCGCGAACGCCTCGACCTCCTTGTCGGGAACCGCCGCCTTGCCCGTGGTGCCGGTGCTGATGCCGAGGACGGTCGTGCCCACCCGGATCTGCGCGATCGTGGCCGGTCCGGCCATGGTGCCGACCGCCGCCCGGTTGGCCACGTGCTCGGCGCCCGGATCGCCGATCTCCACCTTCTCGGCGTTCTGGCCGACCCGGTCCCCGCCGTACCACTCGGCCAGGACGTCGTACGCGGCGTCCGCGGTCTTCTCGTCCTTGTAGGCGAGCACCCAGAAATTGAGTGTGGTCACGTCCGACTTGCGGGAGAAGGCCGAGGCGCCCCAGAACGTGACCGGGTCGCAGGCGGTCTTCCTTTGCTCCTTCGTCCTGGCCACGCAGGTCGACGGCGGGTACTCGGGGACCGGCTCCTGGGCGTCCGGCTTCATGTACATCCGCCAGCCCGGCACGGCCTTCGCGTCCGGCAGCACCGAGGTGGCCTGCTTCTTGCCGAGCGCGGCCGCCCTGGCGTCACCGCCCCCGCCCCCGCACCCCGCGAGCAGCAGCGCCGCCGCCCCGGCCGCCAGGAGCCCCCGACCCCGTCGCGTACCCACGAAACCCTTGCCGCCCATGATGAACCCGCCCCCTCCGGCTGCCTGACGTCCGATCTTAGAGAGGGCCGGTGCGGTGGGGTGGGGCCAGGTCGATGTCGGGGCTGATACGACAGCACCGCCACCCGAAAGCGTGTCCGGGTGACGGTGCGTGTTGGCGAACTTGAAACGGGAGGGGCTAGAACGCGGCCTCGTCCAGCTCCATCAGCGAGTTGTCGACGGACTCGGCGAGCGCGCGCTCGGCCGAGACGCCCGGCAGGACGTTCGCGGCGAAGAACTTCGCGGCGGCGATCTTGCCCTGGTAGAAGGCGACGTCCTTCGCGGTGGCGGTCGGCAGCTTCTCCGCCGCGACGGCCGCGCCCTTGAGGAGCAGGTAGCCGACGACGACGTCGCCGGAGGCCATCAGCAGGCGGGTGGTGTTGAGGCCCACCTTGTAGATGTTCTTGACGTCCTCGCCGGTCGCGGTGAGGTCGGTGATCATCGTGCCGACGATCGCCTCCAGGTCCACGGCCGCCTTGGCGAGCGAGTCCAGCGCACCGGACAGCTCCTCGTTGCCCTGGGCACCCGCGAGGAACTTCTTGATCTCCTCGGAGAGGGCGTTCAGCGAGGCACCCTGGTCGCGGACGATCTTCCGGAAGAAGAAGTCCTGGCCCTGGATCGCCGTGGTGCCCTCGTACAGCGTGTCGATCTTGGCGTCACGGATGTACTGCTCGATCGGGTACTCCTGGAGGTACCCGGAGCCGCCGAAGGTCTGGAGCGACTGCGCCAGCTGCTCGTAGGACTTCTCGGAGCCGTAGCCCTTCACGATCGGGAGCAGCAGGTCGTTGAGGCCGTGCAGCGCCTTGGCGTCCTCGCCCGCGGCCTCCTTCTCCTGGATCGCGTCCTGGACGGTGGCGGTGTACAGCACCAGGGAGCGCATGCCCTCCGCGTACGCCTTCTGCGTCATGAGGGAGCGGCGCACGTCGGGGTGGTGCGTGATGGTGACCTTGCGGGCGGTCTTGTCCATGAACTGCGACAGGTCCGTGCCCTGGACGCGCTCCTTGGCGTACTCCAGCGCGTTCAGGTAGCCGGTCGACAGGGTGGCGATGGCCTTCGTGCCGACCATCATGCGGGCGAACTCGATGATGCGGAACATCTGGCGGATGCCGTCGTGCTTGTCGCCGATCAGCCAGCCCTTGGCGGGGTGCTGGTCGCCGAAGGTCATCTCGCAGGTGTTGGACGCCTTGAGGCCCATCTTGTGCTCGACGTTGGTCGCGTACACGCCGTTGCGCTCGCCCAGCTCGCCGGTGGTCCAGTCGAAGTGGAACTTCGGGACCATGAAGAGCGAGAGGCCCTTCGTGCCGGGGCCGGCGCCCTCGGGGCGGGCCAGCACGTAGTGGATGATGTTCTCGGACATGTCGTGCTCGCCCGAGGTGATGAAGCGCTTCACACCCTCGATGTGCCAGGAGCCGTCCTCCTGCTCGACGGCCTTCGTGCGGCCCGCGCCGACGTCGGAGCCCGCGTCCGGCTCGGTCAGCACCATCGTCGAGCCCCACTGCTTCTCGACGGCGATCTCGGCGATCTTCTTCTGCGCCTCGTTGCCCTCCTCGAAGAGGATGCCGGCGAACGCCGGGCCGGAGGAGTACATCCACACGGCCGGGTTCGCGCCGAGCAGCAGCTCCGCGTAGCCCCAGATCAGGGAGCGCGGCGACGTGGTGCCGCCGATCTCCTCGGGCAGGCCCAGGCGCCAGTACTCGGAGTCCATGAACGCCTGGTACGACTTCTTGAAGGTCGCCGGGACCGGCGCGGTGTTGGTCTCCGGGTCGAAGACCGGCGGGTTGCGGTCGGCGTCCGCGAAGGATTCGGCCAGCTCGTTCTCCGCGAGGCGGTTGACCTCGTCGAGGATGCTCTTCGCCGTCTCGACGTCCATCTCGGCGAACGGGCCGGTGCCGTACGTCTTGTCGCGCCCGAGCACCTCGAAGAGGTTGAACTCGATGTCGCGGAGATTCGACTTGTAGTGCCCCATGGAAGGCTCCGTAATCAATAGCAGTGGCGCGCAATGCCCCGGGACGGGGTGTCGGCCGGGCGGGCGACGAGGTGGCGGTGCGTATATCAGCTGACCTCTCCGATGATGCTACCCGTCAGTAATAAGACGCAACCCCTCAAGGCCCCGATGTGTCCGATTACTCTTTGCGGCATGTACGGCTACGACCAGAACCCGGGTGCACAGCAGCAGATGGGCGGCGGCTACGGCGAGCAGCCGCTGTATCCCGAGCCCTCGCCGCCGTCCCTGGGTGACGCGGTACGGGCCTTCACCACCGGCTCGCTGTCCGCCGAGGACTTCCAGCAGATCTTCGCGACGTCGAAGGTCTACTGCCCGCGCGGCGACAATCCCGGCTTCCTGGCGCTGCACAACACCCAGCAGCCGGTGATCCCGATGTTCACCACGCTCAAGGAGCTGCGGCTGTACGCGGGCAAGGAGTCCAAGTACTTCGTGATCACCGGGGCGGAGGTGATCGACCTGCTGCCGACCGGCTACGGCTTCGTCCTCGACATGGAGGGTGAGCACCGCATGGTCTTCGACGCGAAGGCCGTGGAGCAGATGGTCGACTTCGCGATGCGCCGCATGTACGGCTGAGACCGAGTCCTTCGCAAGGGGCCCGCACCGCTCGCTCGGTGCGGGCCCTTCGCGTTGCCCCGTCCGTCGCCCCGTCCGTCGTTCCGGACGGCTGAGGGAATGAAGTGCGCCTTGCGGGATGTTCACCATTCAACTAAATTGAACTTGCACGACGATCCCGGAGGTGGCTCCCATGCCCGCAGTGACTGTTGAAAACCCGCTGACCCTGCCCAAGGTCGCCGCTTCCGGCGATGCGACGCCCCGTCCCGTGCTCGCCGTCACCACGGCGCCGAGCGGGTTCGAGGGCGAGGGCTTCCCGGTTCGCCGCGCGTTCGCCGGGATCAACTACAAGCACCTCGACCCGTTCATCATGATGGACCAGATGGGCGAGGTGGAGTACGCGGCCGGCGAGCCGAAGGGCACCCCCTGGCACCCGCACCGCGGCTTCGAGACCGTCACGTACCTGATCGACGGAACCTTCGTCCACCAGGACTCCAACGGTGGCGGCGGCACCATCCGGAACGGCGACACCCAGTGGATGACCGCCGGCTCCGGGCTGCTGCACATCGAGGCCCCGCCGGAGTCCCTGGTGATGTCGGGCGGTCTCTTCCACGGCCTCCAGCTCTGGGTGAACCTGCCCAAGGCCGACAAGATGATGAACCCCCGCTACCAGGACATCCGCGGCGGCCAGGTCCAGCTCCTCGCCTCCCCGGACGGCGGCGCGCTGCTCCGCGTCATCGCCGGTGAGCTCGACGGGCACGAGGGCCCCGGCATCACGCACACCCCGATCACGATGATCCACGCCACCGTGCGCCCCGGCGCCGAGGTGACCCTGCCGTGGCGCGAGGACTTCAACGGACTCGCCTACGTACTGGCCGGCCGCGGCACCGTCGGTGCGGAGCGCCGCCCCATCCACATGGGGCAGACCGCGGTCTTCGGCACCGGTTCCTCGCTGACCGTCCGCGCGGACGAGAAGCAGGACGGCAACACCCCGGACCTGGAGGTCGTGCTGCTCGGCGGCCGTCCGATCCGTGAGCCGATGGCGCACTACGGGCCGTTCGTGATGAACAGCCAGGCCGAACTGAAGCAGGCCTTCGAGGACTTCCAGGCCGGCCGCCTCGGCACCGTGCCCGCGGTCCACGGAATGTGACACTTACAGCCGGAGTATGACAATCCGTCATTCATAAGGCCCCACAAGCGGGACATCACACCCGGGCCGTGATTGGGTGGGAGGGTGCAGAACCAGAAGCCCCTCCTGCCCGATGCCGCGCGGCGCACAGCGGCGTGGTGCGGCGTGGTCCTCCTCGTCACCGGGGTCGCCGCAGTCGCCATCTGGCTGTGCGTCGTCTTCAAGACCGCGGTCACTCCCGTGCTGCTCGCGCTGCTCGGTACGGCGCTCCTCGGGCCGGTGCACCGCTGGCTGACGGAGCGCGGGCTGAAGCGCTCGCTCGCCGCGGGGCTCACCTGCGTGCTGCTTGTCGCGGTGGTCGGCGGCGCCGGGTACATCGTCGTCACCGCGCTCGTCGACACCGGTGACCAGATCGTCAGGTCGCTGAAGGACACCGCGCAGTGGGTCGTCGACCACTTCGGGATCGGCAAGAACACCAGCGTGGACGACCTGGTGGCCAACGCCCAGAAGCTCGTCGAGAAGTTCGGCGCGAGCGCCGCGGGCGGGCTGCTCTCCGGGCTCAGTCTGATCGGCTCGCTCATCGCCACCAGCGTCCTGGCCCTGCTGCTGACCTTCTTCTTCCTCCGCGACTCCGACCGGGCCGCGGACCTCGCCCACTCGATCGCCCCGCGCGGCGCCGGGGAACTGGTGGAGGCGATGGGGCGGCGGGCCTTCGAGGCCGTCGAGGGCTTCATGCGCGGCACCACGTTCATCGCGCTGATCGACGCGCTCTGCATCACCATCGGCCTGCTGATCCTGCGTGTTCCCGGCGCGGTGGGTCTCGGGGCGCTGGTCTTCGTCGGGGCCTACATCCCCTACCTCGGGGCGTTCATCTCGGGCGCCGTCGCGGTCCTGGTCGCGCTCGCCGACCGGGGGCTCGTGATCGCGCTCTGGGCGCTGGGCGTCGTGCTCGCCGTGCAGGTGCTGGAGGGGCACGTCCTGCAGCCGGTGATCCAGAGCCGTACGGTGCAGATGCACCCCGCCATGATCATGATCGCGCTCACCGCGGGCGCCAGCGTGGCGGGTCTGCTGGGCATGCTGCTCGCGGTGCCGGTCTGCGCGGCGGCGTTCGGCGTCCTCGGCGAACTGCGCCGGGACCGCACGGGCCCGCCGTCCGGCCAGGGTCCGCAGCCCGGCCCGGCCCCGGAAGGCGCCTGACCGGGCCGGCCGGCAACGGCAATCGGGGGCGTCTCAGTTCTCCGGCCCCGACTCGTACAGCTCGAACCAGATCGACTTCCCGGCGCCCTGCGGATCCACCCCCCACGCGTCGGCGAGCATCTCCATCAGCACCAGCCCGCGACCGCTGGAGGCCATCTCCCCGGGGCGCCGCTTGTGCGGCAGTTCGTCGCTGCCGTCGGACACCTCCACCCGCAGCCGCCGCTCGCCGTGCTCCCCCGTCGCCTGCGCGAGCATCAGAGCGTCCCCGTCCGTGTGGACGAGGACGTTGGTGGCCATCTCGGAGATCATCAGCACCGCCGCGTCGACCTGCTCCGGATCCGCCCAGTCGTGCAGCAGGTCCCGCATCTGCTGCCGGGCCGCCGCGACCCGCTCCGGCTCGGCCTGCGCGATGGTCAGCGCGGTGCGCCGGGGCACCGGCTGCCGCCGTGCCCCTCCGTCGTACCGGAGCAGCAGCAGCGCGATGTCGTCCTCCCGGCGGTCCGCCAGCGGGCCCGTCGTGTAGTGCGACGTCGGCCCGTGCACGGCCTGCACGAGGGCGTCGGCGAGCTTCTCCAGGTCGGCGGTCTGCTGCTCCAGGACCGGCCGCAGCCGGTCCCAGCCGGAGAACATGTCATGGCCGCCGGTCTCGATCAGCCCGTCCGTGCAGAGCATGACCGTTTCTCCGGGCCCCAGGGTGAGCCGGCTCGTCGGATAGTCGGCGTCAGTGTCGATGCCGAGCGGCATTCCGCCCTCGGTCTGGTGGATCACCGCCGTTCCGTCGGCGGTGATCACCACGGGGTCGGGGTGGCCGGCCCGTGCGATGTCGAGCGTGCCGGTCTCCGGGTCGGTCTCCGCGTACAGGCAGGTGGCGAAGCGCGGCCCGGTCTCCTCCCCGTCCTCGTAAGCGTCCGTGAGTCCGGCGAGGAAGCGCGACGCCCGCGAGAGCACCGCGTCCGGCCGGTGTCCCTCGGAGGCGTACGCGCGCAGGGCGATCCGCAGCTGCCCCATCAGCCCGGCGGCCCGCACGTCGTGGCCCTGGACGTCGCCGATGACCAGGGCGATGCGGCCGTTGGGGAGCGGGATCATGTCGTACCAGTCGCCGCCGACCTGGAGACCGCCGCCGGTCGGGATGTAGCGGGCGGAGACCGTCATCCCCGGGATGTCGGGGCCGAGCGTCGGCATCATCGAGCGCTGGAGCCCCAGTGACAGCTCCCGCTCGGTCTCGGCCACCCCGGCCCGGGTAAGCGCCTGCGCCAGCATCCGGGCCACGGTCGTCAGTACTGACCGCTCGTCCGGCGAGAACGACACCGGGTGCTTGAACCCCGCCATCCAGGCCCCCATGGTGTGCCCCGCGACGATCAGCGGCAGGAAGGCCCAGGACCTGCGCCCGAAGCGGCTGGCGAGCGGCCAGGTGACCGGGTAGCGGCGGCCGTAGTCCTCGGGCGACGGCAGATAGATAGCCCGCCCCGTCCGTACCACCTCGGCGGCCGGGTAGTCGGTCTCCAGCGACATGTCGGCGAACGGGTCCTCGTCGCCCACGCTGTGCCCGTGGTGCCCGATGATCGTCAGCCGGTCGCCCGAGACGCCGAAGACCGCCAGGCCGTCCGGCGAGAAGCCCGGCATGGAGAGCGAGGCGGCGACCCGCAGCACCTCCGCGGTCGACCTGGCCTCGGCCAGCGCCCGGCCCGCGTCCAGCAGGAAGGCCTCGCGGGAGCGGCGCCAGTCCCCGGTGATGGGGGTGTGCGCCCCGGTGGTGCCGGGCTGCGGCTCGGCGACCTCCTGGAGGGTGCCGACCAGTACGTAGTCGGTGCCGCCGGGGGTCCCGGGCGGGAGCGGCTTGGAGCGGCTGCGGACGATGCGCAGCACCCGGCCGCTCCGGTCCACGATCCGCAGCCGGGCCTCGGCGAGGGTGCCCTCGGCGCGGGCGAGGTTCACCACCCCGTAGATCTCGTTCCAGTCGACGGGGTGGAATCGGGAGCGCACCGCGGACTCGCGGAAGACACCGGCCGCGGCGGGCAGCTCCAGGAGCCGGGCCGCCTCCGCATCGAGCGTGACGGTCCCGGCTGCGTTGTCCCAGCGCCACAGACCGGTCGCGGTCGCGGCCAGGACGTCCTCGGTGCGCATTGCCCCACTTTAAGAAGATCTGCCCGGTGGACGCCACCGAAGGGTGGCCCCCTGGGCCCTCGGCGGGCTCCAGATGATCTTGGAATGTCAATGTCAATGATTCGGTGCGGGTGTGGGCGGTAGCCTGGGGTGGCTGAATCCACCCCGAACCGCGAAGACTGGATGAACGACGATGCATCGGTACAGGTCCCACACCTGCGGCGAGCTCCGCGCCTCTGACGTCGGCACCGACGTCCGACTGAGCGGCTGGCTGCACAATCGCCGAGACCTGGGTGGCATCCTCTTCATCGATCTGCGCGACCACTACGGTCTGGTGCAGCTGGTCGCCCGCCCCGGCACCCCCGGCAACGAGGCGCTGGCGAAGCTCACCAAGGAGACCGTCGTACGGATCGACGGCAAGGTCTCCGCGCGCGGCGCCGACAACGTCAACCCGGAGCTCCCGACCGGCGAGATCGAGATCGAGGTCACCGAGGTCGAGGTGCTGGGCGAGGCCGCCCCGCTGCCCTTCACGATCAACACCGAGGACGGGGTCAACGAGGAGCGGCGCCTGGAGTACCGCTTCCTAGACCTGCGCCGCGAGCGCATGCACCGCAACATCATGCTGCGCTCGGCGGTCATCGCCTCGATCCGCGCCAAGATGGTGTCCCTCGGCTTCAACGAGATGGCGACCCCGATCCTCACGGCGACCTCCCCCGAGGGTGCCCGTGACTTCGTCGTCCCGTCCCGTCTGAACCCGGGCAAGTTCTACGCCCTGCCGCAGGCGCCGCAGCAGTTCAAGCAGCTGCTGATGATCTCCGGCTTCGACCGCTACTTCCAGATCGCGCCGTGCTTCCGCGACGAGGACGCCCGCGCGGACCGTTCGCCCGGCGAGTTCTACCAGCTCGACGTCGAGATGTCGTTCGTCGAGCAGGAGGACGTCTTCCGGCCGATCGAGAA
The DNA here is from genome assembly GCF_044765565.1 of Streptomyces sp. NPDC102437. Classification (NCBI taxonomy): domain Bacteria; kingdom Bacillati; phylum Actinomycetota; class Actinomycetes; order Kitasatosporales; family Streptomycetaceae; genus Streptomyces; species Streptomyces sp. NPDC102437. The sequence goes on along the minus strand of NZ_JBIWKI010000005.1, from coordinate 140,918 downwards.
GCTGATGACCGAGCTCTTCGAGGAGTTCGGCAACGGCCGCCACGTCACCTCGCCGTTCCCGCGCATCCCGTTCCGCGAGTCGATGCTGAAGTACGGCAACGACAAGCCCGACCTGCGCGCCAAGCTGGAACTGGTCGACATCTCCGACGTCTTCGCCGACTCGGAGTTCAAGGCGTTCGCCGGCAAGCACGTCCGCGCCCTCCCGGTCCCGGACACCGCCGGTCAGTCCCGGAAGTTCTTCGACGGCCTCGGCGACTACGCCGTCCAGCACGGCGCCAAGGGCCTGGCCTGGGTCCGCGTCGGCGAGGACGGCACCCTGGCGGGACCGATCGCCAAGTTCCTCACCGAGACCGACGTGAAGACCCTCACCGAGCGTCTCTCCCTTGTCCCCGGCCACGCGGTCTTCTTCGGCGCGGGCGAGTTCGACGAGGTCTCCAAGATCATGTCCGTCGTCCGCGTCGAGGCCGCCAAGCGCGCCGGCCACTTCGAGGAGGGCGTCTTCCGGTTCTGCTGGATCGTCGACTTCCCGATGTACGAGAAGGACGAGGACACCGGGAAGATCGACTTCTCCCACAACCCCTTCTCGATGCCCCAGGGCGGCCTGAAGGACCTGGAGGAGAAGGACCCGCTGGACATCCTCGCCTGGCAGTACGACATCGTCTGCAACGGCATCGAGCTGTCCTCCGGCGCCATCCGTAACCACGAGCCCGAGCTGATGCTCAAGGCCTTCGAGATCGCCGGCTACGACCGCGAGACCGTCGAGCACGAGTTCGCGGGCATGCTCCGCGCCTTCCGCCTCGGCGCCCCGCCGCACGGTGGCATCGCCCCGGGTGTCGACCGCATCGTGATGCTGCTGGCCGACGAACCCAACATCCGCGAGACGATCGCCTTCCCGCTCAACGGCAACGCCCAGGACCTGATGATGGGTGCCCCGACGGAGCTGGACGAGACCCGGCTGCGCGAGCTGAACATCCAGCTCCGCAAGCCGGTGGCGACGGCGAAGGAGAAGGAGAAGGCGGACCCCAAGGACTCCGTGGTGAGGGACACCGGCGCGAAGTAAGCGCCGGCGGTTCCGCTCCGGTTCGGTCCGATTCCGGGCCGGCTCCGCGCGCGTTCCGATCCGGTTTCACGTGAAACATCCCCCGGCCGACCCCGGCCGGGGGATGTTTCACGTTTCCGGTGGCCTGTCTCACGTCGCGTTCAGGGCCACCGTCGGGTGGAGCCGGGAGGCGCGGATCGCCGGGTAGAGGCCCGCGACCACACCGATCAGGAGGGTGGCGGCCAGACCGCCCGCCAGGGACCACGGCGGGACCACCGCCGTCCACCCCTGGACCCGCGCGAAACCGGACGTCGCCGCCGCGCCCAGCACTGCGCCCGTCGCCCCGCCCAGCGCCGACAGCAACAGCGACTCGGTCAGGAACTGGAGCCGGATCGCGCCCCGGGTCGCACCCAGCGAGCGCCGCAGGCCGATCTCCTGACGGCGCTCCAGGACGGAGATGACCATGGTGTTGGCGACGCCCACCCCGCCGACCAGCAGCGCCACCGCGCCCAGGCCGAGCATCAGGTTCGTCAGACCCTCGTCGGTGGCGGCCTTGGCGGCCAGCGCGTCGGAGGGACGGGAGACCTTGATGCCCGCCTCGCTGCCGGGGCTGATGGTGCGGGCCAGGACCGCCCGTACGTCCTCGACCGAGGCGTCGGTGGAGCGCTCGAAGACGGTGGTCGGGTGGCCGTCGAAGCCGAAGTGGCGCTCGGCGGCGGGGAATCCGACCATGGCCACCCGGTCCAGGTTGGGGACCAGTTCGAGTGGTTCGAGGATGCCGACGACGGCCACGCGGACGTCGTTCATCATGATCGTCTCGCCGGTGCGGGTGATGCCCAGCCGCTCCGCCGCCACCGCGCCGAGCACCGTCGTCGGGAGGCGTTCACCGGCCGGGGTCAGCCAGGTGCCCTCGCCGACCTCACCGCCGAGCGCGGAGAGCAGGTCGGCGCGGACCGCCTGGGCGGTGACGCCCGCGGTGCGCTCCTCGGGGACCACGTCGCTGCGGCGGATGCGGGCGTCGATGTCGGCGGTGGCCGTGGCGTGCTGCACCGGGCCGATGCGTTCGACCATCGCGACCGCGTTCTTCGGCAGCCGGACCGGCTGGCCCATGGCGTCGCGGCCCGCCTCGGCGGTGAGGAGGTTGGTGCCGAGGCGGTCGAGCCGGGCCATCAGGTCCGCGCGGCTCGACTCGGACAGGCCGACGACCGCGACCACGGTCGCGATGCCGATGGCGATGCCGAGCGCCGAGAGCACCACGCGTGCGCGACGGGCGCGGAGACCGACCGCGCCGACGCGCAGGACATCGCGGGGGGAGAGGCGGGCGGGCCTGAGACCGTTCTTCATGAACCGGCCTTCCGTGTACGTGGGCCGAGAAGCGCGGTACGTGGGCCCAGGAGCGCGCCGGAGCGCGTGTCCGAGACGATCTCGCCGTCCCGGAACCGGACCCGGCGCGGCAGCGAGTCCGCGATCCCGTTGTCGTGGGTGATCACGCAGACGGTGGTGCCGGACGCGTTCAGTTCGTGCAGCAGCTCCATGACGATCTCGCCGGACGCCGTGTCCAGCGCCCCGGTCGGCTCGTCGGCCAGCAGCAGCCGCGGGCTGCCCACCAGGGCACGGGCGATGGCCACCCGCTGCTTCTCGCCGCCGGACAGCTCGTTCGGGGTGTGCGAGCCGCGGTGGTCCAGCCGCACCCTGGCGAGCGCCTCCCGGGCGCGCCTGCGCCGTTCCTTCGGTGCGACACCCGCGTACAGCAGTCCGTCGGCGACGTTGTCCACCGCGTCGCGCCCGGCCGCCAGATGGAAGTGCTGGAAGACGAAGCCGATGTGGCGGGCGCGCAGTGCGGAGAGCCGGGAGTCGGAGAGCCCGGACACGTCGTACCCGGCGACCTCGACGGTGCCCGTGGTGGGCTTGTCGAGGGTGCCCATGATGTTGAGCATCGTGGACTTGCCGGAGCCGGACGGTCCGACGACGGCGAGCAGTTCGCCCGCCTCGACGGTGAGGTTCACTCCGCGCAGGGCGTGGACGCCGCCGGGGTACGACTTGGTGGCGTCGCGCAGTGCGATCACCGGGGCAGGTGTCATGACGCGGCCGCTCCGACCTTCAGGCCCTCGCGCACATCGGGGCCGCTGACCTCGATCCGCCCGTCGGCGGTCATGCCCGTCTCCACCCGGATCATCGTCGAGGTGGCTCCCCGGACGACCTGGAGGCCGTAGCCGCCGTTCTCGCCGCGCAGGGCGACGACCGCCTCGACGGGGACCGCGAGGACCCCCTCGCGTGCCTCGCTGACGAACTTCACGCTCACCGGTTTCCCGGTGTCCTCGCCGGACGCGGCGCGCGCCCCGCCGTCCAGGACGACCTCGACGGTGATGCCGTCCCCGGCGCCGGCGTCGCCGCCGGAGGCCTGCTCCTCGGGGCGCACCGTACCGGCGACGTGGCCGGCCACGGTCTTCCCGCTCGGCAGGGTGACCTCGACCTTGGTGCCCTTCGAGGTGAGCGCGCCGTCGGTCTGCTCCAGTTCCGCCCGTACGACGGGCCGGGTGGAGGCGATCGTCAGGACCGGCTCGTCCGGGCCGACCTGGTCGGCGAGCGCCGCGTCGGCGGAGACCACCTTGACCGGGCCGGGCTGGAAGACGACATCGCCCTTGCCGACCCTGCCGGTGGGCTCGCGGTTGAGGGACTTCTGCCACTGCTCGACGGCGGCCGCGGTGTCCTCGTCGTACCGGACGTCGACGTAGAGCCGCGACCCGTACCCCAGGTCACGCAGACTGCGCTCCAGCTGGAGCACGTCGCTGCCCCGGTCGCCGGGCTTCATCTCGCGGAACATCGGGACCGGCCCGTAGAGGAGGGTGACGGGCTTGTCGTTCAGCTCGTACAGCGCCTGCCCCATGGTCAGCGTCCTGCCTTCGGGGGCGGCGACCGTGACGGTTCCCTCGACGGCGGCCTTGACGGCGCGGCGCTGCGAGAAGTCGAGCCTGCCGTCGACCGTCGTGGAACGCACGAGGTCGGTGCGTACGACGGTCGCGGTGGCGGGCGGCGGGCCGCCGCCCCGCGCGGCGGCGCCCGCGTCGCCGCCGTCGCGGAGGAAGCCGCCGTCGCCGAGGAACAGGACGCCCCCGGTGACGGCGGCGAGGGCCGCCGCACCGAGCGCGAGGAGGGTGACACGGCGCCTCACTGCATGCCGTCCAGACCGTCGAGCAGCTTCGGCTCGCACGCCTCGCGGGCCTTCTTGTACGCGGGTGAGCCGGTGTCGATGGACGGGGATGCCGGGTTGGGGTCGCCGCCCGGCTGGGCGTTGCCGCCGCTCATGGTCGGGTTGGTGAACCGGGAGACGCCGTTGTCCCGCATGCATTTGGCGTGCGCGAGCATCGACTCGTAGGACTTCTGCTGGTCGCGCTCGGGCTCGGCGTCCATGGCGGCCTGCAGTTCGGCGACGCAGGCTCCGTCCTTGCCGCCCTTGATGCCCTCGTTGCGGCCCGGCTGGGAGCCGATCTCGTTGACCTTGTCCCAGTCGAGGTAGCCGCTGAGCTTCGGGTCGGGGAAGTCCTTGTAGCCGCCCTTGACGCGCATGCACCGGACGTACTTCAACTGGGCGTCGTAGAAGGCGCTCTTGGCAGGGTGCGCTGCGCTCGGTCCGGTCCCGTCCTTCGCGGAGCTCGCGCCCGGCGTGTCCGGTACATCGGCGATCACGTCGCTCTTCTTCGTACCGCCGGCGCCGTCGTCACCGCTCCCGCCTCCGCAGGCGACGGAGAGGGCGAGCACGGGCAGGGCCACGAGCGCGGTCATGCGCAGCCGGGCGGTGGCGCGGGGGTTCGTCCTGGGGAAGGTCATGATCTGTACGTTCGCCGCCCCGGATGATGGCCCCTCCATGGCCACATGATGGGAACGTAACAATGCCCCGGCCTGCGCCTCCACCCCCGTCCCGGGCAGGCGCGGGCGGTCCGGACGTGCCCATAATCGGCTCCATGCCGCATGTGTTGCTCATCGAGGACGACGCGTCCGTACGGGACGGAATGGAGCTCGTGCTGCGCCGGCACGGGTACGACGTGGAGACCGCCGCCACCGGCGAGCAGGCCCTCGCCCTGCTGGCCGGGGAAAGGGGCGCACGGGTGGAACTGGCCGTCCTGGACCTGATGCTGCCCGGCATGGACGGCTTCGAGGTGTGCCGCCGCATCCGCGCCCGCTCGGCGGTTCTGCCCGTCATCATGCTGACCGCACGCGGCGACGACCAGGACATCGTGACCGGCCTGGAGGCGGGCGCCGACGACTACGTCGTAAAGCCGGTCACCGCGCCCGTCCTGGAGGCCCGTATCCGGGCCGCGCTGCGGCGGGCGGAACCGTCCGGGCCGGTGCGCGGGCCCGCCGCCGACCTCGCCGGGCTGGTGATCGACCGCGCCGGACTGACCGTCACCAAGCACGGCACACCGGTCCCGCTGCCGCCCACCGAACTGCGGCTGCTGCTGGAGCTGTCGGCCGCCCCGGGCCGGGTGCTCAGCCGCGAGCAGCTCCTCGAATCCGTCTGGGACCACACCTTCCTGGGCGACTCCCGGCTGGTGGACGCGGCGGTCGGCCGGCTGCGGGCCAAGCTGGAGGACGTGCCGGCCAAGCCGCGGTACGTCCAGACGGTGCGGGGCTTCGGCTACCGATTCGGTCCGCTGTGAACCGTACGGGCAAGGGCAGGCGCGGCGCCGCCCCGACGCGGCGCTCGCGGCGCCTTGTCGGCGGGCTGCGCGTCCGGCTCGTCGTCACCTTCGTCGTCGTCGCGCTCGTCAGCGCGGTGACCGCGACCGCCCTCGCCTACCGGGACGCCCGCACCGCAGTCCTCCAGCGCACCCAGAACGCCGCCGTGGACGACCTCCGGGAGCGGGTCACCGCGGTCGCCGCCGACTTCGACGTGCCGCCCGACCAGCAGTCGCTGTCCCGGTTCGCGGCGAAGGTGTCGGAGGGTCTCGGCGGGAACATCGTCGTCGCCCGCTACCAGGACCTGTCCGCCGTCTCCGACTCGCTCGCCGACACCACGTCCAGGATCACCACCGAGCTGCGCACCGCCGTCACGACCGGCGACCAGGCCCGGTTCCAGCGGGTGCGGTGGCGGGGCGATCCCTATCTGGTCGTCGGCACGCCCGTCCGGTTCGACGACGGGGACCGCCGCACCTCCGGCCTGGAGGTCTACGCGATCACCGATCTGCGGGCCGAGCGCGACGACACCGCCGCCCTGCTGGACTCAGTACGGGCCGGCATGGTGCCGGTGGTGCTGCTGGCCGCCGTCCTGGCACTGCTGGCCGCGGGCACGGTGCTGCGTCCGGTGCGGAAGCTGGGCCGGGCCACCCGTGAACTGGCGGCCGGAGACCTCGGCACCCGCGTCGCCGTCTCCGGGCACGACGAACTCGCCGACCTGGCCCGGACGTTCAACGAGACCGCCGACGCGCTCCAGTCCTCCGACACGGAGTTGCGCGAGCAGGAGGCGAAGGCGCGCCGCTTCGTGGCGGACGTGTCGCACGAGCTGCGCACGCCCCTCGCGGCGATGACGATGGTGGCGACCGTCCTGGAGGAGGACGCCGACCAGCTGCCACCGGACGCGGCGCGGGCGGCCCGTACCGTCGGGGCGGAGACGGCACGGCTGTCCCGGCTGGTCGAGGACCTGATGGAGATCTCCCGCTTCGACGCGAAGGCGGTACGGCTGAACGCGGCCGAGGCGGATCTCGCCGACACCGTACGGGCCTCGCTGGCGCTGCGTGGCTGGACGGACCGGGTGCGGACCGACCTTCCCGAGGGGCTGCGGGCGGTGGTCGACCGGCGCCGGATCGACGTGATCGTCGCGAACCTGGTGGGCAACGCGTTGCGGCACGGCGCCCCGCCGGTCATCGTGACGCTCGGAACGGCCGATGCGGCGGACGGCGAGTGGGTGGTCCTGTCCGTCGCCGACCACGGACCGGGGCTGCCGCCGGAGGCACGGGAGCGGGTCTTCGACCGGTTCTACAAGGCGGACGCGGCCCGCACACGCGGCGCCGCCGACGACAGCGGACAGGGCAGCGGCCTCGGCACGGCGATCGCGCTGGAGAACGCGCGGCTGCACGGCGGCACGATCGAGGTGGCCGACGCGGCGGACACGGCGGACGGACCGGTGCGCGGCGCGGTGTTCACGCTGCGGCTGCCCCTGCGGCGTACCGGAGAGGACACGGAGTGAGGATCCGAAAGGGCATCGCGATCACGGTCGCCGCGCTGGGGTTCGCCCTCGTGGGCTGCGGCGTCCAGCCGACCGGGGTGATAGGCGCGGGCGAGCCCGCGTCCGGCCCGACGCGCGGGATGCGGCTGTACTACGCCTCCGCCGCCGGGCTGCGCGCGGTGCCGCTGATCGACAAGGAGGTCGAGGACCTCAACGGCGTGCTGAAGCTGCTCGGCTCGCTGACGCCGCCCGCCGACCAGGGCGGACTCACCTCCCTCGTCCACCTCGGCGGCTACTCGGCGACCGGCTCGGGCACCCGGGTCACGGTGCGACTGGAGGGCCTCTACGGGGAGTCAGGACGCGACCAGGCCACCGGCCAGCTGGTGTGCACGCTGGCGCGCGCCCAGTCCGTACTCGAACCGAAGGTCAGGACCGAAGACGTCGAGGTCACCCTGCGACCGTCCGAGGGCGAAGCGCTGGGCCCGTACCGGTGCCCGGAGTTCCTCAACGGCTGACTGACCGGCAATCAGACCTTCCCGCTCACCACCGGGCGGAAGGTCGCGGAACCTACACGCACGGAACGGTTCCGGGATCCTTCGGCGCGCGTGTCCGGCGGGGGATACAGCCGTATGGCCCCCGTACGGATTCGCCCTCGCGCGACGCGGCGTTAACTGGGTGCGGCGGTAGGAGACGTGACGGGGAGCCCGTCTGTGCCGCCGTCACCCCACGAGTGCTGAGGAGTTCCCGTGTCCGTGTTCCGTCCGTCGGCCTTCCGGCGTCCCCCGTACGCCGTACCTGCCGGTGCCTGTGCCGCGGCGCTGCTGCTGCTCACCGCATGCGACAACACCTCCGAGACCGCCGCTCCCGAGCCCCTCTCCGTCCGGACGGGCGCCACGGCCTCCCCCGGTGTCGCGGGCCCACAGGCCGACGGGCTGCGAAAACGGGCCGCCCCAGGGCCGCACGCGCCGGTCGTCCGGCCGCGCGAGATCCCCGCGCTGGGCCCGAAGACCCGGGCCGCGATCCCGGCCTCCTCCAAACAGGTCCTCGTCGTCACCGGCGACGACTACGACTCCAGCCTGTCCACCGCGGTCCTCTATGCCCGCGACAACCCGGCCCTTGGCTGGCTGCCCGTCACGACCCGCTGGCCGGCCCACAACGCGCTGAACGGCTGGACCGACGAGCACTGGGAGGGCGACCTGCGCTCCCCGGTCGGCGTCTACGGTCTGACGTACGCGGGCGGCCTGTTCGACCCTCCCGACACGGCGTTCCCCTACGACCGGAACCCGGCGTTCGTGGTGAGCGGCGAGGGCTTCGACGGGGAGCAGCTCGAAGGGTCCTTCGACTACGTCGTCGCCATCGACTACAACCGCACCCCCGGCGTCACCCCGCTGGACCCGGAACGCCCCCTCGGCCAGGAGCGCGGCGGCGGCATCTGGATCCACGTCGACCACGGCGGCCCGACCCAGGGCTGCATCTCGCTCCCCCTGGACCGGATGCAGGAACTCCTGAGCACCCTCGACCCGGCGAAGAAACCGGTCGTCGTGATGGGCGACGCGGAGGCCCTGGAAGAGTGAACGGGGCACGGGGGCGGGAGGCGGGCCCGTACGCTGGAGGAAGCCCGTTTCCTTACCAGGAGGCAGTGATGACCGTGACTGACGAGGGTGTGCTGACACAGGAGGTCTTCGAGGACCTTGCCCGTCACGCCATACGCGCCGAGGAAGCACTGCGTCTGGAGTTCGTGAACGGGAAAATGGGGGTCAAGGCTGTGCCGGACGGGGATCACGGGCGGATCATCGAGTGGCTCACCCGGCAATGCATGCAGGCCGATCCCGGCCGCTGGCTCTACGCCGAACAAGGGCTGCGTATCGAGACGTACCGCAAGGGGAACGCCCGGCCCGATGGAGCACTCGCTCGCAGCGGCGCCTTCGTCGGCCAGGGCGAATGGGCCGACCCCGGCGGTGTCCTGATGGTCGTCGAGGTCACCTCGTACGACGAGGACACCGACCGCCGGGACCGGGTCGAGAAGCCGCGCGCGTACGCCGAGACCGGCATTCCCGTCTACCTGCTCATCGACCGCGAAACCTGTGAGGTCAAGGTGCACTCGCAGCCCGACGGCGTGCGGTACGAGCAGGTCGTGACGGTTCCGTACGGGAAGACCGTCGAACTGCCCGACCCGGTGGGCATCGAACTGGACACCGAGCCGCTGAAGAACTGGGTCCGCTGACCGAGGGCGGCAGTACGGCAAGGGCGGGACCGCTACTGCCGGTCCCGCCATTCGCCGTGCACGTACTCCGTTACGCCGGCTTCTCCTCCAGGCGCGGGAACAGCACCGCGCCCTTCGTCACCGTGGCGCCCGCCGGGAGCCGGCCCCAGGTGCCCGCGTCCTGCACGCGCTGGTCGGCCAGCGCGCCCAGGGACTCCTCGGCGCCCAGCGACTCCCACAGCTTCTGCGAGGTCTCCGGCATCACGGCGTTCAGCAGCACCGCGACACCCCGCAGCGACTCGGCGGCCGTATAGAGGATCGTCGCGAGGCGGGCCTGGCCCTCGGGAGAGTCGTCCTTGGCGACCTTCCAGGGCTCCTGCTCCGTGATGTAGCCGTTGACCTGCTTCACGAAGTCGAAGATCGCCAGGATGCCGGACTGGAAGTCCAGCTCCTCGCCGATCTTCTCGTCGGCCGTGGCGACGGCCTTGGCCAGGCCCTCCTGGACCGCCTTCTCGGCGTCGCCCGAGGCGGTGGCCTCCGGGAGCGCGCCGCCGAAGTACTTGCCGACCATGGCAGCGACGCGCGAGGCGAGGTTGCCGTAGTCGTTGGCGAGCTCGGAGGTGTAGCGGGCGGAGAAGTCCTCCCAGGAGAACGAGCCGTCGCTGCCGAACGCGATCGCCCGCAGGAAGTACCAGCGGTACGCGTCCACGCCGAAGTGCGAGGTCAGGTCCTGCGGCTTGATGCCCGTCAGATTCGACTTCGACATCTTCTCGCCGCCGACCATCAGCCAGCCGTTGGCCGCGACCTTTCCGGGCAGCGGCAGCCCCTGCGCCATCAGCATCGCGGGCCAGATCACCGCGTGGAAGCGCAGGATGTCCTTGCCGACCAGGTGGACATTGGCGGGGAACGTCCCGTCGAACTTCTCCTGGTTGGCGCCGTAGCCGACCGCCGTCGCGTAGTTCAGCAGGGCGTCGACCCACACGTAGATGACGTGCTTCTCGTCCCACGGCACCGGGACGCCCCAGTCGAAGGTCGAGCGGGAGATGGAGAGGTCCTGGAGGCCCTGCTTGACGAAGTTCACGACCTCGTTGCGGGCGGACTCGGGCTGGATGAAGCCCGGGTTGTTCGCGTAGAACTCCATCAGCTTCGGGCCGTAGGCGCTCAGCTTGAAGAAGTAGTTCTCCTCCTTGAGGATCTCCACCGGCTTCTTGTGGATCGGGCACAGCTTGACACCGGCCTCGTCCTCGATGAGGTCGCCGGGGAGCTTGTACTCCTCGCAGCCCACGCAGTAGGGGCCCTCGTAGCCGCCCTTGTAGATCTCACCCTTGTCGTACAGGTCCTGGACGAACTCCTGCACCCGGTCGGTGTGGCGCTTCTCCGTCGTACGGATGAAGTCGTCGTTCGCGATGTTCAGGTGCTTCCAGAGGGGCTTCCACGCCTCCTCCACGAGCTTGTCGCACCACTCCTGCGGGGTGACGTCGTTCGCCTCGGCAGTGCGCATGATCTTCTGACCGTGCTCGTCCGTGCCGGTGAGGTACCACACCTTCTCGCCGCGCTGGCGGTGCCAGCGGGTGAGCACGTCGCCTGCGACGGTCGTGTAGGCGTGGCCCAGGTGAGGAGCGTCGTTGACGTAGTAGATGGGGGTCGATACGTAGAAATTCTTCACGCCGTCGCCCCCTTGCTTCTCGGATCCAGTGGCCGCCATGGTCGAAATCCTAACGGCCCGCGGGCGACCGACTCACACCGATTACGGCCGGTCACCCCCGGACCGGAGGCGTGGAGACCTTTGCGAAACATCCCTTCCGGTAGCAAAAGCGCATCCTGGGAGGGAGTGGACACGCGTGTACGAGGCAGGGGACATCACGATGCGGGTACTGGTCGCGGAGGACGAGGAGATCCTGGCGGAGCTGGTCGCCACGGGGCTGCGGCGGGCCGGCTTCGCCGTCGACACGGTGTACAGCGGTGACGCCGCCCTCGCCTACCTGGGGCTGCACGACTACGACGTCGTCGTCCTGGACCGCGACCTGCCCCGGGTGCACGGCGACGACGTGGCGCGCGGCCTCGTCGCCTCCGGCTCCCGGACCAGGATCCTGATGCTCACCGCCGCCGGTTCCATGGAGGACCGGGTCGCCGGGCTCGACCTCGGCGCCGACGACTACCTGGGCAAGCCGTTCGAGTTCCCCGAGCTGGTGTCGCGGGTCCGGGCACTGCGCCGCCGCAGCGCCCGCCCCGTGCCACCGCAGCTGGAACGGCACGGCATCCGGCTCGACACCGTACGGCGCACCGCCTCGCGGGACGGTCGGGGGCTGGACCTCTCGCCGAAGGAGTTCTCGGTGCTCCAGCTGCTGCTGGAGGCGGACGGCGGGACCGTCAGCGCGGAGGAACTGCTGGAGCGGGCCTGGGACGCCAACGCCGATCCGTTCACCGGTGCCGTGCGCGTCTGCATGAGCAAGCTGCGCGGGAAGATCGGCGAACCGGCGCTGATCCGTACGGTGCAGGGCGTGGGGTACGCCCTGTGAGGCGGCTGTCCGGTGTGCCGCACTCCAGGATCCGGGCCCGGATCGCACTCGTGTACGGCGGGGTGTTCCTGGTCCTCGGTACGGCGCTGCTCGCCACCGTCAACCTCGCCTCCCGCGCCGGTACGGACTCCCAGGCGCGCGACATCGCCCGCACGGCGGCCGTCGTGCAGCCCGGCTACGCGGTGAACGGTCCGCTCATCACCCGGCGGAACCTCGGGCCGCCCACCGTCTACGACCTCACCGACAACGTCAGTGACGCGGCCGGCCATCAGCTGCTGATCTGGTCCGTGGCCGCGCTGCTCGTCATGACGGCCTGCGCGGTCGGTGTCGGCTGGTGGACCGCGGGGCGGGTGCTGCGCCCGGTCCATGCCATGACAGAGAAAGCGCGCCGGCTCTCCGAGCACAATCTGCACGAGCGGATCGCGTCCAGCGGCCCCGACGACGAGCTCAAGGAGCTCGGCGACACGCTCGACGCGCTGCTGGCCCGGCTGGAGAAGGCCTTCGACAGTCAGCGGCGGTTCATCGCCAACGCCTCCCACGAGCTGCGGACCCCGCTCGCCACCCAGCGGGCCGCGATCCAGATCGGCCTGGACGACCCGACCCCGGAGGATCTCGTACGGACCAGGCAGACGCTCCTGGACAACAACCGGCGCAGCGAGCGGCTCATAGAGGGGCTGCTGGTCCTGGCGCGCAGTGAGCGCGGGCTCGCCGAGGGCGAGCGGGAGCCGGTGGATCTCGCGCAGGTGGTGGCGGAGGAGACGGCCCGGCACCCCGGCGTGCGGGCCGATGCCTACTTCTGCACGGTGCGGGGCAACCGCATGCTGCTCGCGCAGTTGGTGGCGAATCTGCTGGCCAACGCCGTCACGTACAACGTGCCGGACGGAACGGTGGACGTGTCACTGGTGACGGCCGGCGGTGGGGCACGGCTGGAGGTCCGCAACACCGGGCCGGTGGTGGACGCGGCGGACATCCCCGGGCTGTTCGAGCCGTTCCGGCGGGGCGAGGGCAAGGACCGGATGGGGCGCGGGTCGGGCCTCGGCCTGTCGATCGTGCGCTCCATCGCGGTGGCGCACGGCGGTACGGTCACGGCGGTGCCGGGGCCCGGGGGCGGGCTCGCCGTGACCGTACGGCTGCAGGTGGATCAGTCGGCGGTCACCGTCTCGCGGGCCGCGATCCAGGCGGGGAGCGCGGCGAGGATCTCGCGGTAGAACGTGGTGTCCGCGACCTCCCGGGGCGCGGGGCCCGCGTGGAAGAACCCCGCGTTCGGGGCGTCCAGCTTGCGCAGGAAGTCGAAGCCCTTGGCGTCTTCCTCGCCGAACGCGACGAACTGGAAGAACAGCGGCAGCCGCGCCGCGTCGGCGAGCGCCTGCTTGGCGGCCTGCTTGGCGTCCGGCGGGCCGTCGGTCTGGAAGATCACCAGGGCGGGGCCGGTCTCCTCCGACTTCTCGTAGTGCGCGACGACCTCTTCGACGGCGCTCTGGTAGTTCGTACGGCCGAGGCGGCCGAGGCCCGCGTTCAGCTCGTCGATCCGGCCCTCGTGGTCGGCGAGGCCGACGGTGCCGGTGCCGTCGATCTCCGTCGAGAAGAAGACGACGGGGACGGTCGCGTTCTCGTCCAGGTGCGCGGCGAGTGCGACGGCGCGGTCGCCCAGGTGCTGGGCGCTGCCGTCCTTGTAGAACGGCCGCATGGAGCCGGAGCGGTCGAGGACCAGGTAGACGGTGGCGCGCAGCCCGGTCAGCCCGTGCGCCTTCAGCCCGGCCTGGGCCGCCTTGTACGGGTCGACGAGCCCGGGGGCCCGCGACTTGACCTTGGCGAGGGTGAGCGCGGGCTTGGGGGTGGGGGCCGGGGTGGTTGCGGGGTCCGCCTCGGCTACGGGGGTGGCTGCGGGCTCGGCCTCGGCTGCGGGGGCTGCCTCGGTTACGGGGGCGGGCTCGGCCACCGGGGCGGGGGCCTCGGCCTTGACCTCGGGCTGCGCCTGCGCCTCCGGCTCGGCCTGCGCCTCCGGCTCGGCCTGCGCCTTGGGCTCGGCGGCGGTGAGCTCCGGCTCCGCTTCTGCCTCCGGCTCCGTCTCGACCTCCACCTCGGCCTTGACCTTGATGGCGGGCTCGGCCTCGGCGGTGGGCTCTGCGTCCGGCTCGACTTCCGGCTCGATGGCGACCTCGGCCTTGACCGGCTCCGGCTTCTCCACCTTCGCCTCGGCCTCGACTACCTCCGGCTCCGGCTCCTCCACCTTCGCCTCGGCCTCGACTACCTCCGGCTCCGGCTTCTCCACCTTCGCCTCGGCCTCGACTACCTCCGGCTCCGGCTTCTCCACCTTCGCCTCGGCCTCGACTACCTCCGGCTCCGGCTCCTCCACCTTTGCCTCGGCCTTGACGGGCTCCGGCTCCGGCTCCGGCTCCGGCTCCGCCTTCGCCTCCGTCGACTCCGACCTCGGGGCCGGGCTCTGCGCCGGGACCGTGGGGACGGACGCCTTGTCGAAGGCGGCGGCCACCAGGTCCGAGGCCAGACCGCTGTTCTCGCCGGCAGACCGGGGAGAGGCGGGCGCCGGTACCGAAGCCTTGGTGGGCGGGGTGGTTTCGAGGACCGGGGCCGGCTCCGCGATCCGCTCGTCCGCCGTGGACGTGGTCTCCGTCGTCGTGGTCGGCTCCGACTCCGTGGGCGCGGTGCGCTCGGTCTGGGGCGGGACCGTGGCCGTCGGCGCGTCCTGCTCCGCGCGGTCGCGGCCGAACACCTTGCGCAGCAAGCTCCGAATGCCCATGGGCGAGGCCTTTCGCGTGAGTTGGGTGCGAGAAATGTCCGACCTGCGGGAATTGATCCCTGGCCAGGACGGATACGTAAGGTTAGCGGCCGGATCCGGCCCTTCGGTGGTGCGGCCCGCCCGTGTGGGAACTGAGCCACAACGGAGCCCCCGATGAGTCCTGTGCCGATGGCGTGCGGGCCTCATGTACGTCGTTCAAATGTGCGCACCCGGTCATGAGTTGCCTTGTTAGCGTGAATGGACGGTGTGCCCGACGCGAAGTCGGGCACACCGTTGTCCGTTGCCGACAGCGTTGCTCAAGAAGGGCTCCCACATGGGAAAACCAACCCGCAGAACACGTTTTGCCGCCTGTGCCGTTGCGGCGGGTGCGATGCTTTCCGGCCTCGTTCCGGCGGTCGGTGCCGCCGCCGCTCCGGTGTCCGCCCCGCTCTCCTCGGTGCGGGCCGCCGACGACCCGGCGCCGGGCAACGAGGGAATGCCGGACGACGGGTTCGACAACGAATCCGAGGGTGAGCAGGACGACTTCGCCGGAACCGGATCAGCGGCGGTCTCGGATTCGGCCTCCGCCGCCCCGGGCGTCTCCGCTCTCGCCGCTCCCGTCCCCGGCCGGGCCGCCGACTTCAAGCTGGTGAAGAGCACCGATATCTCCGGTCTCGTCACGAAATTGGACGCAGCGCTGCCCAAGCAGGGACTCACCGAGTTGATGGAGCAGGCCAACCGGCCCTCCAAGTGGGAAGGCGACTGCGGAACAGCCGGAATCTACGGTTCCGATCTGGCGGTCAACCACCGCGTCTGCTGGCAGAGCGACGACGCCACGTCCTCGGAGTGGGTGCCGCAGGCCATCACCGGTGTCTCGGACGCGCAGGAGGACGAGGACTGGGGCACGTCCAACGCCGAGCCGATCGCCGTGGCCGGTTACGACGCGGAGAACCCGGGCCGCAGCAACTACGCCAAGGACCGCGACAACTGCCTCCAGGACTCCGCGTCGGACGCCTGCAACGAGAAGGGCATCCGGGTCAGCTTCTTCAACCAGGCGACCCAGATGTACCGCCATGTACTGCTGGTCTGGCCGTACATGAACTCCAAGGACCACATCTCCTTCGACGCGCTCCACGCGAGCGAGGGCAAGTGCACCACCGAGGTGACGTCGTCCTGCGCCGCGCAGAACGGCATCCACGCCGGTGGCATGGTCTGGTACGGCAATTACCTGTACGTCGCCGACACCCCCAACGGCATGCGGGTCTTCGACCTGCGCAAGATCATGGACCTCAACCCGGACAACAAGGCCGACGTCGACGACCCGACGCCGGACGGGCTCGTCAGCAACGTCGTGGACAAGAAGCGGATCGGCCGTCAGAGCAACGTCTGGTACGGCTACGGCTACCGCTACGTCATGCCGCAGGTCGCCACGCTGAAGTTCACCACGGCGAAGAACGGCGGGACCACCAGCGGCAACCGGTGCTACGCCACCGGCCGCCCGAAGGCCTCGTACATCTCGCTGGACCGGACCGACACCGACCACATGGTCCTCGGTGAGTACTGCAACACCAACAACGGCGGCACGAGCCCCGGCCGCGTCGGCACGTACCCGATGACCGAGCTGACCGCCGCCGTCGAGGGCGCCACCGGCACGACCGCCTCCGCCGACCTGGCGTACGGCCTGCCGACCGGTGCCACGTTCAACAACGAGGCGCTGTGGCACAAGATCCAGGGCGTCACGCGGTACGACGGCAAGTGGTACTTCCACCGCAGCAACGGCTACGACAACGGCCGGCTGCTCCAGGCCACGCCGGGTACCGTCGACGGGGCGTCCCAGCTCGTCGGCAACGCGAAGACGCTGGAGTCGGCGTTCGGGCCCGAGGACCTCTACCTCGCGCACGGGCGCGGCGACGGCTTCGCGCCGCAGCTGTGGTCGCTGAGCGAGCACGCGCCGAGCAGGTGCGGAGCGTGCAAGCGCGAGCTGTACAGCTACAACATGGGTGAAGTGATCAGCGACTTCGGCTGATCCCCACGACCCCGACGATCCCGACGAACCCACGACAGGCCCTACAGTCGGAGGCATGGTTTCCGGTGAGGCGCCGCAGGCGGAGGGCAGCGTTCGGGTCGATGTCTGGATCTGGTCGGTCCGGCTGACGAAGACCCGTTCGCAGGCCGCTGCCGCCTGCCGCGCGGGTCATGTGAAGGTCGCCGGCGAGCGCGCCAAGCCCGCCCAGGCACTGCGCGTCGGCGACGAGGTACGGCTCCGGCACGCCGGACGCGACCGGATCGTGGTCGTTTCGAAGATCGTCAAGAAACGGGTCGGCCCTCCGGTGGCGGCGGAGTGCTTCATCGACAACAGCCCGCCCCCGCCGCCGCGCGAGGCGGCGATCCAGGTTCCGGTACGGGACCGGGGCGCGGGCCGGCCGACGAAGCGGGACCGGCGCGAGATGGAACGGCTGCGGGGGGCCGGCCCCACGGGCTGACAGCCCACCCGGTGGTGCCGCCCCGCCGTCGGGCCGCCCCGCCGCCGGAGAAGCCCTGCCGCCGGAGCAGCTCCTACGGCTGGGGCGAGGCGATGGCCCGTGCCGCCGCCACCTCCTGGCGCAGCGGAGCGAGTACGCCTTCCTCGTCGCCCGGAAGTTCGGTGCGCACCTCCACCAGGACCTCGCTGGCCCGTATCCCCTCGGCCAGCTCCCGCAGCTGCCGCTGGACCTCAGCGACCTCGGCCGGTGGCGGCTCGGGTGCTCCGTGGTTGACCCGGACCCGGGCCGCCGTCGTCGCGTCCACGATGCGTTCGACCGCGACGACCAGCGGCCACCAGGCGGCGGCCCGGGTGCCGACCGGGGGCGGTTCGGTCAGGGCGCGCTGGAATTCGGAACGTACGACCGACAGGTCGCGGTAGATCCGGCGCCGGGCCCGCACCCGTTCCGCCCGGTCGCCGGAGCTGCCCGGCTCGAACGCGCACGCGACGTAGTCGGCGATTTCCGCCACCGCGTCCGCGAGCCGGTGGCCTATCCGTACGTGCCAGCTCTCCGGCCACAGCAGGTAGCCCGCCACCAGCACGATCGCGCAGCCGATCAGGCTGTCCAGGAAGCGCGGCCAGACCAGGTGGAAGCCCTGGTGGTTCAGCAGGTCGGACAGGAGCAGGATGACCGGGGTGATGGCAGCGGTCTGGAAGGCGTAGCCCTTCGCGGTGAGCGCCGGGATCAGCGCGGCGAGCACCACCATCACCGGCACGTCCCACCAGCCCATCGGCACCGCGGCGAGTACCGGTGCGGCGATCACGAGCCCGGCAGCCGTGCCCACCGATCGCAGCACGGCCCGCGAGAACACCGAGCCGAAGTCCGGCTTGAGGACGAACGTGACGGTCAGCGCCACCCAGTACGAGCGCGGCACCAGGATCAGCGAGGTCAGCGCCTGGGCCAGGCCGATGCAGAGGGCGAGGCGCAGCCCGTACCGCCAGGAGGCCCCGGAGAACAGCACGTCGCGGGTGGTCCGCCGGATCCGTACCCCGAGCACGGCGGGGCGGCCGAGCCGGTCGTCGACGTTGTACGGGTCGGGGTCGGCCTTGTGCACCACGACCGCGGCGTGCCGCAGGGCGCTGTCCACCGCACGGGTGGCGGGTGAGTTGGGTGCGGGCAGGGTGAGTTCGGGGCGGCCGGTGCGGCTCTCCTCGACGGCGACGGCCAGTTCGCGTACCGCCGCCGGGATCTCGTCCGGGAGCCTGAGCCGGCGCACATGGACGGCGGGGGCCGCCTCGACGAGCGGGATGACGACGTTGAGCTGGGCGAGCAGCCGCACCATGGCGTTGCTGCGGCCGTGGTAGCGGGCCCGGCGGGCCAGGATCAGGTCGTAGGACGTGTTGAGGGACTGGGTGACGGCCTGGCGCCGCTCCTCGTACGCGTCGGTGCCCGCGGCGGCGAGCAGGTCGGCGACCGCGAGGTAGGTGCCCGCGACCGCGACCCGCTCCGGGAGCTTCCGGCGCAACGGCCAGGCCAGCAGGGTCAGGGTGAGTACGAACAGGCCGCCTACCGTGAGCAGCAGCGGCGCCACCCACCAGGGCTGCGGCATCGGGAGGCCGGCCCCGACCACCGCGTTGAGCAGGAGCAGCAGCCCGGACACCGAGGCGACCGCGCCGATCGTCGACATCATCCCGGAGACCAGGCCGACCAGCGTCAGCGCGGCGACGGCCGCCCAGCCGGTTCCGTACACCAGCGTGCCGAGCATGATGCCGAGCGCGCCGAAGAGCTGCGGCACGGCGATGTTGAGTATCCGCATCCGGTACGCGTCCGCGGTGTCGCCGATGACGCCGGAGAGCGCGCCCATGGAGACGAGCGCGCCGTACGCGGGGCGGTCCAGCGCGAAGCCGACGGCGAGCGGTGTGGCCAGGGAGACGGAGGCGCGGGCGACGCCCGCCCAGGCGATGGGCGTGGACGGCTTCGGGCGTAGTCCGCTCAGCAGCCAGGGGGGTGGCGCCAGCCATGGGGGTGGCGCCGTCCGCCGCCGTCCGGATCCGGTGTCCGTGTCGGTCAACGCGTCCCCCTCGGTCGTGCGTTCAGCTCCGGTAGCCCTCGACCTCGTCGGCGGGCCGGACCCGCGCCTCGGACGGATCTTCGCCGTACTCGCTCAGTGCCCGGCGCTGGCGCATCAGATCCCAGCACTGGTCGAGCCGTACTTCAACGGTACGCAGCCGTGCTTTCTCCTCCTCGCTGAGGCCCATTTCTCGGGTGGAACGGTCGCGCAGGCTCCGTTCCTCGGAGATGAGTCCGCCGATCTCGTCGATGATGTCGTGCTCCCGGTCGTCCATGACGTCTCCTTCGTGGCGGGGGGAGAAGGGCGCAGGTGGTCAGAGCACGATGACGGTCTTGCCGCGTGCGCCGCCCGTGCGGTTCCGGTCGAGGGCCTGCGGGGTCTTCTCCAGGGGGAGTTCGATGTCGACGGGCACCCGCAGTACGCCTTCCGCGGCGCCCGCGGCCAGGACGTCCAGCAGGACCGGGGTGGGTTCGAGCCGGAAGTCGATAGCGGTCACGCCGGGGGGCAGGGCGGCCCCGGAGGCGATGCCGCGCGTGGTGAGGGCGATGCCGCCGCCGCGTACCAGGGCGGCGTGTCCGGCGAAGGAATCGGGGGTGGTGGAGACCAGGTCGACCAGTGCGTCGACACCGTCCGGGCAGCTCTCCCGTACCGCCGCCTCCAGCGGCCGGTCGGTGAGGTCGATCGTGACGGCGGCGCCCAGCTCCGTCATCCGGGTGTGCTCGTGGCCGCGCACGGCGGCGATCACCCGTACGTCGCGGGCGGACGCGAGCTGGGTCAGATAGCTGCCGACGCCGCCCGCCGCACCGATGACGAGCAGGGTCTCGTGGCCCCGGAACACCGCGATCTCCAGGATCTGGGCGGCCGCCATGCCGGCAGAGGGAAGCGCGGCCGCGGCCCGCAGGGGGAGCCCGGGCGGTACGACGGTGATGGCGGAGTCCTGCGGCACGGACACGTAGTCGCAGTACGTGCCGCTGCCCGCCGCGTTCGGCCGGGCGACCCGGCCGAAGACCTGGTCGCCGACCCGGAACCGGTTCTCGCCGCTGCCGATCATGTCGACCCGGCCCGCGAAGTCCACCCCGACGACCATCGGGAACACGCGCGGTGCCGGTCCGTCGTCCGGGGAGCCCTGTGCGGCCTGCCAGTCGGACGGGTTGAGCGCGGCGTACTCGATCCTGACCCGTACCTCTCCGGCCTCCGGTTCGGGCTTGGGCATCTCCACCAGTGCGGGGTCGGCCCGGAACGCGCCGACGGCTATGGCTCGCATGCGGAAGACCTCTCAGTCGTCCCCGATCCGGCAGTCACGAGAACCACTCTTCCCCGGCCCGCCCGCCGCCGCATGTCGAGCGGAAAAGGCCCTGCGGAGCCCTGCGGACCGGGTCATTCCGAACCAGACCGCCGCGGCTTTCCCGGCCGCCCCACCTCTCCCCGGCCCACCCGCTTCCGCCGCCGCATCCGCACCAGACCCGCGCACAGGGCCACCGCCAGCCCCACGGCGAACACCGCCCACGCCGTCGTGCGCAGCGAGCCCGTCAGCGCGTCGTACACCGCCGCCGCCCCCGCCGTCTCGCTGTCCGGCACCTCGGACAGCACCCGGTCGCGGGTGTACGCGAGCACCGCGCGCAGCACCAGCGCCCCGAGCGCGAAGCCGAGCCCGACAACGGCGGTGGCCGAGAGCGCGGCGGGCCAGGAGCGCCTGTGCCCCGGCCCGCCGCCGCGCAGCCAGGCCACGGCCAGGACGGCGACCACGAGCGTGGCCACGGCCGGCCAGATGCTGCCGGTCCGCAGCAGGCGGAAGGTCTGGCGCAGATGGTCGGCGCGGTCGGCGGAGATGAGCGTGATGTCGGTGTGCTGGACCGGGATCCGGTCGGCGAACGGCACCCCGTTCTCCTCCAGGTTCTGCTTGACCCGCCCGGTCACGGGGGCCAGATCGATGGTCACGGCCTCGCCGGTGTTGCCGTTCAGGGCGGCGGTGACGGCCTCGTGTGCGGTGCGGTTGGCGGCCTTCCAGGCGTCCTGGAAGGCGTCGGTGGTGGTGAAGGACAGCACCGCCTGGCGCAGGAACTCCCGCACGGTGTCCTGGAGCGGCCCGGCGTCGATCTGTTTCATCGCCCCGTCGGTGATGAGGTCGGTGACGGTGCTCTGCACATCGGGGTCGGAGGCGAGCGGGGCCACCGCGTCGACGTAGCGGTCCGTGTTGTCGATCTCCAGGTCCACCCAGGCGGACAGCGCGGCGACCGGTACCAGGACGGCGAGCAGCACCACCAGTACCACCGAGAGAGTCGCCGAGAGATACGTCCGCACCCGTCCAGGGAATCCCGTGCCGGGGCGGCGCGCCCCGGGCCGTACGCCATCCGAGTTGCCGGGCGGCGCGGCCGGGTGTGCCCTGGAAGGAAAAGGAGCCACGGAAGGAGAACCCCGCATGTCCACACACGCGGCAATGCCGGCCCGCGGACGGACCCGGCCGAGCTCTCGGGCTCGCGCGCACGGCAGGAGCTCCTGGGCGATCCCCGTCACGCTGGGGGCGGCGTACGGTCTCTACGCCTCGTTCATCCTCCGCAACAACGGCGCGACCGGCTACCGGCAGTTCTGGTACGGCCTGATCACCGCGGTGGCGCTCGCGGCGCTGTGCTTCGTGCTGGGCCGGATCCAGCACACCATGCTGCCCCTGGTGCGGGCGGTGGCCTACGGTGCGCTGACCGCGGCGGCGATCGGCCTGCTGGTCGGGCTCACCGATTCGAGCGTGCTGCGGTCCGCGGCGCTGGGGCTGGCGGTCGGCCTCGGAATGTTCATCAGCACCTTCTACATCTACTACACGCACGAGAAGACGTGAGTCCGTACGGACTCAAGGGCGGGCCCGCACACGTTCGTGCGGGCCCGCCCTTCGCGTTCTCACGCCCGACCGCTGGTGCCGGTCACACGTCGCGTACGACCGTCACCGGGCACGGTGCGTGCTGGGTGACGTGGAGGCTGACCGAGCCGAGCAGGGTCGCCTTGAAGCCGCTGTAGCCGCGCGCCCCGACGACCAGCAGGTTCGCACCCTTGGCGCGGTCCAGCAGGGACTGGGCCGGGTTGCCGATCACCACGATCTTGCTGACCGCCGCCGCCCCCTCGGCGCCCAGGGCCTCCTCCAGTGTCTCGTTGAGGGCCACGGTGGCCAGGGCCTGCGGGTCGAAGTCCTCCGGCATCCCGGGCATCATCGACGCCCAGCTCGTCGCGGGGTACTCCCAGCTGTTGACCGCTTCCACCGTGTCGCCGGTCAGCTCCGCCTGGCGTACGGCCCAGTGCAGCGCCTTGATCGACGACTCGGAGCCGTCCACGCCCACCACGATCCTGCCCATCTCTGCCTCCAGCTCGGTTCGGCTCAGTGCGCAGAGGCGCCGTACGTACCGTGCGTACCGGACGCACAGGAAATCCCGTACGGCGCATCTTTCGTGCCAACTCTAGTCAAACCAGGCAGGGGTGCAGGCGGTGGGGCCTCAGTCCAGGCGGAGGTCGGCGAGCTGCTGCTCGAACGGCACGACCTCGTCGTCGAGCCCGAGGGTCCGCCGCGCCCCGGACGCCGCCCGGCCGCCCGTGATCATGGCCGCGAGCTCGCCGCCCGCCCGCCGGATGCGGGACGGCAGCCCGTCGGTGTACTCGTCGCCGGACGAGCCCCAGTCCTCCGACGCCGCGTACACGGACGTCGGTACGACGGTGGCCCGCAGGTAGGCGAAGAGCGGGCGCATCGCGTGTTCCAGGACCAGCGAGTGGCGGGCGGTGCCGCCGGTCGCCGCTATGACGACCGGCTTGCCGGTCAGCGCCGTGTTGTCGATCAGGTCGAAGAACGACTTGAACAGCCCGCTGTACGAGGCGGTGAACACGGGCGAGACGGCGATCAGTCCGTCCGCCTCCGCCACCTCCTTGATCGCCTCGTCCAGGGCAGCCGGCGGGAAGCCGGTGACCAGGTGGTTGGCGATGTCGACGGCCAGGTCGCGCAGTTCGATCACCCGGACCTCGACCGTGCGGTCCTGCTCGGTCAGCAGCCGCTCACGGGCGGCGCCGGCCAGCCGCTCGGCCAGCAGCCGGGTCGAGGACGGGCTGCTCAGCCCGGCCGATACGGCGACGATGCGCAGGGGCTCGGTGACGAAGGCGTCGGACGTGTTGGACACGGTGGTCAGGCCTCCTTCGTGGTGGTGGCGGTGGCGGTGGCGGCAGTGGCAGAAGTGCCGGCACCGGCGGTGCGGGCGGCGACGGCCGGGTGGACGGGCGCGGAGTCCGGGACCCCGGCCGGGCGCAGCGCGGCGAACTCCTTGCGCAGCACCGGGACGACCTCCTCGCCGAGGATGTCGAGCTGCTCCAGGACCGTCTTCAGCGGCAGTCCCGCGTGGTCCATCAGGAACAGCTGGCGCTGGTAGTCACCGACGGCGTCCCGGAAGGACAGGGTCCGTTCGATGACCTCCTGCGGGGAGCCGACGGTCAGCGGGGTCTGCTGGGTGAAGTCCTCCATCGACGGCCCGTGCCCGTAGACCGGCGCGTTGTCGAAGTACGGGCGGAACTCCCGTACCGCGTCCTGCGAGTTCTTCCGCATGAACACCTGGCCGCCGAGGCCGACGATGGCCTGCTCGGCGGTGCCGTGCCCGTAGTGCGCGTACCGCTGCCGGTACAGGTTCACCATCTTCGCGGTGTGCTCGATGGGCCAGAAGATGTTGTTGTGGAAGAAGCCGTCGCCGTAGTACGCGGCCTGCTCGGCGATCTCCGGCGAGCGGATCGAGCCGTGCCAGACGAACGGCGGGACGCCGTCCAGCGGGCGCGGGGTCGCGGTGAAGGACTGCAGCGGCGTACGGAACTTGCCCTCCCAGTCGACGACGTCCTCGCGCCACAGCTTGTGCAGCAGTGCGTAGTTCTCGATGGCGAGCGGGATGCCCTGCCGGATGTCCTTGCCGAACCACGGGTAGACCGGACCGGTGTTGCCGCGGCCCATCATCAGGTCGACGCGGCCGTCCGCGAGGTGCTGGAGCGTCGCGTAGTCCTCGGCGATCTTCACCGGGTCGTTGGTGGTGATCAGAGTCGTGGACGTGGACAGGATCAGGTTCTCGGTGCGGGCGGCGATGTAGCCGAGCGTGGTCGTCGGCGAGGACGGGACGAACGGCGGGTTGTGGTGCTCGCCGGTCGCGAAGACGTCCAGGCCGACCTCTTCCGCCTTCTGCGCGATGGCGAGGGTCGCCTTGATCCGCTCGTTCTCGGTCGGCGTCCGGCCGGTCGTGGGGTCGGTGGTGACGTCTCCGACGGTGAAGATCCCGAACTGCATGGCGCCCGCCTCCAGAACTAGAGTTGTTGAACGTTGAACTATGTGAACACACCCTACAACGGAGCACCCCCCTGACCTATTCCGCGCCCCCCGAGGGAGCTCCGGACCAGTGCGTACCCTGGACGGGACGCGCGGACCGGGCACGGACCGCGCCCGGACGGAGAGCGGGACTGTGAGCGGGAGCGGCGGCGAGAGCGAGCGCTGGAAGGAGCGCGGCGTGGCCCTGCGCGTCTTCGTCTACGTATTCGCCACGCATCTCTTCGCGGGCTTCATCTGGATCCTGTTCTACGTCGGCGAGCACGCGAAGAAGTAGTGAAGTGAGCGGGGCAGGGGTGGGGACGGGGAACATGGGCGGTACGGGCGGCACGGCACCGGCGCGCCTGGAGGCGGTGCTCGCGGCGGACGACATCTGGAGCGCGCTGTTCGCACTGGCCGAGGACGCCCCGGCGGGCCTGCCCGACGCGATCGGGGCCCGCTACGGCCGGGCGGCGCAGGCCGAGCGGCGCCACCTCACCTGGTTGCTGGGGGCCCTCGGCGAACCGGCCGTCCCGGTGTTCCTGCGCCTGCTGGCCGAGAGCGGCGGCGACGGCGACAGCGCGAAGGAGCTGCTGGGCACGGCGGTGCAGCGCAGGCTGCGCATTCCGGCGGCCGAGCTGCACCGGCTCGCCGAGGAGCTCGGCGCGGTGGAACCGCTGGTGGACGCGATGGGGCTGTCCAAGGACACGGGTTTCGCACCGTTCCTCGGCGGGCTGCTGGACCACGAGCGTCTGAGCGGGCGCGCGGCCATGGCGCTGGGGCGGCTCGGCGCCCGGGAGTGGACGGTGCCGGTCGCCGAACGCCTCCCCGGCCTGACCGGACTGCAGCACGGCGCCTTCGTCGTGGCCCTGGAACTGCTGGACGACCCGGCCGCGATATGCCACCTCCTGCGGGAGCTGGAGACGAACCGGGTGCCCGCAGGGGACGTGCACCACGCCCTGGTCGCCCTGACCGGGCGGCACCCGCTGCTCCCCCTGGATCCTCCTGACGGCGACCACGGCAGGCTGTTGCACGGCATCTGGTCCGAGCGCCGGCTGGACAGCCCGGTCCCGCCGTCGGTCGGCCAGTTCACACTCGACTCCCCGCGCCACGCGCGCTTCACCGTCGAGGACGGCCGGGGCAGGATCCGTATCGACTACGACCCGCCCGCGCCCGGCACGTCCTGGCCCCGCTGGGACAAGTCCCTCCGGATCGACGGCGAGCGTGTCTATCACGTCGGCTCGGGCTGCGGTACGTGCGAGACGACGATGACCCTCCTCGGCTGGCCGCCCCGGGCGGCCCGGGAGGGCGCGGACCGCCTGCGCACCGCACTCGCCGACGTGGACGGCCTGGGCTCCGGCGTGCTCGACGCGGCCGCTCCCCTCATCGCGGAGCTCCCGACCGGCCACTACCGCGCCCACCTGGCCGACCTCGCCCTGGAGCGGGTGACCGACCCGGCGGCGTCGTGGTGGTTCCGGCGCCGCGCGCTGCGCGAGGACGCCGAGCCGTACGTCACGGACGACCCCCTAGCCGACTGGCCGGGCACCGCCCACTTCCAGCTGCGCGACCGCATCCCCGGCGAGACCCCGACGTACGGCGTACTGCTTCCGTCCCAGCCGCTGGACGCACTCGACGCGGACACGGTGACCCGGTACGCCTCGGCCATCGCGGCAGGCCACCGCCCCGCCGCCCTGGCCCTCGCCTGGGTCGAGGACATCTACGTGGAGGCCGAGTACCCCGAACGCTTCCTGGCGGCCGCCGTCCTGGACGGCCACCACAAGCTCGCCGCCTACGCGGCGGCCGGCGTGCCTGCCAGGGTCCTGCTCCTGTCGAGGGCGGAGGACAACTGGGGCCCGGAGGACGGCTGGAGCGTGGCGTTCGGCGAGGTAATGGGGCGGCTGTAGGAGCGGCGGCCCATCCTGAGCAGTACGAGGGGGTCTTCGTCCCACGTGACACTCAGCGCGCCGGCGGCGCGCAGCCGTTCCAAGGCCCTGTTGGTCCAGCTCTTGACCGTCCCGGGCGAACAGCCGAGCGGTCTGCGCGAACAGTTGCGGCACGCGGTGCAGCAGGCTCCGATGAAGTGGACCCTTGATCTGCGTAAGGCCCTGACGGCCAGTGCCATCGCGGCGTCGAACACGATCGAGGGTTACAGGGTCGATGCCGTGGACGTCGCCGACCTGATGGATGGCGAGCGCGAGGTCGAGGCCAGTGACGAGAACAAGGCGGAGACGCTGGCCTGCCAACAGGCCATGACGTACATCCAGTCACTGCATGATGTGACCGATTTCCGCTACAGCAAGGAACTCCTCAACAGTCTGCACTGGATGCTCCAGGGGCATCACCACCCCCGCAAGCTCGCCGGGCAGTGGCGCAGGACCTCGATCCGTATCACCGCACCGGGCGACGAGCTCGCCACCGATTACGAAGGCCCTGATCAGGAGCGGGTTCCCGGGCTCATGAGCGAGCTCGTGGAGTGGCTCAACGAAGGCGACCCGGACAGTCATTTCCTGCTCCGCGCAGCCATGGCCCACCTGAACCTGGTGAAGATCCACCCGTGGTCCGACGGCAACGGCCGTATGTCCCGCTCGCTGCAGACTCTTCTCATCGCGCGCGGCGGTGTTCTCGCCCCCGAGTTCTCCTCGATCGAGGAGTGGCTCGGCATGCCGGGCAACACCTGGGAGTACTACAAGGTGCTGCGAGAGGTCGGAGGGCCGGTCTGGTCGCCGGAGCGCGGCACCTCGCCCTGGATCAAATTCAACCTGCTCGCCTACCACCAGCAGACTCAGCGGGTGCAACGCGGTGTCGACCGTTCCAACGACTGCTGGATGCAACTGATGGAGGAGACAGGTACGCACGGAGTCACGGAGCGGCAGGTCACCGCGCTGCACGAGGTGGCCATGGTCGGCCGGGTGCGGCGCAGCCGGTACGAGAAGGCCGAAGCGATCAACACGCAGCAGGCCACGCGGGATCTGCAGGCACTCACCAAGGCGCAGTTGCTGACGGCCGTGGGCCGGACGAAAGGCCGTCACTACGTCGCAGGCCCATGGTTCCCGGAGCGGGTGCTGGCCACCGCGCGTCGGCATCACACCATCAGCAACCCGTACGCCACATGATCTCGTGGCGCCGCATGGCTCCTAGTCCCAGGGCTCGCCCGTGGACGGGTTCAGACCGGCGCCCCAACGCCGTTTCCCTTCACGCCAGTTGATGAAGGAAGGCTCTTCCGGGAGGGTGACGCTGATCGTCTCCTCCTGGAACTCTTCGTCGGTGAGCAGTCTGCGGAGGAATTCCGCCATCCCGAAGGAGTGGACCTGGAAGGCGGGGCTGGTGTGCCGGCCGCACACCAGCACAGGCCAGCGGTCGGGGTCGTCGCCCGTGGTCAGCCAGCAGTAGATGTCCGCACCGGTGGTGACGCCCCAGGCCAGGATGGAGCCGGGGTCCACGTCCAGGGCGGCTCTGCCGCCGAGCATCTCCCAGGTGCCGCGGGCGTTCTCGGTCTCGTCGCGCAGTCCGTTCCAGTCCGAGTAGACATCGGGCCGCGGCACCGGCAGCAGAATTCCGACTTCCCTGCTGACCTGCCCAGCCCCGTACACCTCCATGAAGGCGACGTAGTCGGCCGGGAACCGGGTCCCCCAGATCTCCTCGACCGCGCTCCAGTCGATCTGCTCGTCCACGCCGTGCCGCGTCGGCACGATCTGTGCGAGCGCCGCTATATGGGGGTTCTTGCCCACTGTCATTCTTCCGCCTCGGTGTATCGGACCGCTGATTGCCGTGGTTCATCGCCCACTGCAGGCGGTTCGGGGCGTCCTTCATCCGGGATTCAGCCTACGACGGCCGATCGGCCCGTCGCCGTTGATCAAGAAAAACGCTGTCCGGTTGCCGGGCACGGTGATAAACAGTCGGCGTGGCAAAGACTTTGGAGTTCCCTGTTCTGCTGCGGCTGATCGACGAACGGTCGGCCGCGTTCCGGGCCGCGGTCGCCTCCGCGCCCGGTCTCGACGCGCAGGTGCCGTCCTGCCCCGATTGGACCCTGCTGGATCTGGTGCGGCACCTGGGCGGGGTGCACCGCTTCTGGGCCACCGTTGTCGCCGCGGGGCCCGCCGACGCTCCCCCGGCCGAGCGGTCCGCGCAGCTCTCCTCGACTGCGCCCCAGGAGCGCGAGGCCCTGCTGGCCTGGGCGGCCGAGTCCACGGAGCTGCTGCTGGGCGCGCTGCGCGAGGCGGGCCCGGACCGCGGCTGCTGGACGTGGTGGGCCGGGTCGCAGTCGCCGCAGACCAGCGGTGCCGTCGCCCGGCACCAGGCCCAGGAGGCCATGGTGCACACCTACGACGCCCAGATCACCGCGGACGCCCCGCAACCGCTGCCGGCCGAGGCGGCACTCGACGGCGTCGACGAGTTCCTGTCCACCTGCTGCGCGGGGCCGTACACCTGGCCGTACGAGCCCGCTGTCGTCGACTACCACGCCACCGAGGGCCGGTCCTGGCGCCTCTCGCTCTCCGCCGACGGCGTACAGGCCACCCACTTCCCCGAGTCCGGCACGGAGCCCGCCACGGCTGCCGCCGCCTCCGCCCGGGGCACGGCCGGTGAGCTGGTCCTGGCCCTGTACAGCCGGATTCCGGTGGACTCCCTGAAAGTCGACGGCGACGCACGCATCTTCGACCAGCTCCTGGCCTGGGACCCGGACGACGCGTAACCGTTGCACGCCCGGTCGGTCGGAGCAGGCCAAGTGCCTTGACCTCACGTGCGCTTGAGGCGGGAGCCTTCTGCCATCGACACCATGGAGATGCAGCGACAGGTGCGGGCCCTGACCGACCGGGCCGAGATCACCGACCTGATGGACCGCTATCTGCGTTCCCTGGACGACGGCGCTTTCGACGAGGAGTGGGCGCGTCTGCCGGACGAATTGGCGCCGGCCTCCGCCGCCCAGTGCTGTGACCGGGAAGGTTCGCCGGTTTCTGTTGACGCGAAGTGCTCGATGAAGTGATGTGCCGGTATGCCTCAGCGATAGTCGGCCAGACCGTCCGCCAGTTCTCCTTCATCGCCGTCATGGATGGCGTAGAGGGCTTGCTGCAGGGCGAATGTGCTGCGAATCGTGGCAATGCGGGCGGTGAGTCCGTTGTTTGACCAGCTGCCCAGGGCGAGCACCCGTTCCAACAGGCCGTGGCCGTAACTGGCGTCGATGGCTGCGAGGTCCTCGGCCGGGTCGCTGAGTGTGACGTCGTCCCAGTCGAGTACTCCTGCGAGGTGGGGCAGGCCGTGCTTCCACTCCCAGAGCACGTTTTCGGCGCCGAGGTCACCGTGCACCACTGCTCGGGTGAGGTGGGGAAGGCTGCCGAGTGCTGCGAGTTCCCGCTCGGCCCGAAGACGACCGCTGTGGCACATGAGCGGGAACAACTCGGCGCGCACGCTGTCCGCGAACCGCCGCCACTGATCTTGTGGTGCCTGAGGCAGAACCGCTCGTACTGTCTCATCGGTGCCGACGCGGGCCAGACCGGCCAGCAGCGTGGCGTACTGCGTCGCCACGGTGCCGAACACCTGGGCATCGTTGAGTGCGTCGGCCGCCAACGGTTCTCCGGGAATGCGGCTCAGTACCAGAAATGGCACGTCGGTGCCGTGGCAACCGCCTTGGAGCAGCGGCTCAGGTGTGCGGAAGCCAAGGTCGAGCCCGGCAAGCGCACGCAATGCGACTGCCCGTTGAGGCAGGCGGGCGGCCGCTGCCTGGGTGCGGGGCAGACACACGACGCGGTCCGAGCCGATGACCACGTTGTGGAATTGCCCCTGACGTACGGCAAGGTCGTCCGGTTTGCTGTCAGGCAGCAGGCGGCTCAGCAGAGCGCGATGTGTTTCTTGGATGTTCACGAAGGCGACCTCTGGGTCCTTCCGTGGCGCGGCGGCTATGTACGTGACGGAGCCGTCAGGCCGCGTCGGCGAGCGGGCGTCCGCCCCAGCGCAGGCAGGCGTAGGGCCCGGGTCTGTGCGGGGTGGGTTCGCGCCCCGGGAAGAGGGCGAGGGCCTCAGTTGGCGTCGGGCGCTACGCGTCGACGGAGAAGGCGCCCGAGTTCACCGCGGTCACGAACGTGGACCAACTGTCTGTGCGGAAAGAGAGCAGGGGGCCTTGAGCGTTCTTGCTGTCCCGTACTGGGGCGACACCCTGGACGCCGTCGCCAATCTCCAGGCACTGTCCGTTGCCGCTGCTGTAGCTGCTCTTGTGCCAGGTGAGCTGCGTGGGGTCGTACTGCACTGTCAACACCTGCTCTCAGTCTCTCGCTTCTGCCACTCTAGCCAGTAGATCAGCACTGTCGTTCGGCCCGAGGGCTACTGCTTGAAGGTGCTCGAACATCGACTTGTAGCGTCGCATTTCCGCCTCGGACTCCAGGAAGAGATCGCCCGCGGGTGTATCCACGTAGACCAGTTCCGGGTCTGCGGGATCCGGGAAATCCATGTGGACGAAGTTGCCCGTCATGCCGGCGTGAGCGCCCTTCTCGAACGGGATCACCTGGATCGTGACGTTGGGTTCTTCCGTCAGCCGGAGCAGGTGCCTGGCCTGTGTTCGCATCACTTCGCGTCCGCCCACGAGGCGTCGCACCGCGGCTTCGTCCACGATGGCCCAGAGCTGAAGCGGGTCCTTCTTGGTGAGCAACGACTGTCGCTCCACGCGAGCCCGGACGCGTTGTTCCACTTCCTTTTTGCTGGCGGTCGGCAATACGCCTCTGACCACCGCACGGGCGTAGGACTCCGTCTGGGCAAGTCCTGGGACGAAGAGGGACTCGTAGTTGCGGACGGTGTGAGCTTCGCTCTCGAAGCCGATGTAGGCGGTGTACTCCTCGGGCAGCTCGGAGTGGTACGGACGCAGCCAGCCCTGGTCGTTGGAACCGTTCTGGACTGCCAGGAGATCGGCACGCTGCGCTTCGTTCGCCGCATAGAGATCCAGAAGAGCGTTCAGGGTTCGCTTCTGCGGCCGGGCGCGCGCCTTCTCGATGCGATAGAGGGTCGCCTCGTTGATGCCCGTCGCCTTGGTCACGTCTTCGCGTGTCAGGTCTGCTGCGGCTCGAAGCCGACGTAGTTCGGCGGCCAGACGGCGGAGCCTCACGGTGGGCGGTCGTTGTCGCTTCTCCGGCACGCTGCGTCCCTTCGCTGCCTGGGTGGTACCCGCGAGTGTGGATGGTCACTGCGTGACGCCTCAAATCACTTCGAACGCATGGCAGTAGTACGCAATCCTTGCATTCTTTGTGTGAGTCGGAGCATGCTGAGTGCGCAGTCACCCTCTGTGGATGTTTGATCACGGCGGGGTGCTTGTGGCGGCTTGTGCTGTCTCAGCAAGGACCCCCGCGACCGTGGCACCGGTCCGGGGGCATGGCCAACGCGCACCAAGGAGCGTCAACGTGTTGAACCTTATCGGTCGATTGCTCGCACCACTCCGGTGTCTCTTAACCCGACTCCCAGGCAGGGAGCGGTGGGGCGGCAAACTCGTACGCCCATGCTTCCCCGTCCACTCGCGGCGTCAACTCGGTGCCCAGAGAGCCGAGTTCGCCCGCTGGGAGCGTGCCGAGAATCGGTTCCGGCGGGAGTGGCGGCGGGTGTGGTGGCTGGATCGGTACGGCATCGGGGCAGGACCCAGCCCGGTTCTCGGTGCGGTGGTGCGCTGATGGGGGAGGCGGCGGACCGTACTGTCGTTCTGCGTTGGAGCCGACATCCGCGTTGCGTATCGCTGGCGCGGGCGGAACTGCGTACCGTGCTCGCGGGGTGGGGGTTCTCGGAGTGGGAGGAGTCCGCGGTGCTCGTGCTGTCCGAGCTGCTGACGAACGCCGGGCAGCACGCCCGGGTCTCGCCGGGGCGGGAGATCGAGACCCGGTTCCGGCCGCTGGACGACGGGGTGCGCATCGAGGTGCACGATGTCTCGGACGTGGTGCCGCAGGTGCGCGATCCGGAGCCCGGCGCGTGCGGCGGGCGGGGGTTGCTGCTGGTCGCCGCGCTGGCGGATCGGTGGGGGTACGGGGCGCGGCACGGGCCCGGAAAGGTCGTGTGGGCGGAGTTCGGGTCCGTTACGCTCGGGTCATGACCTCCGTACCGTGCCGAAACTGGTGGCGCTCCTTCTAGGAGCGGCCGCCTTCCCTCTGCACGGAATCAGGGCCGTTCGATATGGACGGCCCTTTTCTCTGCCCTCGTACGGGTACGGATGCCGGTGACCACGGCGGGCCGTCCTCCACGCAACCAGCACTCGCGAGGAGAGAAGACCGATGAGCACAGCCACAGCCACAGTCGCCGCAAGCACTGCCGACCTGGAGGCGCGGATCCGGCAGGCCCCGCAGAAGTTCCGGGTGATGACCGGGGACCGGCCCACCGGGCCCCTGCACCTCGGGCACTACTTCGGCACCCTCCACAACCGTGTCCGGCTCCAGGAGCTGGGGGTGGACGTGTTCGTGATCATCGCCGACTACCAGGTGCTCACCGACCGGGACGTCGCCGACCGGCTCGGCGAGCACATGGAGGGGATGCTGCTGGACTACCTGGCCGTCGGGATCGACCCGGCACGTTCGACGGTCTTCAACCACAGCGCCGTGCCCGCGCTCAATCAGCTGATGCTGCCGTTCCTGAGCCTGGTCTCCGTCGCCGAGCTGAACCGCAATCCGACAGTGAAGGACGAGATCGCGCACTCCCGGCAGTCGGCCGTCAGCGGGCTGATGTTCACGTACCCCGTGCACCAGGCCGCCGACATCCTGTTCTGCAAGGGGAACCTGGTGCCGGTCGGGCAGGACCAGCTGCCGCACCTCGAAGTCACCCGCACCGTCGCCCGGCGCTTCAACGAGCGGTACGAGGCGGTCTTCCCGGAACCGGAAGCGCTGCTCTCCGACGCGCCGCTCCTTCTCGGCACCGACGGCACCAAGATGAGCAAGAGCCGGGGGAACTCCATCGCGCTGGGCGCCGACGCGGACGAGACCGCCCGGCTGATCAAGGGTGCGAAGACGGATGCCGAGCTGCACATCACGTACGACCCCGAGAGCCGGCCCGGGGTGTCCTCGCTGGTGCTGCTGGCGGCGCTCTGCCTGGGACGGGACCCGCACGCCGTGGCGGAGGAGATCGGTGGGGGCGGTGCCGCCGCGCTCAAGCGGACCGTGACCGAGGCCGTCAACAGCCGGATGGCGCCGATCCGGGCCCGGCGGGCGGAGTACGCGCGGGACATGGGGTACGTACGGTCGGTGCTCCGCGCCGGGAACGAGCGCGCCAACGAGATCGCGGCGGCGACGCTGGAGGAGGTGCGGAGTGTGATGGGCGGCGCGCTTCAGTAGTGCGTCCGCCCGTCGGCGGTGGCCTCCGGCCAGGCGCCGCGGGCCGCCACGTCCAGGATCAGCGCCGCGATGTTCCAGGCGTCGTCCGCGCCGCTGTGGTGGCGGCCCTCCAGGGGGAGGCCCGCCACCTCCAGGGCCTGGGCCATTCCGGGGCGTTTGCGCAGGCCGTGCGCGGCGGTGAAGGGGAGCTTGGCGTTGGTGTGGCGGTGGCCGAAGGGGTACCGGGTGCCGGTCGCGCGGCACTGGCGGGTGAACTGGTTGCGGTCGTAGTCGCCCCAGCTGGCCCAGGGCCGGGTGCCCGACCGGTGCTCGGAAGCCAGCAGGCGGCAGGCCTCGGCGAAGGGCACTCCCGTGTTCACCTCGGCCTGGGTGAGGCCGGTCAGCTCGGTGCAGAAGGCGCTGACCGTGGACCGGGTGGGCCGGACCAGGATCCGGTGGCGGGCGAGTCTCTCGGCGGCGCGCAGGTCGACGACCGTCAGGCCGATCTCGATGATCTCGCTCACCGCCCCCGGGGGCGGTTGCCCGTCCCAGCAGGTCGCCTCGATGTCGATCACGTTGAGGAGGTCGGGGGCGTCGGTGTCCATGGCGGCAGGGTAGGGGCGGAGGGGAGTGCCAGGCATGTGGATTTCGTTCGGCCGGAGCTGTGCCGCACGGTCGGGTGAAGGGCGGGCGGGCCGTGGTGTGCCGCAGCGACGGGAGCGGGGCGACGGCATAACGTGCCTGGCTCCGAAGAGACTTGGAGATCCCCATGCGTCACGTCCTTCTTGCCGGTGCCTGCCTCGCGGTCGGCGGCGTTCTGGGCCTTGCCCCCTCCGCGCAGGGGGTGGGCAACGACACCGGAGGAGAGCCGCAGGATCACACCGTCATCATGTCGAACGAGGAGTTCGAGCAGCTCTACGGCCATGAGGCGTCGCAGGCGCCGGAACTCGTGGGAGGGGTCGGCGTTGTCCTGCCCGCACGTGGCTGGAGTGCCGTCGCCTATCGGTGAGCCCGTGCGTGGGCCTCACGTCCCCGGGGCCACCCGGCGCCGCCCCTGCAGCAGTTCGGCCAGGCCCCGGCGGGTCGCGGCGATGACCACGCGGTCCTCGGGGCGCAGCACGTACCCGGGGTGCAGGTCCCAGACCAGGCCGGACGGGTTGTCCGGGGAGAGCGGGGCCAGGTCGGGGCGGCGGTCGCCGGGTGGGGCGGCGTCCAGGGCGAGGACCCGCCAGGCGCCTGCCCGGAACGCCTGCTCCACCGTGCGGCCCTCCAGCTGCCGGTGGCCCGCCACCTCGACCGCCGCGAAGAGCATCACCTTGCGCTCGACCGGGATCGCGCCCAGGATCTGGCGGCCCATCATGGCGACCGCGAAGGCGGGCGCGGCCAGATGGGAGACGGAGCGGGAACGGGTCACGGCCTGGGGGTGGGCGGTGCGCAGGGTGCGGTAGACGGCGGTGGCGAACTCGTCGTCGTACAGCCGCAGCGCCACCCGCAGGTCCGGCTTGACCGACCGGGCGTAGAGGGCCGCCTCCAGGTTGGTGGTGTCGACGCTGGTCAGGGCGAGGAGAGCGCGGGAGCGCTGGATCTTCGCCGCTTCCAGGACGCCTTCCTGGGTGACATCGCCGAGGACCACCGGTACGTGCAGCCGGCGGGCGACCGGGATGCCGCGCGCGTCCGGGTCGTCCTCCACGCACACCACCGGGATGCCTAGTTCACGCAGCCGGACGAGGACCCGGGTGCCGATCTTGCCGAGGCCGAGCAGCACCACGTGGCCGGACAGGCCGCGTGGTGGGCGGCGCAGCGAGGAGGCCGTGCGGAGCGAGCCGAAGGCCTCCAGGACACCTGCGACGAGGAGCGGCAGCAGCATCAACCCGGCGATACCGGAGAGGAGTTGGATGATCTGGCGGGCCAGCGGGTCCCCGGTCGCCGGGTCGCCCATTGCGAAGAGGTCGAGCAGGGTGAGGTAGGTGGCGTGCAGGGGGTCGTCGCCGGTGGTGAGCGTGGAGGCGACGGCGAGGCCCAGCACGGCCAGGCCGACGCCCAGCGCCGACCAGCGCAGCCGCCGCGAGAAGACCCGGCCGAGCGGTGCGCCACGGCCGCCCATCCGGGGCGGCGGTCCGGGCGGGCCGGCCTGGCTGACCGCCTCCAGGACCACCGTGCCCCGGCCCGTCGCGGCGGCCACCTGCCGTTCGTCGGGCAGCAGCCGGGGGCCCTCGTCGCCGCTGCTGTCGGAGCCCTCGGTGCCCGCCGGGTCATGGGTGGTGGAGGAGAGCAGCGCGAGGGTGCACAGGCCGGGGTCGGCGATCTGGCCGCCCCCGGGCGGGGTGCGTTCGGCGGCGCGCAGCAGCAGGCCCTCCGCCTGGATGACCTTGCTGGAGCCGGTGAGGACGGTGGCCGCGAGGGCGGGGGCCGCGGTGTCGGCGTCGGAGAGGACGGTGGTGGAGGCGTCCAGGGCCGCCCGGTCCAGGCCGGGGGTGGCCAGGGCGGCGGCCTGGTCGAGCAGAGTCTCCAGGTGCTGGCCCAGCTTGCGGTTGTAGAGCCGGATGACCAGCCGGAGGCGGGGGTTGAGGCGGCGGGCGGTCAGCGCGGCGCGGATGTTGCGCTCGTCGTCGTCGTACACCAGGGCCAGGGCGGCGGCCGAGGCGACGCCCGCCTCGTCGAACGCCTCGTCGGAGGGCTCCGCCGCCTCCAGGATGCGGACCGGGTCGACCCCGGCGTTGGTGTCGTCCCCGAGCGCGTCGGCCCCGCCGCCTCCGCCGTTGCCGCCGTTGCGGTTCATCGCCGAGGACATGCGGCCGAACAGTGCCGACGCCAACCCGCGCCCGGTGAGGGGAAGTTCGGGGCGGCGGGCGTCACGGCCGGGCGGCAGCAGCAGGGTTACCCGCTCCCCGTACACGTAGCGCAGTTCGACGGCGAGGCGCCGGGCCAGTGTGTCGTCGCCGCATACGACCATGTGTCCGCTGAACGGGGAACGTTGGGGCTGCTGGGGAAGTGGGGGCACGTGACCCAGCATGCCTTGTTCCTCTCCTCCGGGAGCGCGGTCAGTGATCTTCTGTAGGTTCGGCGGGCGGAGGCGCCGCGTGGCGGGCCTGGGGATTGGTGAGCAGATGGCGCGGGTCCGCGACCCGGACGATCGCCGTCTCGACCGCCGCGATCCGGTCCGCGAGCAGCCCCAGTGCGGCGACGGCCCGGGTCATCGGGTCGCCGTCCGGGCCCCCGAGGGCCTGGGTGCGGACGTAGGAGGCGGTGATCGCGGACCAGCGCGCGGACTGTTCGGGGGTGAGCCGGCCGCGCAGCGCGGCGAGCTTGAGCAGGTTCGACTCCGCGCCGGTGGTCAGCGTCTGGGCCTCGCCCGTGTAGTGGTCGTCGATGACGTCGGACAGCTCCGCCTCGTTCATGACCGGCACGATCCGCTCGGCGATCTTGTTCATGTTGCGGTACGAGCCCTGGAGCCGGAACGGCGGCTCCGTGCGCGTCGCGTCGGTCTGCGCGGCCGAGGCGATGTACGCGGCGTTCACTGCCAGGACGGTGTCGCGGGCGGTCAGCAGATGGCGCAGGACCGCGACGATCCGGTCCACCTCGGCGGCGGCGTACGGGTGCTCCAGCCGGTCCGCGCGTGCCGCACTGTCGCCGGAGGCGAGCCGTACGAACAGGGCGAGGTCGTCGCGGGAGCGCCCGGCGAGCGGCGCCAGCACCGGGTTGGCGGTCAGCGCGTTCTCGACGAAGCTCAGCGCGAAGACGTCATCGCGGCCGCTCAGCACCTCGCCGAGGTTCCACACGTCGGCCCGGTTGGCGAGCATGTCGGGGATCCGGAACCGCTCGCCCGACTCCGTGTACGGATTGCCCGCCATGCACACCGCGAACCGCTTGCCCCGCAGGTCGTGGCTGCGCGGCTCGCCGTCCCGCACGCCCTCGATGCGGCGGGTGGCGTCGCAGAGCGGGATGAACTTCTGGAGCAGTTCGGGCGAGGTGTGCTGGATGTCGTCGAGGTAGAGGAGCGTGTTGTTGCCGGACTCCAGCGCGAAGTTGATCTTTTCGATCTCCTGGCGGGCGGTCGCCGTGCGGGCCTGGGCCGGGTCGAGCGAGGTCACGTCGTGGCCGAGGTTCGGGCCGCTGATCTTGACGAGGACCAGGCCGAGCCGGTCGGCGACGTACTCCATCAGCGTCGTCTTGCCGTAGCCGGGCGGCGACACGAGCAGCAGGAGGCCCTGCGAGTCGGTGCGCCGGTCGGCGTCGGCGGTGCCGAGCTGCTTGGCGAGGCTGTCCCCGATCAGCGGCAGGTACACCTCGTCGAGCAGCCGGTTGCGGACGAACGCCGACATGACGCGGGGCCGGTGGTCGTCCAGCCGCAGCCGGGCCCGTTCGGTGTTCACCAGTGCCGTTCGCCGGCGCTGGTAGGCGCGGAAGCCGGGGACGGTCGCGGAACGGAACTCGGCCGTACGGGCGAGGAGTTCGTCGATCCGGACGGTCAGCGTGCCCCTCTCGACGCGCGGGTGTGTGCCGAGCAGGCCCTCCACCCGTGCGGTCAGCGGCGCCTCGCAGTCGTACCGGTCGAGCACCGGCTCCGGGCAGAGCTCCACGGCGACGGCCTCCGCGAGATCGCCCGCGTCGATCGCGGTGCCGCTCGCGGTGGCGTACGAGGTGAGCCAGCCCTCGACGAGCTGGCGGCGGGCCGGCAGGTCGTCGTCCAGGGCGGCGAGATCCTCGTCGTACGCCGAAGTGCCCGTGGTGCGGCGGAACTTGTCCAGGAACGTGCGGACGGCGGAGCTGGTCACGAAGCCGGCCGGGCCGCTCGTCAGCTCCTCGAAGAGGTACGCGGCGACGGCGGACGGGTCCTCGGCCGCGTCCGCCGCAGCCTCGCCGCCGATGACGGCCGCCCACTCCTCCTGAAGGGCGTCGACGGCCGGGGCGAGGCCGAAGGTCTCGCGGGCGCGGGCCAGCGAGCGGGCCCGCCGGGTCCATGAGGTGCGCCGCGCCTCGTCCGTGCCGTATGCCCAGAAGAGTTGACCGGTTGCCCGGACTGCGGGCGGGCAGCGCAGCAGGCCGGCCCCGGCGTGCAGCCGCAGCAGGGCGGTGAGGATCGCGGTGGCGTCCTCGTCGTGGATGCCGCGCTGATAGCCCTCGTCGTATGCGACGGCGGCCGACTCCCTTACCAGCAAGGTGAGTTCGGCCGGGGTCAGGGCGGCGAGGGCGTCCGCGCCCCGCTCGTCGAGGAGCCGGGCGGCCAGGTGCTCGGCCCGGTAGACCTGCGGGGACTCGGAGGGGAGGGTCTGCTCCCAGTACGGGCGGGTCGCCTCGAACTCCGGGTCGGTGACCGGCGCCCGGTAGTCCGTGCCGGTGAGCGCGAAGGCGAGGCGGTCGCCGTGCGGGACGAGCGTCAGGTCGAAGGGCTGGGTGTTCACCGCGAACCGGTGCCGGCCCAGCCGAATCACGGCGCCGCCGTCCGCGTACAGCTCACTGCGGTCGCGCAGCGCCCGCCCGGCCTCCTGGCGGGCGGCCAGCAGCTGCCCGTCGAGCTCCTCGGCCCGCACCGGATCGCCGAGTTCGCGCAGCTCATCGGCGGTGCGGCGGATCTTCGCAGCCATCGGGTCGGAGGCCAGGAAGGTGTTCACGGCGTCCAGGTCCGCCAGGGCGGTCAGCCGCCGGGAGACCGTCTCCAGGACCCGGGCCGCCGACTGGGCCAGCCGCTCGGCGCGCCGGGCGCGTGCGTCCTGGAGGGTCTGCTTGCGGGCCGAGAACGCCTCGTACACCTCCGTGCGGCGTTCGGCCAGCTCGGCGAGGAAGTCGTCGAACTCCGCGAACCGCGACTCCAGGTTTTCCAGCTGGAGCAACAACTTGGAAAGTTGATCATCACAGGCGTCCGGGGTGTCCGCGGCGGCGATCGCCCCGGTGACGGCCTGCCCGAGCAGCGCGAACTCGGCGGCGAACTCGGCACGACCCTCGTGTTCCAGGAGTTCGCGGCGGCGGGCTTCGAGCGTGGCGCGGGCCCGGTTGACCCCGCCGAGCACCTCGGCGATCCGCTCCAGGATCGAGGTGCGGACCGTCGTGTCCCCGATGTCGAGACCGGCGACGACGTCCGTGACGGTGCTCAGCCCGTCCGTCATCCCGTTCAGCCGCTCGCCGAGCGCCGCCGCGTCCGCGACGGTGGCGAGTTGGGACGCGGCGGCGGTGAGAGCTGCGATGGACTCGTGGTAGCCGGTGAAGGCGTCGTCCCGGCCGAGGAAGGCGACGGCGCGCTGTGCGGCCGATTCGAGGTCGGCGGCGGTCGCGGCGGAGAGTTCGGCGATCCGTTCGGTGTCCGCGTAGCGCATCTCGGCCAGCGTCGCCAAGTGGCCGTGGGCGCGGCGCAGTTCGTTGAGCTGGTCCACCCAGGCGGCGGCCGAGCGGGGGGCCTCGCCACGGATGCGGCGGACGAGCGCGGTGAGCCGGTCGGCCGTCTCGTCGAGCGCTTCGGCGGCCTGCCGGGTCAGCTCCCGTACGGTCTCGAACTCGGTCAGGACCTGCTCGGCGGTGGCCTTCAGCTCCGCCAACGGGGCGGCCAGTTCACCGAGTCCGGCGTCGGTGAGCCAGTGGTAGCGGTCGGTGGCCCGGGTGCATTCCGCGACCAGCCGCGCGTACACGGCGGCGGTCGGAGTGGTCTCGGCGGCGCTGTGCGCGAGTGCCAGGCAGTCGGAGATCCCGCGCACCAGATCGGCGTTGCCGACCCGGGCCAGCGGGCCGGTGCCGGCGGGACGGGAGGCCGCATGGGTGTCGGAGACGTACGGGGTCCGCCAGCGCTGCAAGGGGTGGACCCTGGCCGGTTCGTCGCCGGTGGCGGTGGTGCGCAGCAGGACGAGGGTGCCGTCGTCGAGCAGGGCGTGGCCCCGGCCCTGGAGCGGGGTGGCGACCTCCTGCCGGATCAGGTTGTAGGGCAGGAGCAGTGCGCGGCCGTCATCGCGGGAGCGGAAGACGTAGAGGACGTCCTCGCCGTTCGGGGAGCGGACCGCGCCCTCGAAGACCGGGCCGGTGAGTGGCTCGGCGATGTCGAACGTCTTGGCGGTGCCGGTGGTGAGGTAGTAGCCGCCGGGGAAGATGATCCCCTGGTCCTCCGGGAGCCGGTGGCAGGCCGGCCCGATGCCGTCGAGCCGCAGCACGGTGCCGAGCAGCGAGTTGAAGACCAGGTACCGCCAGGACTCCTCGTTGTACGGGCGGACGCGGAGCAGGACCAGCGGCCCGATCGTGGCGTGCTCGACCTCCGCGTCGGCGAGCGACTGAAGGGGTTCGGCGACCGGCTCCCGGTAGATCCCGTCCGGGGTCTCGGTGTCGTTGACCGCCTTGACGGTGAGGGTGCCGCCGAGAGTGTCGACGTAGAGCGCGGCGCTGTCCGGGCCGTCCCCGCCCACCGCGATGTGCGGGTGCCGGCCCAGCACGTGCGACTCGCGCCCGGCGGCGGTCCAGGTGAAGTCGTGCGAGGGCGGGAAGACGTGGTCGCGGTCGCCGCGCGCGTCGAGGAACGCGCTCGGCGCCCCGTCCGGGGCGAGCGCCCAGCGCAGCACCCGGATGCCGTCCGCGCTCTCGCCGGTACGGAAGACGGCGAGCAGCTTTCCGTCCACCAGGCGCAGCCGCAGCAGCCGGGCGTCGCGGTAGTAGCGGTGCAGTGCGGTGAACTCGCGTACGAAGTCCTCGTCGGCCAGCAGGCCGCCCGCGACGGGCTCCCCCAACTGAGGCCCGTACAGGGCGAGTACGTCGGAAAGCTCGGCCGGGTCCGCCGCCCCCGGGCCTCGCTCGAAGCCGAACAGCAGCTGCCCGCCGACGGCCACCACGTCGCGGGGGACGGCCGCGTGGCCGGTGCGGATCTGCTCGGTGCCGGTGAGCCGGAGCTCGGTCGAGCCGAACTCGTCGGTGCGGCGCGCGTTCAGTTCCTCGGCGCGGCGCGCGAGTTCGGCGGCCCGGTCGCCGAGCCGGCGGCGCAGCACGTCGTACGTCCCCGCGTCCACGGGGCCGCCGGTGGGCGCTGCGGGCGTGGTGTCGGTGTCCATGCGTACGACTCTCCCTGCGAGGTGTTACGGGGCGGGTGGCGCCGGGGCGCGGGTGGTGAGGGGTGCGTCAGGCTGTCGGGTCGCGCGGCCTCCGGCCGCGCTCTGTCCTCGATCGCCGGACAGGCTTGATCTGCCCGCCCGTCCGGCGTTCGAGGTTCGCCGTTTGGATCATGCCGGGCTCGCGTGCCCCGGTGCCCGATCCGCCCTGATCCAAACGAAAGACCCTAGGCGACCGGCGCGGACCCGTTTTGCGAGGCGGGTACGGCGGTGGCGTCAGTCGCCCCCCTCGCCGCGGAGACATCCGGCCCGGTCAGCACGGAGACCGGCTGGTCGGCGAGGCCCAGTTCCTTCGCGGCGGCCAGCAGCTGCTGGATCTGCCCCGAGGAGACCCCGGCTCCCGGCGCCTTCATCATCCGCATCAGCAGCGCGGACACCGTCAGGTTCTGCACATCGCCCGTGGACACCGACCCGAGCACCCGGGTCAGGTCGTCCGTGAACGACGAGGTGCCGTTCAGCCACGGACCCGCGAGGGCCTGCGCGGTGTCCGAGTTCTTCACGAACCCGTCGAAGCTCTTGCCCATCGAGACGGCCGAGACCAGCCGGTCGAAGAAGACCGACTCCCCGCCGACGATGTCGATGTCGGCGTTCTCCAGGCCGGTGGCCAGCACCGTGGCCTGCGCCTCGGCGACCTGCCGCTGCACGTCGAGGCCGGCCAGCCGGATCTCCTTCTCCGCGGCGAGCCGCAGCCGGTACTCCTCGTGTCCGCGCGAGGCGTCGTCCAGGGCCGCCATCGCGGCCGCCTTCTCGGTGAGGCCCGCCGCTTCGGCCTTCAGCTTCTCGCCGATCATCGCCGCGTCGGCCGTCGCCTGGGCCTGGGTGCCCTCCGCCGCGGCGAGCGCCTTGAGCCTGGCCCCCTC
Source organism: Streptomyces sp. NPDC102437 (assembly GCF_044765565.1). Lineage (NCBI taxonomy): Bacteria > Bacillati > Actinomycetota > Actinomycetes > Kitasatosporales > Streptomycetaceae > Streptomyces > Streptomyces sp. NPDC102437. The sequence goes on along the minus strand of NZ_JBIWKI010000005.1, from coordinate 98,224 downwards.
CGCCTCGGCCCTGAGCCGGGCGGACGTGGCCTCGGCCTCGGCGAGACCGGCCTTCTCGATGACATCCGCCTCCGCCTCACGGACCTGGATCTCGGCGAGGCCGGGCGCCGCGGACTCCGCCTGGATGCCCTCGGCCAGCCGCAGCTTCGCCTGGGCGTCCAGGTCCGCGGTCTTCAGCCGGGCCTCGGCGAGCGTCAGCTGCTCGGCGGCCAGGTGGGTGGCCGCGGCCTCCGCCGCCTCGGCGGCCTTGATGTCCTTGACCAGCTTCTCCTGGGCCTCCGCCTCGGCGGCGATGATGACCGACCTGCGGGTGCGCTCCGACTCCTCGACGGCCCGCAGCGTCTTGATCGACTCCTCCTGCTCGGCGACCGTCCGGTCCACCGCGATCCGCTCCCGGATCACATCGGCGACCTCGCGGCGCTCGGCCTCGACCTCCTTCGTCGCGGCGATCCGGTTCAGCTCGGTCTGCCGCTCGCGCCCGATGACCTCGATCAGCCGGTCCTTCTCGATGCGCTCGTTCTCCACCGCGATGACCCGCTCACGGTTCTTCTGCGCGACGGCGATCTCCCGGGCCTGGTTCTCGCGCTGGATGCCGAGCTGCTCCTCGGTACGGATGAACGCGGCCTGGGCGCCGAGCCGTTCCTCCTCCTGGACCTTGGCGGTGGCGGCCTCCTCGCGGGCCCGCAGCGTCTCGACCTCGCGGCGCTGCTTGATCTCGGCCTCGGCCTGCCGGCGCTCCAGCTCCAGGATGGTCTCCCGGGCGTCGACGTCCTGCCGGGTGATCTCCTTCTGCTCGGTGCGCTGGAACTCGTTGGTGCGTACGTGCTCGATCGCCGTCAGCTCGGTGATCTTGCGGATGCCCTGCGCGTCCAGGATGTTGGCGCCGTCGAGCTGTGTCATCGGCGTCTGCTCGAGGAAGTCGATCGCGGCGTCGTCGAGGTGGTAGCCGTTCAGGTCGGTGCCGATGACCCGGATGATCCGGTCCCGGAACTCCTCGCGCTTGGTGTACAGATCGACGAAGTCCAGCTGCTTGCCGACGGTCTTGAGCGCCTCGGCGAACTTCGCGCCGAAGAACTCCTGGATCGCCACCTTGTCGCTGGCCCGCTCGGTCCCGATGGACTGGGCGACCTTGATGACGTCCTCGACGGTCTTGTTGACCCGTACGAAGAAGTTGATGTGGATGTCGGCGCGGATGTTGTCCTGGCAGATCAGGCCCTCGCGCCCGGTACGGCGGATCTCGATGGTCTTCACCGAGATGTCCATGGTCTCGGCCTTGTGCAGGACCGGCAGGACGACGGCCCCGGTGAAGGTGACATCGACCTTCTTGGTCTTGGAGATGATCAGCGCCTTGCCCTGCTCGACCTTGCGGAAGAGCCGGCTGATGACGAGGAGCAGGGCGACGGCGATGAGCAGAACAACGGCTACGAGCACACCGAAGCCCAGGGTGATGGCATCCATGACAGTCCTTGCGGCTGGTGAGGAAGATGGTGAAGGAAGAGGAGGGGCGGCAGCGGGCGGCCCGACGGCGGGCGACCGATCACACGGCGGCGACGCGGCGGCCGGTCCACGCGGACCGGGCGATTCGAGTGGCCCGCGCTGTCCGGGTGGTCCGGGCGGTCAGCCGGTGCGTCGTGGGGTGCGGCGCGCACCCGTGTGTGGTCGTGGCGTCGGCGGGCCCGGGTCCAGTGCCTTGTCGTAGGGCGAGACCCAGAAGAACTCGCCCTCGTCGTCGTACGCGTACAGGAGCCCCGCACTGCCCGCGGTGAGGACCGGGCCGTCCGCCGGAGCGAGCAGCCTGACCTGGACGATCGCGGTGGAGCCGTCGTCCGCGGTGACCTCGGCCTGGCCGAAGTCGGAGCTGACGGAACCGGTACGGACCGTGCAGACCCGGCCCAGGAAGTCCTGCCGCGACGGAGGCGGCTCGTCCGGGAAGCGCCGGCGAAAGCAGCGCACCAGGACGCGCAGCACGGCCCAGCCGAGCAGCAGCGCCCCGGCGAACACGCCGCAGGCCAAAGCGGCCCGGGTCAGGCCGGTGGTACCGCCTCGGTGCACCAGGACCGTACCGGTGAGGCTGGTGAACCAGCCGACGACGACCATCACGGACACCGAGACGGTGACCGGCACCCCGCCGATTCCGGCCAGGTCGGTGTCGAGGTCGCCGTCGAAGGAGTGGTGGTCGGCCGCACCGACCAGCACCAGGAGCCAGAAGAGGACGACGACGGCCAGCGCCGCGCCGAAGAGGACGGCGGGAAAGGCGGTCGCTGCGCTCAGGAACTCCTGCATCCGTCCAGCCCTTCTCCTGCTGGGCGGCCGGTGGTGACTCCGCTGCTGCGGCACCGCGTGGCGCGGTGCCGCAGCAGCGGAGTCGTTCCCCCGTGTCCCCCCGTGTTTCCCCCGGTTGGTGCTGTCCGGATCGTGTCATTGAGGGGCATGACGCCGCACTGCCGGAATCCGGCAATCTTTGCTCGTCCTTGATGCCGGGCACCGGCATAGGCCGGTAAGCGTTGGGTGAGTGTCAACGTCGCGTCAGGACTGTGAGGAGAACGCGTGCCGGAGCCGGAGATCCCCGATGAGCTTCTGGCGGGATATGACCGCATCCTGACCGATGTGGCGGTCACCGGCCGCCGGCTCACCCGTGACGAGCTGGACGACCGCCGCCTCCTGGGCCGGGAGGCCGCCGAGTCCGGGTTCCAGCTGCGTGCGCTGATCGTCCGCCACATCGTGGAGACCCGCACGGCCTGGCCGCTCGGCCCCGGGTCCGACGGCGCGGCCACGGATTCGGTGCTGGCCGCGGTCGAGCAGGCCGTGGACGCCTTCGCGGACGGTTTCGAACGGGCCCAGCGGATGACGGTGCGGCGCGAGGAGGCGGCGCGCCGCGAGTTCATCGACGACCTGCTGTACGGGCGCAGCGATCTGGGCCGGCTCGCCGAGCGGGCCACCCGGTTCGGGCTGCGGCTCTCCCGCGCGCACGCGGTCGCGGTGGCGACGGGCCCGGAGGCGTACACGGAGACCGACTCCGTGCCGCGCACGGTCGAGGCGGCGTTGCTCGCGCGGTTCAGCGGCCGGAAGATCCTGCTCACGACGAAGGACGGGAGGCTGGTCTGCATCGCCCCCGGCAGTCAGCCCGACGTCCTGCGGTACTTCGCCAAGCAGTCGCACACGGCGACGGACGGCGGCCGGGTAGCGGTGGGCCGCCCGCACCACGGGCCCGGCGGCGTGGTCCACTCCTACGACGAGGCGTTGGACGCGCTGGACCTGGCGGAGCGGATGGATCTGGACGATCCGGTGCTGTACGCGGCCGATCTGCTGGTCTATCCGGTGCTGACCCGTGACCGGCAGGCGATGGCCGATCTGGTCCGCAGTCAGCTGGGGCCGCTCCAGCAGGCCCGCGGTGGCGCCGAACCCCTGCTGAAGACGCTCGCCGCCTACTTCGACGCGGGCTGTGTGGCCGCGGAGACGGCCCGCCGGCTGTCGCTGAGCGTGCGGGCGCTGACCTACCGGCTGGAGCGGATCCATCAGCTGACCGGTTCCGATCCGTCCGACCCGATGCATCGCTACACCCTGCAGACGGCGGTCATAGGCGCACAGCTGCTGGACTGGCCGGCCAAGGAGATCTGACCCGGCTGCGGGTCTGGGAGAAAAGGTGGCCGGGGGTGCGCAAGGGGGATCGCGCACCCCCGGCCTGCCGGGCGCCGGCCGGTGGTCAGTCGGCAGCGCTTGTTCCGGCGGTTCGGGGCGCCGTACCGGGCAGCCGGTGCGGCGGACGCTCGAACGGTTCCAAACCGTATCGAACGGTTCTACAGGTCGAATCCGAACGGTTCTACAGGTCGAACTCGTGCGGCGGGAGGTCGAGCGCGAAGCACGCCTCGCGCACGACGGCCTGCTCCGACTTGTCGAAGTCGCCGTCGGCGCCGCCGATGACGATGCCGATCTGGATGACGGCACGAGCCTCGGCGGGCTTCTTCTTCGCCTTGCCGATCTCCTGGAGCACGCTGACCTTGCCGAAGGCGAAGTCGGCGGTGAGCTTGTTCACGTAGTCGTTGAAGCGGCGCTGGAGGTCGTCCGCCGGGAAGTTCTGCAGGACCTCGTTGGAGGCGATCAGCGAGGCGACGCGCTGGCGCTCGGACGGGTCGATGGAACCGTCGGCAGCGGCGACAAGGGCACACATCGCCATGCTCGCGTCGCGGAACGCCCCGCTCTTCAGGTCGTTCTTCTTGGCTTCCAGCTGCGACTGCATCGACGAAGCGGATTCCTTGATCCGATCCCACAGTGCCATGACGTCTCCATACGTTGCTTGCGTTGCGTTGCCGGATGAAGTCCAACTCTACAGACGTGTAGAAGTTAGCAGCAGGGGCGCCCGCTGTGTTCCGGAAACGGCGGTAAGTAGGATGCTGCGACGCCGCAGCCGACGCGGCATCGCAGAAGGGCGGACCCCCGATGGACTCGGCCAGGCCCGGCCACCACCCGGACAACGAACCACCGTGCGACGGAGTGCCCGTCCCTGCGGAAAGCCCGCGGCTGCGCAGGCGCGGGCAGGGCGAACTGGAGGCCCAGGTTCTCGCCGTGCTGCACTCGGCGAACGGCCCCGCGACGGCCGGCTGGGTCCAGGAACACCTCGAAGGCGACCTCGCGTACACCACCGTCATCACGATCCTCTCCCGCCTCTACGCGAAGAAGGCCGTGACCCGCTCCCGCGAGGGCCGCTCCTACACCTGGACCTCGGCCTTTGACGAGGCCGGTCTCGCCGCCCTGCGGATGCGCCGGGTGCTGGACGGCGAACGCGACCGGGACGCCGTGCTCGCCCGCTTCATCTCGGCGCTCTCCCCCGGTGACGAGGAGCGCCTGCGCGCCCTGCTGGCGAGGGCGGACGCCCCGGATCACCAGGGCGAGCCGGATGATCCGGTCAACCCCCGTGACACGGAAGGCCTGTAGCCCACCGATGGGTGTCTTCGTCTGTCTGCCGCTCGTGCTGCCGCTGACCGCGCTGCCGATCGCGCGCCTGGCCGAACAGCATCTGCACCCCCGCAGCGCGACCCGGCTGCTCGCCGTCGTCGGCGCGCTGCTCGCCCTGTGCAGCACGCTCTGTCTGGGCCTGCTGATGGTGGTGGGCACCGCGCAACTCCCGGGCAACCCGCTGCCGGACAGCTGGTCGGACCCGGAGGTGCGGGACGCGGTGCCGTACGAGGTGAAGGCGGGCATCGTCGCGATCGGGGCGCTGGCGGCGGTGCTCGGGGCGTGCGGGTGGACGGTGTTCCGCCATGTCCGGCTGCGGGTCCGCGCGGGCCGTGCGCTGGCCGCCGCGCCCTCCGTCGTCTCCGGCGACGTCGCGTTGCTCCCGGATCCGGAGCCGTACGCCTACGCGCTGCCCGGAAGTCCGGGCCGGGTCGTCGTCTCGACCGCGATGACCGAGTGTCTGGACGCCCGCGAGCGGCGGGCCCTGATCGCCCATGAGCGGGCCCATCTGGCCGGCCGGCACCACCGCTACCTGCTGGCCGCCCAACTCGCGGCGCGCGCCAACCCGTTCCTCCTGCCGCTGCGTACCGCGGTGTCGTTCAGCACCGAGCGGTGGGCGGACGAGGAAGCCGCGTGCGCCGTCGGCGACCGGAGGGTGGTGGCGATCGCGGTCGGCAAGGCGGCGCTGTACTCGCACCGGGCGCCGGACGTCTCGGCCGGTCTCGCGGCCTTCGCGGCCCCGGCGGGCCCTGTCCCGCGCAGGGTCGCGGCGCTGCTCGCCCCGGTGCCCACGGTCCGGCTGTGGCCGCCGTCGTCGGCGCACGTCGCCTTCGCGGCGCTGGTCGCGACGGTGGGCACGGCGGCCTCGGCGCTGTCGTCGCTCAACGCGGCCGTGACGCTGGTGGGGATCCTGCGCGCGACGACCCCGCTGTGAGCCGTACGAAGGGGATGGACTCGCAGGCCCGCCGGTAGCCGTCCGCGCTCCCGTCGGGCTCGTGCCCCGGGTACGCGCAGAGCCGGTGCGCGAGAGCGGGGTGCCGTGCCGCGTACCGCACCATCAGCTCGCCGCGCTCCTCGCCCCGGACCAGCGCGTCGCCCTGATCGACGCGCTGTCCGCGTTCACCGCGGCGGGTGGCGAGCCGTCCGTGGCGGAGGACGGCACGGACGCGTACCCGCTGGGCTGGAGCCGGACGTCCGCTGATTACGCCTCAGTCGGCGGAGGAGACGAACTCCTCCTGAACGGCGGGCGCGGCGGGCTCGGCGGGCGCCGTACGCGCCGCGGGAACCTCACTGCTTCCCTTCCCACCACTGCCGTCCCGGCCGCGCCACGCCTGGATCTTGGCGACGACGGGCTGGGTCCAGCGGGCGGTGAGCGGTCCGACGATGACGAGGATGAGGACGTACGCGGTGGCGATCGGCCCGATGCGGGGCTCGGTCGCCACGGCCAGTCCGGCGATGACGATGGAGAACTCGCCGCGTGCGACGAGCGTTCCACCGGCCCGCCACCGCCCGCGCGAACCGATCCCGGCGCGCCGGGCCGCGTACCAGCCGGTGGCGATCTTGGTGAGGACGGTGACGATCGCCAGCAGCGCCGCGGGGAGCAGCACCGGCGGGATCTCGGCCGGGTTGGTGGAGAGCCCGAAGAACACGAAGAAGACGGCGGCGAACAGGTCCCGCAGCGGCGTCAGCAGCTTGCGCGCACCCTCGGCGACCTCGCCCGAGAGCGCGATCCCGACCAGGAACGCGCCGACGGCGGCGGAGACCTGCAACTGCTGGGCAATGCCCGCCACCAGGACGGTCAGCCCCAGGACGACCAGGAGCAGCATCTCCGGGTTGTCCGAGGACACGGCCCGGCTGATCAGCCGACCGTGCCGCAGCGCCAGATAGAGGACGAACCCGACGGTGCCGAGCGCGATGAGCAGGGCGATGCTGCCCCCGGCGAGGCCGACTCCCGCGAGCATCGCGGTGAGCAGCGGCAGGTAGACGGCCATCGAGAGGTCCTCGATGACGAGCACGCCGAGGATGACGGGTGTCTCCCGGTTGCCCAGCCGTCCGAGGTCGGTGAGCACCTTCGCGATGACCCCGGACGAGGAGATCCAGGTGACCCCGGCCAGCGCGACCGCCCCCACGGGCCCCCAGCCGAGCAGCAGCGCGGCGACGGCTCCCGGGGTCGCGTTGAGCACGAAGTCCACGGCACCGGACGGGTATTGGGTCTTGAGACTGGTCACCAGTTCCGAGGCGCTGTACTCCAGGCCGAGCAGGAGCAGCAGCAGGATGACACCGATCTCGGCGCCGACGGCGGTGAATTCCTCACTGGCCCCGAGCGGCAGCAGCCCGCCCTCCCCGAACGCGAGCCCGGCCAGCAGATACAGCGGGATCGGCGAGAGCCCTATCCGCCCGGCGAAGCGGCCGATGATGCCCAGTCCCAGAATGACGGAGCCGAGCTCCACCAGCAGTGCGGTCGTGTCGTGCACCGTCAGCCCTCCGCGATGATCTCGGAGAGCGTGTCGACGCCCTCACGCGTTCCGACGGCGACCAGGGTGTCGCCGATGGCCAGCCGGAAGTCCGGCCCCGGGGACGGATGCGCACTGTGCGTCCGCAGCACCGCCACGATCGAGGCCCCCGTCCGGGTCCGCGCCTTCGTGTCCCCGAGCAGCCGTCCGCCGTACGGAGAGCGGCTCCCGAGCGGGATGTGCTCGGTGACCAGGTCGATGCCCTCGGTGCGGACGGCGTCGATGGGCGCCGAGTCGATGAGGTGGGCGAGGCCGGTGGCCTCCTGCGGCGTCAGGGGTACCGAGAGCCGGCACGAATCAGGGTCGTCCTGGTCGTAGAAGCCGATGAACCGCCGCCCGTCGTGGTGGACGACGACGGAGATGTGCTGTCCCGACTCGGTCGTGTAGTCGTACTGCACACCGACTCCGGGCAGCGTGGTGCGGTGGGTTCCCATGGCTTCCTCCCGAGGATGCGGCGGCTCTTGACACACTTGGTGATCTCTTTATCTGCGTATTACCTTATCGGGAGGGTTCCGCCGTTTCCGGCGCGCGGGCTGCCGGGCCCGCATCCGGCGCGCCCGGATCATCGTGATCCCGCTATGCGCGCGCGGCGGACTCCACGGGCCCTTGGGCGCCGTCGGGTACGCAGGTGAGGCCGAAGCTGAGGGGGTCGTCCTCGGTGGGGGCGAAGGCTCCTTCGGCGAGGGCCCGGGTGAGGGCGGGGAACCGGTCGGCGTGCACGCCGAGGCGGTGGGCGCGCCGTTGCGCAACGACGCCGGTACCCGGAGCGTTCCGGGTACCGGCGTCAGTCATTGGTCATGCTGCGTGCGCCATCGGGGTCCGGGCGCCTGGGCGGCCGTGCGGCCGTCGCGCCGTGCGGGGACCGGCGGGGCGGGTCAGACCGTCGGGGAGGCGGCGCGTGGGATCCGCGGAGCGTACCAAGGGCAGCGGACACCCCCGCCGGCAAGATCAACTGCCGTCGGGGGCCTGCGGGGGTACGCCGTGAATGCCCCTTGCTCCGGTGCGCATTTCACGATGCACACCGTTCATTCGAAGAGAAGTCGACTACCTGCGGGTCGCCCTGCTCACCGCACCGGGAAGCCGTAGGAGTATCCCTGCTGCTTCAGCCAGGGCAGGATCTCGCGCAGGGTGGCCAGGGTCTGGGAGCGGTCGCCGCCCGCGTCGTGGAAGAGGACGGTCGGGCCGTTGGAGATCTCGCGCTTGACGGTGGCGACCATGGTGTCCACGCCGGGGCGCTCGAAGTCCTTGGAGTCGACGTTCCAGCCCAGCGGACGCATTCCGCGGGACGCGGCGAGGTGTCGGCTGTACGGGGTGAAGGCGCCGCCCGGGGCTCGGTAGTACCGGGGGCGGACGCCGCCGGATGCCTTGGTGATCATGCGTTCGGCGTCCAGGATCTGCTGGGACTGGTACGCCTCGGACTTGGAGTCCATCGCGGTGTCGTGCGAGACCGTGTGGTTGCACAGCCGGTGCCCGTCCGCCACGACCGCCTTGACGAGGTCCGGGTGTGCCTGGGCCTGCGTGCCCACCATGCAGAAGGTGGCCTTCACGCCGTTGTCCTTCAGCAGTTGCAGCACCTGCGGAGTCCAGTTCGGGTCCGGTCCGTCGTCGATGGTGATGTTGACTCCGCGTTCGCCGCGGTCCGAGGCGTGTGCGATCTCCTCCGCCACCTTGGTCACGGGCCCCTGATGGCGGGCGTCCGGCACCGAGACGGGTGCTTTCGGCTGCTGGCCTGCGGCGGTGTCGGCCTGCGCGGTCCACACCGAGGTGGCAGCGGCCAGCGCCGTCACCCCGAGCGCCGCCCCCAGAAGCCGGCTGTGCCATCCCCTTCCCTTGTGCTTCGCCATGTCCGCCCCGCCCCTTTTGCTGTCTCCGTCGATGCCGTGCGTCCATCAAGACATACGAATGCCTGTACGGGATGCCTCTGTTACCGATCGCGGACGAATCCGCAGGAGATCGGCGACAGACGGAGGGGGTCCAACGGTCGCGAGAAGGTGCCGGAGTTGGGGGGCGGGGTGCCCTTTATGTGAATTCTTGGTTGTGGCGCGGGGAGTTGAATTCATGCGGTAACGTGATCGCGTCATAACGCTCCGTGTGCTCCTGTGTGCATGGAGCGGCCCCCGGCGGTGTTAGCAGCACCATTCCGAGGGCCTTCACCACGAGTGGAAGAGAGTCCACCGGGATGCTTTGGCATGCTATCGCGCCCTCTCGGCGCTACACGAAGGCCTCGCACGACGTCGTGCGCCATCCGCGTCTGAGCAGCGACGCGAAGATTCTTCTCCTGTACGTACAGGGGCTTCCCGAAGATCAAGCCGACAAGGCGCTCAGTGAGCACGCGAAGAATTTCGGGATCACCGGGCGGGCGTATCAGAAGGCCAAGGGGCAGTTGATCGAGAACGGGTTCGTGCACGAGTGGAAGCGGCAGGGGGAGCGCGGATTCTGGGTGACCGACCAGCTCTTCGCGAATGTGCCCCTGACGGCTGAACAGGCTCACGCGGTGCGGAACGAGAGGAGCGGCGGGGGTGGTGCCCCGTCTGCTCCCGCGGGCCCGGTTTCCCGTCCGGGTGCGCAGCATCGGGCCGTCGGCAGGCCGGAGGGCCGGGCGGTCGGTGGCTATGAACCGGTAGATGAAGAACTTGGGAAGAACTACTCCCACCCGCCCTCCGAAAGGACCGAAGCGGCCGAAGCGGCCGAAGAGAACGAAGAGTTCGAAGCGCCCGAAGTCGTCGAGGGGGAGCGGGTGTTGCTCTCGTTGCGGCATGCGAATCCGCAGCTGCACCTCGGGGTCCGGGAGGCTCGGGGGCTGGCCGAGGCCGCCGGGGAGTGGATCCGGCGTGGTGTCAGTGCCGCGGATCTGCGACGGGCGTTGAGCAGTGAGCTGCCCAGGGACGGCGTACGGTCCGCCGTCGGGTTCCTGCGCCACCGGCTCGTCCAGAAGCTTCCGGCGCCGGTGGCCGCCGCTCCGGTTCCGCCTGTAGCGCCTTCGCCCCCGCCCCTGCGGGACTTCGTCGTCTGCGAGGGGGAGGGCGATGAGCACGTCTTCCGCCCTGTCGGGGACGACACCATGTGCGGGCCGTGTGCCCGTGAGGCCAGCTGGGCCTACTGGGCCGCCCGGCGGGTCGAGATGGAGAACGAACCCGATCCGCTGCCGTGGCGGGAGCGGATCGCGGCGATCATCGGGGGCGAGCAGCGGCGGGAAGGAGGGCCAGAGGTGGCAGCGGGGGCGTAGCTTCGTAGCTTCGTAGGGTCGCTGGCACCGTCGTCAGCGGCTACGGGCGGAAGGGGCGCGCGGTGGCGGGCTTTCGAGATCTGAAGTTCCGGGCGGTCACGTCGCTCCAGCGGCATGTCGTGAACCCGCTCGCGAGACGGTCGAGGTCGCAGATCCTGCTGGAGACGACGGGGCGGGCCTCCGGGCTGCCGCGCCGTACCCCGGTCGGCGGTCGGCGGGTGGGTCAGGAGTTCTGGCTGGTCTCGGAGTTCGGCGAGAAGTCGCAGTACATCCGCAACATCCGGGCCGACCCCCGGGTCCGGGTCCGTCTCGCGGGGTGCTGGTACGACGGGATCGCGCATCCGCTGCCCCAGGACGACGCCCGCGCCCGGCTCAGGACGCTGCCGCGTTACAACAGTGCTGTCGTGCGGGCGGTGGGTGCGGAGCTGTTGACGGTGCGGGTGGATCTCGATGGCTGACGGGGCCGGGCATGGGTGTGCCCGGGTGGTTTGTGGCCACCCGGGCACGCACGCGAAGGCGGTCTGCCGGATCAGTCGGTGATCTCGATCTTGCCGTTCTGGTCGCTGCTCGGGGCGGCGTTCGAGGCGGTGGGCTCCGGCTGGCCCGGGACCTCGGCCACGGGGCCCGCGCCCTTCAGGTTCTTCAGCAGGGCGGCGAGGTCGACGCCCGTGGTGGAGCTGAGGAGTTCCATGCCCTGGGCGACATTGTCGGTGACCGTACGCGACAGCCGGCTCGCGCCGTCCGTCGAGATCACGGTCATCTTGTCGACGGCGCTCAGCGGCTCGGACGCCTTGGCGACGACCTGCGGCAGCACCTCGACCAGCATCTGGAGCACGGCCGCGTCGCCGTACTGCGCGAAGGCGTCCGCCTTCTTCTGCATGGCCTCGGCCTCGGCCGCACCCTTCGCCGCGATGGCCGCCGCCTGGGCCTCGCCCTCGATGCGGACGGCGTCGGCGAGCGCCGAGCGGTGCAGCTTCTCGCCCTGACCGGTCAGCCGGGAGCGCTCGGCGTCCGCCTCGGCCTCCTTGACCTGGCCGATCCGGCGGGCCTCGGCCTCCTGCTCGGCCTGGTAGCGGGCGGCGTCGGCGGGCTTGCGGACCTTGGTGTCGAGCTCGCGGTCGGTCAGCGCGGCCTGGCGCTGGGCGACCTTCTCCTGCTCGGCGAGGATGTCCTGCTGGCGGGCGGCGTCGGCCAGCGGACCCGCCGCGTTCGCCTGGGCGGCGGCCTCGTCCGTCTGCGCCTTGATCTCGGCCTGCTTCAAGTAGAGGGTCCGCTGCGCGATCGCGATCTCCTCCTCCGCCTTGAGCCGGGCCTGCTCGGCCGCACGCCGGGCGACCGCCTCGGCGATGTCTGCCTCCTGCTTGGCGCGGGCGGCCTCCGGGCGGCCGAGGTCCTCCAGGTAGGAGCCCTCGGTGGTGATGTCCTGGATCTGGAAGGCGTCCAGGATCAGGCCCTGGCCGGAGAGGCTGGCCTCGGCCTCCTCGGCGACCTGGCTGGCGAACGCCGCCCGGTCGCGGATGATGTCCTCGACCGACATCCGGCCGACGATGGCGCGCAGTGCACCGGAGAGCACTTCCTGGGTGAAGCGGACGATGCCGTCCTGCTGCTGGAGGAAGCGCTGGGCCGCGGCGCGGATCGTCTCGTCGCTTCCGCCCACCTTGACGATCGCGACGCCGTCGAGGTTGGACTTCACGCCGCGCAGGGTCACGGCGCCGCGCACGGACACCGGGATCTGCCGGCTGGACAGGTCCAGGGTGAACTTCTGCTGGACGAACGGGACCACGAAGACTCCGCCGCCGACCACGACCTTCTGGCCGCTGTTGTCGATGCTGGTGCGGCCGGTCACCGGGTCGGTCGACTTCTTGCCGCGGCGTCCGGTGATGATGAACGCCTCGCTGGGCCCGGCGACCTTGTAACGGGTGATGACGGCGAGGCCGATGAGTACCAGGAGTACGACGACTCCGATGACTGAGATCACGACTGGGCTCATGAAGATGTCCCCCCTGCCTCCCTGAAGGGGGCGGCAGTTCGAGTCGGGCGGTACGGCGCGGTTCGGTGCGGCGCACCGCGGGTGTATCGGTTGGGCGGTGGTCAGCGCTCGACGGGGCGGACGACGACCGAGGTGGTCGACAGCGCGGCCTCCACCCAGATCTCGGCGCCGCGTTCGACCGGCACCGGACTCTTCGCGGCGAGCTTCACCGGTTGGCCCCCGAGTCGCAGCAGGACCTCGCCGTAGCCGTCGGCAGGGATGGCCGTGACGACCGAGCCGGACGTACCGACGAGGTCGTCGCCGCGTGGGGTGGCGTCGGTCTGGTCCCGCATCAGCGCCTTGCTCAACTTCCAGGTCAGCGAGGCCGCCACGATCCCGGCCAGGGCTCCGGCAGCGATCGCGGCGACCGTGCCGAGCCCGGTGGTGCCGAGCACGATCGCGCCTGTGAATCCGAGCATCGAGAAGAATCCGGCGATGACGGGAAGGGACAGGAGACCGTCGAAGAAGCCGCTCAGCACGCCCCCGAAGAGCCCTTCGAAGATTCCGTCGAAGATCAGGGAGACGACGAGCAGAACGATTCCCGCAATGCCGAGACCGAGCAACAGGGTCACGCGGTTCACCCCCCGATCTTCGAAATCCCCCGAGTATTTCCGTCGAACTGGCTGGATGATCCCACGATTGCCCGGCAGTGGGTACTGCCGGTTTCCGGCAGACTTTTACCCGTTCTTGATGCCGGAGAGCTGCTCGGTCAGTTTGGCCGCCGACTGGAACGTGGCGCCGAGCAGCGCGACGTGCTTCCAGCGCAGCACCCCGTCGGGCCCGATGAGGAACACCGACCGGCGCACCCCGATCCCGGGCGCCGCGACGCCGTACGCGCGGGCGGTCTCCCGTCCGGTGTCCGCGAGCAGCGGCATCCGCAGGCCGTGGGCGCGGGCGAACGACTCATGGCTGTCCACACCCTGTGGACTGATCGCCCAGACCTCCGCGTCGAGCTCGCCGAAGGCTTCCAGACCCGAGGAGTACGAGCAGAGCTGCTTGGTGCAGACGGCCGTGTTGTCACCTGGGTAGAACGCGAGGACCACGGACCGGCCGCGCGCCTCGGAGAGGGTGTAGTCGCGGCGTTCGAACTCCTCGCCCTCCTCGCCGGTGAGCAGACCGCCCGGCAGGGTGAAGTCCGGGGCGGACAGGCCGAGTTGCGGTGACGATCCCATTTCGTTTCCTCCGTGGTCCGGCGCTGCCGGGTTTTCCGTGAGCGTGTCCGTACAGCATGCTCGGTACGGGTCCGGCTCCCGCACCAGGAGGTAGGCAATGGCACGACCGCCGTCCGCGCGCTGCCCGTCCGCGGCCGTGCTCCTGCTGCACGGCGGGGCGGAGACCGGGCTGGCCGCGCCGCCGCCCGGTCCGCTGAACCTGCCCGCCGTACGGATGCGCCCGTTCGCCCGGTCCATCGCCGGGGCGACGGGCGACTGCCCCGGAGACGTTCTCGTACGTACCGCCCGCTACGCCCACCGGGGCTGGAACGGTCCCCGCGAGGACCCGCTGCACGACGCCGTACGCGCCCTGGACGCGCTGCGCCGCGAGGCGGGGGAGATCCCCGTGGTCCTGGTCGGCCACTCGATGGGCGCCCGCGCCGCCCTCCGCGCGGCCGGGCATCCGCTGGTGCGCGGGGTGGTCGGTCTCGCCCCGTGGTGTCCGGACGACGACCCGGTCGACCAGCTGGCGGGCCGCGACATCGTCCTGCTGCACAGCACCCGGGACCGGATCACCAGCCCCCGCGCCTCCCAGCGCCTCACCGCCCGTGCCCGGCCGGCCGGTGCCCGCTCCTGCCTGGTGGCGATCAGGGGCAGCGACCACGCGATGCTCCGGCGCGCCGGACGGTGGCACGCGCTGACGGCCCGGATCGTCGCCGGGCTGCTGGGGCTGGGCCCGCTACCCGGGCCGGTCGGGGCCGCCCTCGCGCTGCCGTCGGACGCCCCGGCGGTGGACGGCACCCTCGACCTGGACCTGCTCGGGGCGTGACGGGGCGCGCCCGCGGACACTCCCCTGGCGCCGTGGTGCAGAGGCGGGGGAACGGGCGCACCCTGGTAGGGAGGTGATCGTCATGGTGATGACAACCGTCGGATGGCACATCGAGCTCGAATTCGACGAGGACACCCACCGCACCCGCGCGGCCGCCCTGGTGCGGCTTCCGGACGGGAGCGAGGTGCGGGCCCACGGATACGCGAGCCGCCATCCTTCCGACAAGAACCAGCCGAGAGTGGGCGAGGAGATCGCGGGCGCCAGAGCGCTCAACGAACTGGCGATGAAGATGCTGACGAAGGCACACGACGAGATCGACGAGGCTTCCGGCCGGACCTCGCACCCGCTCAGCTGACGCGGGGACCGGGGCGCATGGTGCGGGGGCCGGGGCGCGCGTGACCCCGGCCCGCACGGATACCGACGGCGGGAACAGGGACGCCCGGCTGCGGATGCGCGGCAGGGCCGGGCGGCTGACGATTGAGGCCCGGGCCGCGGGTGTTCCGCGCCCGTCGCAGGAGGTTGACGTGCAGGCCGATATGTACGCCGACGGCCCCGCGCCGTTCGACCCCAGCGCCCTGGCCGCACTGGTCGACGGCACGATGGCCGGGGTGGGCGTGCTCGACACCACGCTGCGTTATCTGTACGTCAACCCCGCCCTCGAACGGCTCAACGGCGTCCCGGCCGCCGAGCACCTGGGGCGCACCGTCTCCGAGGTGCTGCCCGGAGTCGACGCGCGCGAGGACATGATGCGGGCGGTGCTCGCCGACGGGAAGTCCCGCGAGATCACGTCCAGCGGATTCACGGCCGCGGCCACCACGGTCCGGCGGTACTGGCACGGGGCGTACCACCGGCTGGAGATCGACGGGCGGATCGTGGGGCTGGCCGGGATCGTGCTGGAGGTCATGCCCTCGGACCAGGGGCAGCGGGAGCTGGAGCAGGCCCGGCGCCATCTGACGCTGCTCGACACCGCCGCCGCCCGGATCGGCACCACGCTCGACATGGACACCACCTGTGCCGAACTGGCCGAACTCGTCGTGCCGGGGCTGGCGGACATCGCGACGGTCGAGGTGTTCCCACCCGATGTCGCCCCGCCGGTCCGGCCCGCACCGCCCGGTGTACTGAGGCTGCGCCGGGCGGCGCAGCGGTCCGTGCCCGCGCTCCGCGACGAGCTGGCCGGTTTCGGGCTGAGCGGCGAGTACATCGACTACCAGGAGGGTGCGGCCGTACAGCGCTGCCTGGCGACCAACCAGCCGGTGGTGGAGAACCTCACCACCGACGAACAGCTCGTCCGCTCGGCCCCCGGCCCGGAACGGCTCGCCGCCTACCGGGCCCTCGGGATGCACTCGGCGGTCATCGTGCCCGTCACCGTGCGCAGCGGCCCGCTCGGCGTCCTCGCCCTGATCCGGGCGGGCGACTCACCGGTCTTCACGGACGAGGACGTGGTGGTCGCCCGGGAGCTCGCCGGACGGGCCGCCGTCGATCTCGACCACGCCCGCCGGTACGCCCACGAGCACACCATCGCCCTGGAGCTCCAGCGCTCCCTGCTGTCCGAGCCGCGCCCGCCGCACCCGCACATCGAGATCGCCACCCGCTACCTGCCGGCCGACCGGAGCGTGCTGGTCGGCGGCGACTGGTTCGACGTCATCCCGCTGCGGGACGGGCGGCATCTCAAGGCGATGGGCGACGTGATGGGGCACGGGGTGGAGGCCGCGGTCGCCATGAGCCACTACCGCTCCCTGCTGCGGATGTTCGCCGACGACGATCTGCCCCCGCACCGCATCCTGGAACGCCTGGACCGGCTGGTCGAGCGGTCCGGTCTCGACCGGGCGGCGACCTGTCTGCTGGCCGTCGTCGACCGCTTCGGCGGGGCGTGCGAGGTGGCCAGCGCCGGGCATCTGCCGCTCGTGCTGATCGATCCGCGGGCGGGCGCCAGGGTGTGCGACGAGATGACGGTGGGGCCGCCGCTCGGCACCGGGTTCGGCGGGTACCGGACGACGCTGGTGGAGTTCGACCCGGGCACGGTGCTGTTCCTGTACACGGACGGGCTGGTCGAGCGGCGCGGTGAGGACATCGATGCCTCGGTCGGCCGGCTGAAGGAGCTGACCCTGTCGGCCGACGGCAGCCTGGAGGACCTGCTGGACGACGTCCTCGAACGGTTCGGCCCGGGGGCCGAGGACGACATAGCGGTGATGGCCTCCCGCGCCCGGTGCCTGAAGCCGCAGCCGGACCCGGGCCGGAAACCGGAGCGGGAAGCGTCCGGCACCGGCCCGGGCCGGAAGCCGGAACCGGAACCGGAGCCGGATCCGGAGCCGGAGCTGCTCGGTACCTCCTGACGCCGTTCGGACGGGGCGCGTCAGCCCAGTTCCAGGCTGGTGATGCCGAAAAGCCCGCCGTGGTCGATGTCCGGCGCCGGTCCCGTGTACATCCGGGCGGTCTCGAACGACGGGGTGAGGCCCAGCTGTTCGGCCAGGCGCACGGCCGCCGGGTTGACGTCCGGCACGTCGACCGCGACCGGCACACCGGGGTCGGCCGCCGCCAGCGCACTGACCAGGGCCCCGGCCACCTCGGGCGATTTGGCGTACACGGGGCCGATCCGGGAGGACGTACGGCAGGGCCGCAGCACGGCCAGGCCGCACAACTCCCCGTCGCGGACGGCGGCGAGCGAGGTACGGGTGGGGTGGGCGATCCACGGCGCGAGGAAGCTGTCGCGGTCGGCCGGGAAGAAGCGGCGGTCGTAGGCGGCGAGCCGGTCGAAGGGTACGGAGCGGCCGTCGACCAGCTCCGTACCGGCCGGGGCGGGCGGACCGGCGGGCGGCAGGCCCTCGTAGCGCATGTTCGTCCACGCGGAACGGAAGCCGGACTTGCGGTAGTTGGGCTGCTGGGCCACCACCCCGTCGAGGCCGACGTTGCGCCCGTCCAGCCGTGCCATGCCGGCCCGCCAGAGCTGGATGCCGTACCCCTGGCCGCGCAGACGTGGGCGGGTGAGGTAGAAGCCGAGGAAGCCGAAGCCGGTGCCGTAACGGACCACGGAGACGCAGGAGACCGGTTCCCCGTCGAGCCGGCCGATCAGGAAGCCGCGCGGATCGGCGGCGAAGAAGGCGTGACGGTCGGTCAGCCCGGGGTTCCAGCTCTCCTCGTGGGCCCATTCGGCCAGCATCGTCAGGTCGTCGGCGCTTGCGTTGGTGATCTCGAAGTTCGGCACGGGGGCACCTGTACCCGCCTGATCCACTGTTTCAACGGAGGAATCAGACAAACAGGAACGCGCCCGCCGTCGCGGCCCCCAGCGCCCCTCCAGCGGCCGTCTGGGCCATCGAGTGGTAGCCGAGCGCGACCCGCGACCAGCACACGGCGACCGTCATCAGGTAGCCGAGCAGCCACCACGGAGAGTGGACCGCGGCGAGCAGGGCGACGACCGCCGAGGCGACCGCGGCGTCCACCGAGATCTTCCAGACGGTGTTGACGGCCAGCAGCACCACGGTCATCGCCCAGAGGGCGAGCATCGCCGCGAGGATGCCGGTGGGGGCGTGGCCCAGCACCATCACCACCGAACCGGTGCCGATGGAGCCGAGGATGACGAAGAAGATCGGCGCCCGCTTGGTGCGGTCGACGACATGGCGGTCGCCCCAGGTGCCGCGTCCGCGCTCCCATTCGATGTACCCGGCGGGTATGAGGCCCGCGCACAGGGCGCCGAGGAATCCCCAGAGCAGGCCGGTCCAGTGTCCGGCGGCGGCCAGGCCGATGCCGAGCATGCCGATCAGCAGGACGTTGCGGGGCTGGAAGACATCGGTAACGGTGCGCGCGGCGGCGTTGTCCGGTGGCGCAGGGGTGTCGGTGGTGGCGGGGGTGCCGGTGGGGCCAGGGGTGTCGGTGGAGGTCATGCTGTCTCCTCGGTGGAGGCCGTGCGGGGCGTTGCGGTCGCGGTTGCGGCGGACGGGCCGGGTACGGCGGCGGGCAGGGTGGCCGCAAGTACCTGCGCAGCCCGGTCCTGCGGGACCGTCCGGTAGGCGGTGGCGACCCGGACCAGCCAGGCCACCTCGCCGTCCTGGTCGGTGGCGTGCTGGGTCTCGACCGCCGCGGCGGTGGAGGCGGACGCCCCGCCGTTCTTCGCGGTGAGCGCCGCCTTGATCCAGTACGCCTCGGCGAGCGGGCCAGCCCGCTCCGCGTCCGTGACGCCGTCAGCCGCGGCGGCGTCCTTCGCGGCCGGGAGCAGGGTGTCGGGCACGTAGTGGCGCAGCTTCTCCACCGCGTCCGCGATGTCGGCGGCCCAGCGGTCGATGCGCAGGTCCGCGGGGGTGTCGAAGCGGGTGAGCTCGCGGGCCAGCGAGGCCGGGGGGTCGAAGGGCTGCTCGGGGAACGCGGTCATCAGCTCGCGCCAGAGGCCGTGCAGCTTGACCTGGGCCCGCCAGAGCTTCGCGCGGCGCTGCCCTTTGCTGAGGGCGGGGATGGAGGCGCCCACGGCGAAGAAGGCGAACAGCACCACCTGCGCGGCCTCGGTGATCTCGTCGAAGCGGAGCGCGAAGGACTCGCTCGGGTTGTCGATGACGCTGACCCACAGGAACAGGGTCCGGCTGACGGTATAGCCGACCCCGATGAACATCGCGAACGTCATCATCCCGAGGCCCACCCGCAGATGACGCAGCCCGGCACCGGCGGTGGCCAGCGCCCACTGGTACGCGCAGACTGCGGACGCGGCACCGAGGTAGAGGTAGAACACGCTCATGTACAGCGTGGCACCCCACTGTCCCGCGTGGTCGGCGACGAAGCGGTCCGAGGGGACGGAGCGGTCGACGACCGTGAAGAACAGCACCGTCAGCAGGATCAGCGTGGCGATCGACGCCTTGGCCGCCACCTGCTGGATGGCGCGGGCGAACCGTACGTGGCGCGGGACGGCGCCGCCGTCGGGGTACCGGCCGTAGATCGCGACGATGTAGCTGAGGATCGCCAGGATCGCGATCGTCGCCGTGTAGTGCTTGATCAGGACGGCGAGGTCGGTGACGGCGCTGTCGTTGAGCGCGATGCGTACAGCCTGCGTCTTGGTCCACAGGGCGGCGGCGAAGCCCGCGTAGCAGCCCCACAGGGCCCGGCGGCGCTTGTCTTCTTCGTCGCCCCACAGGGCGGCGGGCATGCGCCACAGGGCGACGGCCGTCATCAGGACGGCCACGAGATAGCCGGCGAGGTCGAGCGGGGTCACGGCGGAGTCCTCGGGGTGGGGAGGGGGACGGGGGAGTGTGCGGTGTTCAGGAGCGGCGGAACAGGCCGCGACGGCGGTTGGTGGCGACCGGGCGGGACAGGGAGTTGGCCAGCCGGCCCACCATGTCGTCGCTCGTCACGTCCATGGCCATGCGGGGAATGAGCGAGGCGCCGAACTCGGCCATGCGCTCGTCGTGGGTGTCGTACTGCGCGCGGGCCTGCACGGCGCCGTCCCCCGACCGGAGCGCGTCCACGATCTCGGCGGCGACCGGTGACGTCGGGGACGGTGGTGACGGCGGGGGCTCGGTCCCGAGGACCCTGCTGATCAGCGAGGTGTCGAAGACCGGCAGCAGGCGCCGCAGTTGCTCCGCGTCGAGGGAGGTGCCGTGGTCGAACCACTCGTGGCACAGCTCGTGCAGGATGACGTGCTGGGTCTGGTACGCGGTCGGCCGGCGGCGGTAGAGCACGAAGCTGGTCCCGCCGGTCTTCAGCCGCAGCCCGCAGGCAGCGTTGACCCGGGCCAGCCGGTCGGGCATCTCGTGCAGCACGATGGTGCGGCCGCGGGCCGCTTCCATGTTCGCCACCAGTGCGTCGATGGAGAAGGGCGCGGGGATGGGCAGGTCGGCGAGCCCGGCCTCGCACTCCTTTCGTAGTTCGCGCAGCGACATGGAGATCTACTTCTCCGGCTCGCCGTGGACGCCGCCGCCTTCGGCCGGGCCCTGCCGGCCCTTGGCGTCCTCCAGCAGCGAGAGCGCGAACTGCAGCAGCTCCGGCGGGAGACCGTCCTCGTCGAGGCCGCGCCCGGCCACTCCGCTGATCTCCCCCGTACGCCGCATCGCGAGGAACTGGAGCCCGGCGACCACGTCGTCGACCACCTCGGACTCCTCCTTGAAGAACCGCCAGTCCACGCCGAAGCCCAGGCCGAGCGCCTTGAGGATGTCCTCGGAGGGCTGGGTGACCTTGCCGGCCAGGATGTTGGAGAAGTAGCTGTGCGAGAGGGAGCCGCCGCGTTCCTTGACCAGATCGGCGAAGAAACGCCCCGAGATCTTCTGGCCGGGGAAGGTCTTCTCCACCATGTATTCGACCTTCTGCTGCAACGTCCGCAGCTCCGGCGTGCGTTCCTCGGCGCTGTCCATCCGGCCCCCCACGTATCCGCTCCCGTGCGATCGAGGTTCTTCACGATCGTTGATTCGGTCAACGGGCTCGTACTGTAACGAACCCTGACGCCTCGTTCTCAGCACGGTGGGCGCGGTACGGGAACGGACTTGCGTAAACACGCAACGTCACTGTTAACTCGAAAAAACACGAGCAGGGGACCACGAGGGGAGTCCCCTGCTCGTGAAATCGACGGGTTCCGTGTGAATTCACCACGGACAAAAGGTGCATGACGCACGCATGCATGATGTGCGGGCATGGGTGTAGCCCTTCACGACGGGGGATGCGTGAAGGGCTACACGTGCATTATGACTGCTGGTCAGGCCGTCATCAACTGTCCTCCGGAGCGGCGTGTCCGGGATGGGGGTCGGATGAGGGGCCGGGGGAGGGGTCGGTGCGGGGTCCGGTGGCGGGATCGCGAGTGTCCGGACCGGTCGCGTGAATTTTGATTTGCGGCGGAAGTGAATTCCGCGCGATTTTAATTCGAATCCGGCGGACCGGAATTACTTTTCCTGTGCGCTTGCTCCCGCCGTGTTATTCTGGAAGCAGTTGCAGTTGTGGTTCCCGAAGACTCCAAGTGCAACCCTCGGTCCATGTGCCGAGGGTTGTCCTGCTGTGTTTTCCGGTGCTTTTTCCGGATGGGGTAATCATCGCGGCGACGTGGGGTCCGCGCCACGCGGATCCCCGAGAACTGCCCCCCATGAAGGAGACGAAATATGGCTACTGGCACCGTCAAGTGGTTCAACGCGGAGAAGGGCTTCGGTTTCATCGAGCAGGACGGCGGCGGCCCCGATGTCTTCGCCCACTACTCGAACATCGCGGCCACCGGCTTCCGTGAGCTCCAGGAAGGCCAGCGGGTCAACTTCGATGTCACGCAGGGCCAGAAGGGCCCGCAGGCGGAGAACATCACCCCGGCCTGATCGCTCCGGCGCCGACGCGCTGTGACGACTTGCACGATCGGGGCCCGCACCTGAGGGTGCGGGCCCCGGTTCGCTGTCGTCCGCGCCGTCCGGCGCCCGCCCGAGCCGTTCCGGGCCACTCCGGGCGCGGCTCTTTTTCGCAGCCGGGCTCAGGGCCTGTCCCAGTCCAGGCTTGTCAATGGCCCGTTCTTGCGATTCCTGCGCCGCCCGCCGCCGCAGCGAATTCCTCGATACGCGCCCTGTCGAGGAAGGGTTCCGTATGGACCGCGACCGCACAGCACGTTCGAACGACCGATATTTCCGTCCCCGTTCCGGCAGCCGCAGGCCCGCCCCCGTGCAGGGGGAGTTCGCGGCGCCGAAGACCATCACCCCGGCGCTGCCCGCAATTTCGGCCTTCGCCGAGCTGGACCTGCCCGAGGCGCTGCGGTCGGCGCTCACCGCCGAGGGCGTCACCACGCCGTTCCCGATCCAGGCGGCCACCCTGCCGAATTCGCTCGCGGGGCGCGACGTGCTGGGCCGTGGCCGGACCGGCTCCGGCAAGACGCTCGCCTTCGGCCTGGCCCTGCTGGCCCGGATCGCGGGCAACCGGGCCGACGCCCGCCGCCCGCTGGCCCTGGTCCTCGTCCCCACCCGGGAACTGGCCCAGCAGGTCACCGACGCACTCACCCCGTACGCCCGCGCGCTGAAGCTGCGGATGGCCACCGTCGTCGGCGGCATGTCGATCGGCCGGCAGGCCACCGCGCTGCGCGGCGGCGCCGAGGTCGTCGTCGCCACCCCGGGCCGGCTCAAGGACCTCGTCGAGCGCCGCGACTGCCGGCTGGACCGGGTCTCCGTCACCGTTCTCGACGAGGCCGACCAGATGTGCGACATGGGGTTCATGCCGCAGGTCACCGAACTGCTCGACCAGGTGCTGCCGCAGGGCCAGCGGATGCTGTTCTCGGCGACCCTGGACCGTAACGTCGACCTGCTCGTACGCAACTACCTGCACGACCCGGTGGTCCACTCGGTCGACCCGGCGGCCGGTGCCGTGACGACGATGGAACACCACGTCCTCTACGTGCAGGGCGCGGACAAGTACGCCACCACGACCGAGATCGCGGCCCGCGACGGCCGGGTGCTCATGTTCCTGGACACCAAGCACGCCGTGGACAAGCTCACCGACCATCTGCTCGGCAGCGGGGTGCGGGCCGCCGCGCTGCACGGCGGAAAGTCCCAGCCGCAGCGCACCCGCACCCTGGACCGGTTCAAGAACGGGCAGGTCACGGTGCTGGTCGCGACGAACGTCGCGGCGCGCGGCATCCACATCGACAACCTGGACCTGGTCGTCAACGTCGATCCGCCGAGCGACCACAAGGACTACCTGCACCGCGGCGGCCGTACCGCCCGTGCCGGGGAGTCCGGCAGCGTCGTCACGCTGGTGCTGCCGGGACAGCGCCGGGAGATGACCCGGCTGATGGCCGACGCCGGGATCACCCCGAAGATCGCCCAGGTCCGCTCGGGCGAGGCCGAACTGAGCCGGATCACCGGCGCGCGGAAGCCCTCGGGGATGCCCGTCGACGGCAGCGCACCACCGGCGACGGAACGCCCCAGGCGCGTGCCCTTCCGGGGCCAGGGCAACGCCCCTGCGAAGGCGGGCCGGTCCCGCCGCTCCGACCAGCCCACCGCGGAGGCACGCGCCGCCGCGAAGCAGCGCCGCGCCAACCGAGGCGGGTAGCGCGCGCCGGCCGGGACGTCCGGTGCGGCGGGTAACGCGCGCGACGTCCTGCCGCCGGGCAGGGCGGCCCCGCTGCCGGCGCCGCCCGGTCCGCGCCCCGCTACCGGCCGCCCGCGACCCGCAGGACCGTCCCGGTCACGTAGGACGCCTCGCCGGACAGCAGCCAGGCGATGGCGGCCGCGATCTCCGGGGCGGATCCGACGCGGCCGAGCGGGATTCCGGGGACGGCCGCGTCCGCGCGGCCGGGATCGCCCGCCGTGGCGTGCATATCGGTGTCGATCATGCCGGGGGCGACCGCGTTGACCCGGATGCCGTCGGGCCCCAGCTCCTTGGAGAGCCCGATCGTCAGCGCGTCCGTCGCCGCCTTCGTGGCGGCGTAGTGGACGAAGTCACCGGGGCTGCCGAGGGTGGCGGCGGCCGATGAGACATTGACGATCGCGCCCGCCCCGCCGGCCGCCATGTCCTTCGCGGCCCGGCGGCAGCACAGCAGGTAGCCGAGGAGGTTCACGTCCACGACGCGGCGCAGCGTCTCGGCGGAGGTGTCGGCGAGCCGCCCGAGCGGGCCCGTCACCCCCGCGTTGTTGACCAGCCCGGTCACGCGCCCGAGCTGCTCGGCCGCCGTGTCGAAGAGCCGTTCCACCTCGGCCTCCTCGGCGGTGTCCACCCGCACGGTGACGCAGCGCGCCCCGGCGGCCCGTACCGCCGCCGCGGTCCGCTCGGCGGCCTCGGCGTTGCTCACGAAGCCCAGCGCGAGGTCATGCCCGTCCCTCGCCAGACGGATACAGGTCGCGGCGCCGATCCCCCGGCTGCCGCCGGTGACGACGGTGACGGGGCGAGACGGAACGGTGGTGCTGCTGTCCGGCACTGGAGGGCCTCTCACTTCGCTCGCGGATCATGCGGTGCTTCACGCAGCGAATCACCGCGGGCGCCGGTGGATCAAGGGCGGTACGGGGCCGGGGGCGGCGCGGTGCCTGCTGTTGGAGTGGCGCCGGGCGACGGCACCGGCGTGGTGCCCGGTGCGGGGCGCCGGCGGTTGCCTAGCGTCGGCGTCTGACGGGCCGCTGTCCGCGCGAAACGGGTTGAATCGCCCGGCGCTCGGCGACGGTTCCTCCCCAACGGCGTTCCCCTGCCACCGTCTCGCATTGCGGTGGCAGGGGACGCCGACCGCAGGGCCACAGCTCTTACGACCAGAGCGCCCGCGCCAGTGCGACCCCGGCGAACGCCGCGCCCATTCCCGCCGCGACGCTCCCCACGACATTGGCCAACGCGTAGGACTTCGCGCCGTCCTCCGCCAGCCGCAGCGTCTCGTAGCTGAACGTCGAGTACGTGGTGAGCGCCCCGCACAGCCCCGTGCCGATCAGCAGTTGCAGATGCGAGGAGGCGGCGCCGGCCGCCACCGCGCCGGTCAGCAGGCCCAGGATCAGCGAACCCGACACATTGATCGTGAACGTCCCCCACGGGAAGACGCTGTCGTGCCGGGACTGCACCGCCCGGTCGGTCAGATACCGCAACGGAGCCCCGACCGCCGCTCCGACGATCACCAGCAGCCAGTTCAACGGCCCCGCTCCCGCTCCTGCTCCTGTTCGTCGCCGAAGCGCACGACCTCGCACTCGTCCAGGAAGGCCACTCCGTCGCCCGCGACCAGTTCCCCGATGAGCGGCAGGAACGCCCTGATCCGTGCCTCGGTGTCCACGATCACGACCGCCACCGGCAGGTCCTCGCTCAGCGAGAGCAGCCGCTGCGTGTGGATCATCGACGACGTGCCGAAGCCCTCGATGCCCCGGAACACGCTGGCGCCGGACAGCCCGGCCAGGTGCGCCCGGTGCACGATCTCCGTGAAGACCGGCCGGTGGTGCCACCCGTCGGACTCGCCCACGAGAACCGTGAGGCGCAGGCCCCGTTCCGTCCCCGGCGTCGTCATGACTGCCTCCAGGCCAGCACGCGGCGGGTCGCCCACACCGCACTCCACACCGCCGCGAGAGCCGCGAACAGTGTCAGTCCCAGATACCCCAGACCGGCACGGAGCCGGCCGCCGTCGAGCAGGCGCTGGATGTCCACCGCGTACGTCGAGAACGTGGTGAACCCGCCGAGTACCCCCGTACCGAAGAACGGCCGTACCAGCCGGTGTGCCGTCCACGCCTCGCTGATCACGACCATGAAGACGCCGATCACCGCACATCCGACGGCGTTCACGAGCAGCGTCGTCCACGGGAAGCCGCCCGGGGCGGTGGGCCAGATCAGCGCGGCCCCGTAGCGGGCGGACGCCCCGATCGCACCGCCGAGCGCGATCACCGCGACGACGGAACCTTGCGGGTTCGGGGTTCCCATGGGCACTTTTCTCCTGCCTGCTGCACCCCCAGGCTATCGCCCGGGGGTGCGCCCGGCGCGTGGCCTACCAGGTCTTGCCCGGGGGCTGCTTGGTGGTCACGTTGATGCGGTTGAACAGGTTCGTCAGACCGATCGCGAGCACCAGCGCGGAGAGCTGCTTCTCGTCGAAGTGGCGGGCGGCCTCGTCCCAGATGGCGTCCGGCACCGGATCGGAGCGGTCGCTGAGCCGGGTCGCGTGCTCCGCGAGCGCCAGCGCGGCACGCTCGGCGTCGGTGAAGTACGGCGCGTCGCTCCAGGCCGACACGGCGAACAGCCGCTCGTCGCTCTCCCCGGCCTTCCTGGCGTTGCGTACGTGCCCGTCGACGCAGAAGGTGCAGCCGTTGATCTGGCTGACCCGCAGACCGACCAGTTCGAGCGTGGTCTCCGGCAGCCCGCCCTTGCTGATGGCCTTGACCAGGCCCAGTACGGGCGGCAGGGCCTCGGGAATGATCTCGGCCGGGTTCTCGATACGTGCCTGCATGATGTCTCTCCCTCGCTGTCCGTCACGGTCGCGGCTGCGTTCGCGGTGGCGTTATTGCCGCGCCCTCACTGCACTGACGGACGGCGGAGCGGAAGCGTGACGAGAGCGGCGCCCGGGATACTCAGCGCGCCCGCCGGAGCGAGCTGCGCAGCCCGTTCTCCTGCTGACGCTGTCGGACCTGTCCGCCGTCGCGTACGCGGAGTCTCAGATGCGGGGCCACCTGGAACGCGATACGACCTTGGTTCTCCCCCTGCTGGCGTCCTACCATCAGCTACAGGCCGAAGCGCTGTCCCAGGCGGCATCGTTGGCCATGATCAAAGAGGCACGAAAGGGCACCCCGTGACGACCACGACGGAGTCCCCCCGCTGGTTCAAGTCCTCGTACAGCAACAACGGCGGCAACTGCATCGAGGTCGCCGCGAACCTCGTCGCCCCGCTCGGCACGGTCCCCGTCCGGGACTCCAAGAGCCCCGGCGGCCCCGTGCTGAACGCCTCCCCCGCCTCCTTCGCCGCCTTCGTGGCGGGTGTGAAGGCCGGAGAGTTCGCCGGGGGCTAACCCCACCGCGTACCGTCATGCCTCCCGGATGGGCTGCGGGGGCGGGCTCAACCAGCCTTGTGGCATGAGGACTTACGGAAAATCCGCCGCGTTCGTCGCCTTGTCCGTCACCGCCGTCGCCACCGTTCTCACCGGGGCCGCGACCCCGCGAGCCGTCGCCTCGGCCAACACCGCGCCCGCGCTCTCCTGGCGGCCCTGCGACACGGCCGGCGGGCCCGTCGGGCGGGAGTGCGCAGAGTTGCCCGTGCCGCTGGACTACCGGGACCCGGACGGCCCGCAGCTCTCGCTCGCGGTGACCCGGGTCCCGAGTGACCGGCCCGCCGCGCGGCGCGGGACGCTGGTGGTGATCGCCGGGGGTCCGGGTACATCCGGGGTGCAGCGGGTGACGGAGAAGGGGGAGCGGCTGCGGCAGGCGACGGAGGGGCGGTACGACATCGTGAGCCTCGACCCGCGCGGGGTCGGCGGCAGCACGAAGGCGGGCTGCGGGCTCGAACCGGAGGACCGGGAGCTGGTGAACATGCGGTCCTGGCCCGCCGCCGACGGCTCGATCACCGGGAACGTGACGCGCTCCCGGCGCATCGCCGAGGCCTGCGCGCGCAACGGCGGAGCGGTGCTGCGGAGCCTCACCACGGCCAACGAGGTGCGGGACATCGACCGCTTCCGGCAGGCGCTCGGCGAGGAGAAGCTGTCGGCCTGGGGGATCTCGTACGGCACCTACGTCGGCGCCGTGTACGCGCAGAAGTACCCGCAGCACACGGACCGTTGGGTGCTGGACAGCAGCGGCGACCCGAACCCTTCACGCGTCGCGCAGGGCTGGATGGCGAACATGGCGGTGGGGGCGGAGGACCGGTTCCCCGACTTCGCGCGGTGGGCCTCCGAACCGGCCAGGGAGGGGGCGGGGCTGCGGCTCGCGCGACGGGCCGAGGACGTGCGGCCGCTGGTGCTGGGTCTGGCGGCGCGGCTGGACCGGGAGCCGAGGGAGTCCACCACGCCGGGCGTTCCGCTGACCGGCAACCGGCTGCGTCAGGCGCTCCAGATGGCCATGTACGGCGACGACGCCTTTGCCGATTTCGCCGGGCTCGTCCAGGCGGCCAGGAGCACCTCGGTGAAGCCCGTGCTGCCTGCCGCACTGGCCGGGCCGCTGCCGGACGCGGACGCGGCGGTCTCGATGGCCGTGGTCTGCAACGACGTGCGCTGGCGGGGCACCGTCCCCTCGTACCGGCGCGCCGTCGCCGCCGACCGCGCCAGGCATCCGCTGACCGCCGGGATTCCGGTGAACGTCACCCCGTGCGCCTTCTGGAAGGACGCCCCCGCAGAGGAACCGACCAGGATCACGGACCAGGGACCGTCCAACGTCCTGATGATCCAGGGCCTGCGCGACCCGTCGACGCCCTACTCCGGCGCCCTGAAGATGCGGGCGGCCTTCGGGGACCGGGCCCGTATGGTCGCCGTCGACCACGGTGGGCACGGCATGTACCTGGGCAACGGGAACGCCTGCGGCGACGGCGCGGTCACCACGTTCCTGAACACCGGGACCCGGCCCGAGCGGGACGCGTACTGCGCGGGCTGACCACGACGCCGGGTCGTGGTCGGCCGAGCGGGCGCCCCCGCTCAGTCGCAGCCCGGCGTCACATGTCCGCTGTTCCGGGCCTGTGCCAGCAGCGAGACGACCTCCTCGTCGGAGGTCTGCGTGAAGTCCCGGTACCACTCGCCGACCGCGTAGAACAGGCGCGGCACCGACAGACACACCACCTCGTCCGCGCTCCGGCGCAGCCGCACGACCGCGTCCGGCGGCGCCACCGGCACGGCCGCCACCACGCGGGCCGGCTGCTGTGCCCGTACCACCAGGCAGGCCGCCTCGGCGGTGGCACCGGTCGCGATGCCGTCGTCCACGACGATCACCGTCCGGCCTGCGAGCGGGGTACGTGCCCGGCCGGCCCGGTACACCTGCGCCCGCCGTACGAGCTCCGCCGCCTCGACCCGTTCGACCGCCGCGAGATCCTGCTTCCCGGACCGCAGCCGGGAGGCGACGTCGTCGTTGATGACCCGGACCCCGCCCTCGCCGATGGCGCCGAACGCCACCTCTTCGTGGTGCGGCACGCCGAGCTTGCGGACGACGATCACATCGAGTTCCGCACCGAGCGTCTGGGCCACCTGGAAGGCCACCGGGACTCCGCCGCGAGGCAGTCCCAGTACGACGGGGTTCTCCCGTTCGAGGTGGCGGAGCGACTCGGCCAGCTGCTGGCCCGCGTCCTCGCGGTCGGCGAACAGCACGGTGGTTCACCCCCAAGCAGGCTTCACTACCTTCGAAACAACCCCATGTGCGGCGCCCCCGCAACTCGGGCAAGGTCGGTTGTATGAGACGAATCGGATCGGTTCTCATCGACATCGACGGAGTGCTCACGGTGGCGTGGAAACCGCTGCCCGGCACCGTCGCGGCGATGCGGCGCCTGCGCGAGGCGGGCGTCCAGCTGGTCCTGGTCACCAACACCACCTCCCGCACCCGCGCCTCGATCGCCGAGAAGCTCGCGGGCCAGGGCTTCCCCGTCACGGCCGAGGACATCCTCACCGCCCCCGCTGCCACCGCGGCGCACCTGCGCGAACACCACCCCGGCGCCCGCTGTCTGCTGATCAACTCCGGGGACATCCGGGACGATCTGACGGGCGTGACCCTGGTCGATGACGGCGACGGCGCGGGCGAGGGCGAGGCGCCGGACGTCGTCGTCATCGGCGGGGCCGGAGACGCCTTCGGCTACGCGGAGCTGAATTGCGCCTTCCGCCATCTGCAGCGCGGTGCCCGGCTCGTGGCCATGCACCGCAACCTGTACTGGCGCACGGCCACCGGGCTCGACCTCGACACCGGGGCCTTCCTGCTGGGGCTGGAGCGGGCGGCCCGGACCGAGGCGGAGATCACCGGCAAACCGGCCGGATCGTTCTTCGCCGCGGCCCTGGCCCACCTCGGCG
Organism: Streptomyces sp. NPDC102437; assembly: GCF_044765565.1. Lineage (NCBI taxonomy): Bacteria > Bacillati > Actinomycetota > Actinomycetes > Kitasatosporales > Streptomycetaceae > Streptomyces > Streptomyces sp. NPDC102437. Next base: position 68,177 of record NZ_JBIWKI010000005.1, on the reverse strand, counting down.
TCACCGCGTCCGGAGCACTGATGGTGGGCGACGACATCGAGTCCGACGTGCTGGCGGCCCAGGCCGCGGGGCTCACCGGCGTACTCGTAAGGACCGGCAAGTACCTCCCCGAGACGCACCGTGCGGCAGAGGGCACCCCGGACCACGTGATCGACTCCTTCGCCGACCTGCCCGAACTGCTGGAGCGGCAGACTCGGCCATGACGGTTCAGGACACCGGCTTCGTCTTGGGGATCTCGCCCTCGGTCGTGTTGACGTCGATGACGGAGAACGCCGCACCCTGCGGGTCCGTCAGCGCGGCGAACCGGCCGAACGGCATGGTCATCGGCCCGAACCGCAGGACGCCGCCGCGCTCGGTGGCCTTCGCCACCGCCGCGTCGCAGTCGGCGACGGTGAAGTACACGTTCAGGTGCGGCGGGACCTCGGGCGGGAACTCGTCGCCCATCTTCATCCGCCCCATGACGGTCTTGTCACCGAGGTTGAACATCCGGAAGTCGACGTGCTCGTCCGCCATCTCCACCATCGAGTACGGGAAGACGGCGGGGAAGAACGCGTCGGACTTCTCGGGCTGGCGGGTGAACACCTCGGCCCAGCAGAACGCGCCGGGCACCCTCTGCGCCTCGAAGCCCTCGTGGGTGCCGGCCTGCCACACACCGAAGACGACGCCGCTGGGGTCGCGGGCCAGCAGCATCGTGCCGAACTCGCCGACCTGCATGGGATCCATCAGCGTCACGCCGCCGTTGTCGCGGATCTTCGCGGCGGTGGCCTCGGCGTCCGGCGAGGCCAGGTACAGACACCAGGCCGAGTGGCCCTCCTGGCCGGGCATCGGGGGGACCACCGCGGCGACCGCCTTGCCGTCGGCGTACGCCTGCGTGTAGTTGCCGAACTCGGGCGCGGACTCGCCGAACGTCCAGCCCAGCACATCACCGTAGAAGCTCTTCGCGCCCTCCAGGTCGGCGAACATCGCGTCGGCCCAGCACGGTGTGCCCTCCGGTTGTACAGCCATGACCCTGACTCCTTCGCGTTCGGTGGGGTGGTCCGGCTTTTCACGCTAGCCAGCGGACCGCCTCCCCGCGCGCCGGGAACACGGGCCCCGGGGCTACCCGGGCGTGCCCCTGCCCTGCGGCGGGTCCACCCGCACCAGGCCCGACTGGTAGGCCATGGCGACCAGCTGAGCCCGGTGCCGGGCGCCCAGCTTCGTCATCGCGCGCCCCACGTGGGTGCGTACGGTCAGCGGGCTGACGTGCATCCGGGCGGCGATCTCGTCGTTCGACAGGCCCTCGGCGGCCTGCGCCATGACCTCGCGCTCGCGGGTGGTCAGTACGTCCAGGGACTCGGGCGCGGCGACACCGCCCTCCGGGCGGGCCAGGTAGCGGGTGATGAGGGCCCGGGTGGCGGTCGGGGACAGGAGCGTGTCGCCCGCGGCCACCGTCCGGATCGCGTCCAGGAGCTCCTCGGGGCCGACGTCCTTGCCGAGGAAGCCGCTGGCTCCCGCCCGCAGGGCGCCGGCCACGTAGTCGTCGATCTCGAACGTGGTGAGGATGAGGATGCGGGTCTGTCGAAGCGCCTCGTCGCGGCAGATCTCCTCGGTGGCCGCCAGCCCGTCCATGCCCGGCATGCGGATGTCCATCACCACCACGTCCGGCGTGGTGGCGCGGGCCTGTTCCACCGCCTCCCGGCCGTCCGCCGCGACACCGACCACCTCCATGTCGTCGTTCGACTCGATCAGCAGCCGGAAGGTCCCGGCCAGCAGCGCCTGGTCATCGGCCAGCAGTACCCGGATGGTCACCGCGCCGTCCTCTCCTCGTCGTCCTGGTGGAGGTCTGGTTCCGCTGTTCCCAGGGCCTCCAGGGGAAGTTCCGTGGTCACTTCGAAACCGCCGCTCGCCCGGTGCCCGGCGGCCAGCCAGCCGCCTGCGGACAGGGCCCGTTCGCGCATGCCGATGAGGCCGTAGCCCGGCTCGCCCGCCGTGCGGGGTTCGTGTCCGTCGTCGGTGATGGTGAGGGAGAGCAGCCGGCGCGTGTAGCGGAGCCGGACCGACGCCGTCGCGGACCCCGCATGCTTTGTGACATTGGTCAGTGCCTCCTGCACGATCCGGTACGCGGTCAGGTCCGTGCCCGACGACAGGGCCCGCTCCTCGCCCTCCACCGACACCGAGACGACGAGTCCCGCCCGCTCGAACGAGGCGACCAGCTCCGGGAGCTGGGCCAGCCCGGGGGAGGGTTCCAGCGGCGTCTCCGGGTCGCCCTCGCGGCGCAGCAGGCCCACGGTCGCCTTGAGCTCGCGCAGGGCGGAGGAGGTGGTTCCGGCGAGCTGGTCCATCATGTCCTGCGCCTGCCCCGGACGGCTGCGCAGCAGGTACGCGGCGGTGGCCGCCTGGGCGTGGGCGAGGGCGATGTGATGCGCGACGATGTCGTGGAGCTCGCGGGCGATCCTGGTCCGCTCCTCGCTCACCCGGCGGCGCGCCTCCTCCTCACGGGTGTGTTCCGCCAGTTCGGCCCGTGCCTCCACGGCGGCGAGATGGTCGCGCCGGTTCCGTACCGACTCACCGACGGCGCCCGCCAGCAGCACGCACGAGAGGGCGCCGATCTGGTCGGGCCGCAGCAGCGCGCCGTGGCCCCAGCCGACGGAGACGAGGGCGAGAGCGAGGGACATCCCGGCCGTGTACGTGACGGTCGTGCGCAGGTCCGTGCGCAGGGCCAGGAGATAGAGCGCGACCAGGGCGGCGCCTACGACGCTGGGGCTGGGGTCGAACCCGATGCGGCCGCCCATGACACCCAGGACGCCGCCGCACACCGTCGTCACCGCGACCACCGTGCGCGGGAACCTGCGCTGCCCCAGCAGCAGAACGGCGGAGGGCACGACGGCGACCAGGGAGAAGTCGAGCGTCGGGACGCGGACGATCCGGGCGCCGGTCAGGGTGCTGGAGAAGACCGCGGAGGCCCACAGCACCACGGCGATCGCCACATCGACGGCCCGGGGGTGGCGTCGGGCCCACTGCCACCGGTCGGCGAACACGCGGTCTCTCTTTCTCTTTCACGGTGGAGGTTCTGTCCGACCATCCATGGTCCTCGACTCGCCGGCCCGCGCGGGGCATCACTCACCGCGACTCACGCGCGTACGGGATCGGGGGCGGGTTCCGGCGCCGGCGTGGGCGCCGACGGCCCGCCGTGGCTCAGCTTCTCGCCCTCGACGTCCACCTGCGGCACGACCTTCGCCAGCCACTTCGGCAGCCACCACGCCCGGTCGCCGAGCAGGGCGAGCACGGCCGGGACGATCGTCATCCGGACGACGAAGGCGTCGAAGAAGACGGCCGAGGCGAGGCCGACACCCATCATCTTGATCATCGACTCGCTCATCCCGACGAACCCGGCGAACACCGCGATCATGATGACGGCCGCGGCGCCGACGACCTGGGCGCTGTGGCGGAACCCGGTGACGATCGCCTCGCCGGGCCGCGCCCCGTGGACGTACGCCTCCCGCATCCGGGTCACGAGGAAGACCTCGTAGTCCATGGCCAGGCCGAAAACCACACCGATCAAGAAGATCGGCATCATGCTCATCACCGGCCCGGTCTGCTCGACGCCGAGGGCATCGGCGAGCCAGCCCCACTGGAAGACCGCGACGATCGTGCCGAAGGCCGCCGCCACCGACAGCAGGAAGCCGAGCGCCGCCTTGAGCGGGACCAGCAGCGAGCGGAAGACGACCATCAGGAGCAGGAACGCCAGGCCGACGACGAGCGCGAGATAGGGCAGCAGCGCGTCGTTGACCTTCTGCGACACGTCGATGTTCACGGCGGTCGCGCCGGTGACGAGCAGCTGCGCGCCGGTCTCGGACTTCAGGCCGCGGGCCTCGTCGCGGATGGAGTGGACGAGGTCCGTGGTGTCCGCGGAGCTCGGCCCGGTGGACGGTACGGCGGTGAGCACCGCGGTGTCACCGGCCTCGTTGAAGGCGGGGGGAGTCGTGGCGACGATGCCGTCGGTGGCGGCGAGCTGTTTCGCGGCCCGTGCCGCCGCGGCCTTCGGGTCCTTGGCGGTCTTCGCGTCGACGACGACGGTCAGCGGTCCGTTGAAGCCGGGACCGAAGCCGTCGGCCAGGGCGTCGTAGGCGCGGCGCTGGGTGGTCGAGGTGGACTTCGACTCGTCGCCCGGCATGCCGAGCTGGAGATCGAGCGCCGGTACGGACATCAGGCCGAGGCCGAGGATGCCGAGCACCAGGACCGCGAGCGGCCGGCGGATCACGAAGCGGGCCCAGCGGGTGCCCAGATTGGGCCGGCCGTCCCTGGCACGCTGCCTGCCGTGCCCCTTGCTCCCCCTGCGTTGGGTACGCGGCAGGACGGCGTCGCGGAAGAAGCCGAGCAGCGCGGGCAGCAGGGTCATCGCGACCAGGACGGCGATCACGACGGTGGACGCCGCCGCGAGACCCATCTTGGTCAGGACCGGGATGCCGACCACGGCCAGGCCCGCCAGCGCGATGACGACGGTGAGACCGGCGAAGACGACGGCGGAGCCCGCCGTGCCGACGGCCCGTGCCACGGCGTCCTCGGCGTCGTGGCCCTCGGCGCGTTCGGTCCGGTAGCGCGAGACGATGAACAGGGCGTAGTCGATGCCGACCGCGAGCCCCAGCATCAGGGCGAGCGTGGTGGTCGTCGTGGACATCCCGACGGCGACGATCGAGGCCACCCCGACACCGATGCCGACGATCGCGGTGAGCAGCGGGAGGCCCGCCGCGGCGAGCGAACCGAAGGTGATGAGCAGGACGACCGCGGCGGCGGCGACGCCGACGAGTTCCGTCGTACCGCCCAGCTCGCCCTCCGGCACCAGGGCCGATCCGCCGAGCTCCACGGTCAGCCCCGCGTCCCGCCCCTTCTCGGCGGCGTCCTCCAGCGCCTTGGTGGCGTCGGTGAGATCGATGCTCTGTACGTCGTACGAGACGGTGGAGTACGCGGTGGTGCCGTCCTTGCTCACCGCCCCGGCCATCTTGAACGGGTCGAGGGCGCCCTTGACCTGGTCGCCGCCCGCCACGTCCGCGACGATCTTCTCGACGGCCGCCTTGTTCGGGCCCGCCGTGACCTTCTGGCCCTCGGGCGCGACGAAGACGATCCGGGCATCGGCGGCGTTGGAGTTGCCGCCGGGGAAGCGCTGGTCCAGCAGGTCGAAAGCCTTCTGCGACTCCGTCCCGGGCATCGAGAACCCGTCCTCGGGGGCGGCCGGTGCCTTGGCCGCGGCGAAGGCGCACGCGGCCAGGACCACCACCCAGAGCAGGGCTACGAGCCGGCGTCTCCGGAAGGAGAAGCGGCCCAGCCGGTAAAGGAAAACAGCCACGAGGAGGCGCTCCAGTCTCTCGAATCTCTCGGCGGAATGCCTCGATCCTTCGCGAACGGGGGCGTCATCGTCGTCGTGCGGCTGCATGGAGTCGTACGTACTGTCGCTGCAGTACACGGCCGGTCCGCCCTGCCTCCTGGGCAGGACGCCGTGGGTGGGTCGTGCCGGCCAAACGCCACCGCCACCGCCACCGCCGTCGAGGAGGGCCGGGGCCTGTCCTCGACGGCGGCAGCCTGGCCGGCACCGCCTACCGCCTACCGCCTGCTGTCAGCTCGGCGGCCCGGCCTCACTTCAGATGCCGGGTGAAGAACTGGGCCGCGGCCTCCCCCGCGAACTGCGGGACGCCGGTGTGCCCGCCCATGTTGGCGTGCAGCATTTTCTCCTCGGAGGCGAAGGCATCGAACAGATCCAGGGCCGACTGCCGGTCGTTGCCTTCGTCGTCCCACTGCAGCAGGACGTGCAGCGGAATGGTGACCTGCCGGGCCTCATCGAAGATGGCGCGAGGCACGAAACTCCCGGCGAACAGAACGGCGGCCGAGATGCGCGGCTCGACCACTGCCAGCCGGGTCCCGATGGAGATCACTCCACCCGAGTACCCGACCGGGCCGCCGATCTCTCCCCCGGTCCGCGGCCATCGCGAGCTCGAACCCGTCCCCCGGAGCGGACGCGTCGCCGGAATAAATGGCGATGAGCTGCCCAGGCCGTGTACGTGAGGGGCCGGGCAGAGCGGTCGCGGCTCAACGCTCCTGGGGGTCCGGCGTCGGTGGGATCGCCGCCCCGGCCGACAGCAGGCGCTCAGCCAGTGCGCGGCAGCGCGCCCCGAGCTCAGGCGGGTCGAGTACCTCGAAGTCGTGTCCCAGCAGGAGTACGTGCATGAGCACGGCGTCGAGGCGTTCGGCGCCGCTGAGCACCTCGCAGTGTTCGCTCCCGCGCTCTCGTACTACGGCCGCCGACGCCGGAACCTGCGCGCGCACCGTGTCGGCCGACGCGTGCACGAGGAAGCGCGCCCGCTGCGGGTAGACCCGGCTGGCCACGCCCTCCTGCACGTACGTCGCCGCGTCGGGTGCCGCCCGTGGGCGGAAGTGCCAGGTCCGTGCGGAGACCTCGGTCATCCGGTCGACGCGGAAGGTGCGCCAGTCGGTGCGATCGAGGTCGTACGCGAAGAGGTACCAGCGCCGGTCGGAGGCGACCAGGCGGTAGGGCTCGACCCGCCGCTGTCGCACCTCGCCCCCGGACGGGTAGGCGAAGCCCGCCTCGACCTCGTCGCGGCACGCCCTGGCCAGCGTCATGAGCACCTCGGGGCCGACCGGCGTGCGGCCAGTGCCGAAGGAGTCCACCGAGCCGGAGAGCGCGCGCACCTCGTGCCGCAGACGGGTGGGCAGCACCTGGTCGAGCTTGGTGAGCGCCCGCAGCGTGGCGTCACCGGCACCGGCACCGGCGACCGCGCCGCCCGCGCCGACGAGCAGCGCGACCGCGGTGGCGATGGCCTCCTGGTCGTCGAGAAGCAGCGGCGGCAACTCCTGCCCCGCGCCGAGCCGGTAGCCGCCGCCGACGCCCTGGGCGGCATGCACCGGATAGCCGAGGGCGCGCAACCGCTCGACGTCGCGCCGTACCGTGCGCGGCGTGACCCCGAGCCGGCCGGCGAGCTCGGGGCCCGTCCAGACCTGGCGCTGCTGCAGCAGCCCGAGCAGCGTGAGCACCCGCTCCGTCGTACCCCGCTCGTCACCGCTCGCCGCGTTCATGCCGACACACCCTGCCAGAGATAGCGGATCGGTCCTGTCCGCCATGGGTGTCAGGGTGTCTGCATGGACGCGAACGAACTCGACTTGAACCGGACGCTGTGCGAGCAGTTGGAGTTCCACTGGAACCACCAGCTCCGAGCCAGGCTGGAGGACCTGACCGACGACGAGTACTTCTGGTCGCCGGAGTTGGTGACGGACGCCTGGAGCGTGCGCCCGCGCGGCAGCTCGACGGCGCCCGTGCAGGCCGGTGCCGGGGACTTCACGATCGATTTCGCCTTCCCGCAGCCGGTCCCCGCGGCCTTCACCACGATCGCCTGGCGGCTCGGCCACGTCATCGTCGGCGTACTCGCCGCACGCAACGCGGCGCACTTCGGCGCACCGGCGGCCTCGTACGAGACCTGGGAGTACGCCGGTGACGCGGCCACCGCGCTCGACCAGCTCCAGACCCAGCTCGACGTCTGGCTGGCCGGAGTGCGCGGCCTCGGCGACGCCGGGCTCCGGGTCCCGGTCGGGGAGAAGGAGCCCTTCCCCGAGCTGCTCATGGCCGACCTGGTGCTGCACATCAACCGCGAACTGATCCACCACCTGTCCGAGGTCTGCCTGCTGCGCGACCTCTACCTGCACACGAAGCCCGGCACCTCTGGGGAGCGACACATGGCCGCGACGACGACACACCTCGACCCCGAAGAGCTCCACAACAACCCCGCCTTCACGCAGGGCGTGATCACACCCGCCGCCGCCCGCACGGTCCATGTCGGTGGCCAGCTCGGCACCGACGGATCCGGAAAGCTGCTCGACGGCATCGAGGCGCAGTCCGCTCAGGCCATGCGGAACGTGCTGACCGTGCTCGCCGCCGCGGGCACCGGTCCCGAGCATGTCGCCAAACTCAACATCTACCTCGTCGATGGAGTCGATGCGCAGGTGGCGTACGCGGCGTCGCTTTCGGTATGGGGAGATCACCGCACGGCCATCACGGTCGTCTCCACCGCAGGACACGCTCGTCCGGGCGCGCTCGTGGAGATCGATGCGGTGGCGGTCATTCCCGAATAGGGCGGGCCCATGAATTCGCGGGCCCGTAGCCTTCCGCCATGGGTGATCGATCGACCTCCGACACAGACGGCATCGGCCGGGCAAGGGGTACCGCTGGGTATGCCCGGGCGGCGGCCGCGCTGGCGGTCCAGTACGGGGAAGTCACCTTCGACGAGGTCCACGGTGACGGGCTGGGCCTCGTACCCGCCGGGCCTGCGCGGATCCTCGACATCGGTGCGGGTACAGAAAGGGCGAGCGGGCCCTTCCGACGCCCCGAGGCGCGTGCATGCGAGTTCTTCCGGTCCGAAGCGGTGGAGACCGCGCTGGAGCCGGGCGACACCTGCCGGGTGGGAATCCCCCCGACCGTGGTGCGTCAGCGGTACTGGAGCATCAGCGCGACGCCGTCCCGAAGTCCTGGGTCCAGTAGTTGCCGGGCCGGGCGTGGCCCACGCCGATCTCCTTGAACGCGCAGTTGAGGATGTTGCGCCGGTGGCCGGGGCTCTTCATCCAGCCCGCCACGACGCTCTTGGGGGTGGCGTAGCCGCGGGCGATGTTCTCGCCGTACGCGTGCCAGTCGTAACCGGCGCGCGAGATCCGGTCGTCCGGGGCGGAGCCGTCGGAGCCCGTGTGGGACATATCGCTGCGCGATGCCATTTCCGCGCTGTGGGCCTGGGCGGCCTTCTTCAGCCCGGAGTTCATTTTCAAAGGCGGGCAGCCCGCCTTGCGGCGCTCCCTGTTGACGAGCTTCAGCACACGGGCGGCGCCGCCGGACGTCTTCGGGGCGCTGGTGGAAGCGGCGGGCTTCCGGGGCGGGGTGTGGCCGCCGGCCATGGCGGCGGTGGGGATGGCTACTGCCGCCGCTGCGACGACGGCGACGGTCATCGTCCGGCAGGGCGTCTTCCTGCGGTGCGTACTCATGAATGTGACCTCGCTCGAACGCCCCCGGGGCGGGGCGACAGGGGGAGTACTACCCCGGGTCATGGAGCCGCATGGGTGATGTGTAGCCGTATGGGTCCGATATGGAGCCATATGGGTTCGACGCGGAGCCGTATGGGTCCGATCTGGAGCCGTATGGGTCCGATGTCACCGGTGGTGGCGAGAGGCCCCGCCACCACCGGCCAGGGCGCCGATGAGCACCGTCCCTCTACCGCCGCCGGGTCGCCGCCGCGACGGTGGCCATGAGTTCCGCGTCCAGTACGGACGGGTCGGCCAGCCGGGTCGGGGCGGCGTAGGAGTTGAGCAGCGCCTTCGTGACGCGCAGGGCGGCCTCTGGGCGGCGCACGATGGGCTTGGCCCAGGCGGTGACGGCCGCGTCGAGTTCGCGCTCGGGCACGATGCGCTGGAGGACCGACAGCTCGTGCGCCTCGATGGAGTCGAAGGCGCGTCCGGTGAGGATGAGTTCGCGGGCGCGGGCGGCGCCGACCTCGTGGATGAGCCGGGGCAGTACGCCGCCCCAGGCGGTGGGCAGCCCGAGCGCCAGCTCCGGCAGCCGGAAAACGGCGGTGTCGGCGCCCACGCGCAGATCGCAGGCGAGGGCCAGCGCGAGGCCCGCGCCGATCGCCTTGCCCTGGATCCGGGCGATGGTGACGGCCTGGTTGGCGGAGATCGCCTCGCAGACCCGGCGGGCCTTGTCACCGGCGATCCGGATGCCCCGCCCGGTGGGGTCCTCGTCGAGCCAGTCGGTGAACTCGGTCCGGTCACCGCCCAGGCAGAAGTCGTCACCGGCCCCGCTGAGCACCAGCACCCGGACGTCGGGGTCCTGCACGGCCAGGACGGTCAGCAGATCGTCCAGCATCGCCTCGGTGACCGCGTTGCCGGTCTCCGGGGTGTCCAGCTCCACGCGCAGGACGGCGCCCTCGCGCTCGGCGCGTACCGTGCTCGGCCGCCGGAACGGGGTCAGGTACTGCGGGAGCGAGAGCTTCATATCGCCACGCCCAGCGAGGTGATCCGCCGGAAGACCAGCCGGGATGCGTAACCGGCCGGCGAGACGGAGCGCAGGGTGGGGAAGCGTTTCAGCAGCTGCGTCAGGAGGGTGCGCGCCTCCAGGCGGGCGAGGGCCGCGCCGAGGCAGTAGTGCACGCCACCGCCGAAGGTCAGGTGCGTTCCGCCGGTGCGCTGTACGTCGAAGGCGTCCGGGTCGTCGTTGCGCCGGGGGTCGTGGTTGGCGGCGCCGTACATGACGTGGACCATGCTGTCCTTGGCGATCGGCACGCCCGCCAGCACGGTGTCGTCGGCCGCGATCCGGGTGTTGATGTGGATCGGCGGGTCGTAGCGGAGCACCTCGTCGACAGCGGCGTCGATGTACCCGGGGTTCTTTGCGAGCCACGCCCACCGGCCGGATTCCCGCAGGAGCAGATCCACCATGGCCGACAGCAGCGTGGCGGTGGTCTCCAGCGAGGCGATGGTGACGAACATGGTGAGCCGGTAGAGGATCTCGTCCGCCGTGTCGCGGTCGGGCTCCCGGGCGTCCCAGGTGTGGATCCAGCCGGTGAGGACATCGTTGCCAGGGTTGGCCCGGCGCTGCTTCACGAGCTCGGTGAAGTAGCTGCGCAGATGGAGGGTCGCCTCGGCGGAGACAGCGAGCTGGCTCTTGGTGGGCAGCAGCTCCTGGGCGTGCACCTGGTTGTGGGTGATCTCCAGGAGGTGGGCGTAGTCCTCGGGCGGTATCCCCAGCCAGGAGCCGATGGTGCTGATCGGGAGCTGCTCGCTGACGGTGCTGGCGAGGTCGGCCTCTCCCCGGCGCAGCTTGTCGGCCAGTTCGTCCAGGAGCCGGGTGACGTGCTCCTCGACCTGAGGGGTCAGCCGCTCGATGGTCGAACGGTCGAAGAGGTTGCCGAGGCTGCGGCGCTGGCAGGTGTGCTCGGGTGCGTTGAGCCGGGAGAGCGTCTTGGTCATCTCCTGCGTGGCGACGGCCTCCCAGCGCTCGGTGTCCGCCTGGCGTTCCTGCCAGGCGAAGTCGGGCACCAGCCAGTTGCGCCCGCGCAGCACCTCGCTGCACGCGTCGAAACCCGTGACGAAGTACGCGTCCCAGGGAGCGCGTACGACATCACCCATGTTTCTCAGATCGGCCAGCAAAGGGTAGGGATCAGCCTGCCCTTCGGGCGATTTGAGACGTCTCAGGAGGGAGATGAGGGCACGTCGGTCTACAAGGGGCCTGTCTGTGCCACATATTGCGCTCACGCAGAGTTCCTTGACCTGGGCTCATGGTTACCGGCAGAACCTACCCCTCCGCATATGCCAGCCATGCGTGGATCTTTGTTGCCCGTATCACAGAGAAACCCTGCTTCAACCCCTTGTCATCGGCCCCTCGCGCCCCAACTTCCTCCTGTGTCACTCCAGTTGTGTGTGCGATGGGCCGGGTTATGCACACAAGTCGTCCGGCGCACCTTGATCATGTCCGGTGCGTCACACCCTGAAGACGTCCAGGAAGGAACTCCACCAGCCCTTCGTCTTCTTCTGCGGCTCCGTGTGGGTGTGGTCGTGGTGCGCGGCCGACGTCTCGTCCGGGATGGCATTCCGGGACGGAACGGGCGACTGAGTCACCGATGCCGTGGTGGTCCGGCGGGCCGGGGCGGCGGTGAAGTGCACGGGGAGCGACACCAGGGCACGGTGGAAGGGGCCGGGCCGCCATTCGACCGCGGAGGGGTGCACGGCGAGAGCGAGGTCGGGCACGGAGTTGAGGATCTTCTCGATCGCGGTGAGGGCGATGAGCTGCGCGGGGGACTTCGCCGGGCAGACGTGCGGGCCCGCGCCCCAGGCCAGATGGGCGCCCTTGCTCAGGGTCTGCCGGGCGTCGGTGAGCGCGGGGTCGCTGTTCGCGGCGGCGAAACTGATCAGCACCGGGGTGTCCGCCTTCAGCGTCACCCCGCCCAGGTCGATGTCCTGGACCGGGTAGTGCGTCGCGTAGTTGGCTATCGGCGGGTTGTTCCACAGCACGTCGTCGAGGGCGTCCTCGACCAGCATCCCGGTACCCCGCCGGTGCGAGACCCCGGTGTCGCTGGACAGCATGAGGAGCAGCGCGTTGGCGATGAGGTTGCGCTCCGGCTCGACGCCCGCGCCCATCAGCATGACGAGCTGGTCCTTGAGCTCCTCGTCCCGCAGCCCCGCCGGGTGCTGGATGAGCCAGGAGGTGATGTCCTCACCGGGCTGGCGCCGCTTGAGCGCGACGAGCTCCATCAGGCACTCGGTCAGCTCGGCGTTGGCCCGGAGCACGTCCTCGCCGTCGAAGATCGCGGACATGCTGCGGGTCAGCCGGTCGCCGATGTCGCCGGGGCAGCCGAAGAGCTGGTTGAAAAGCAGCAGCGGCAGCAGCTTGGCGTAGTCGCCGAGCAGGTCCGCGCTGCCGCGCTCGATGAACTGGTCGATGAGGTAGTCGGCTATCCGCTCCACGTCCCGGCTGAGCCGGGTGGTGTTGAGCCGGCCGAGGCTCTCGGTGACCGCCTTGCGCAGCCGGAGGTGCTCGGTGCCGTCCGTGAACAGGCAGTTGGGCCGGTACGCCATCATCGGCAGCACCGGGCTGTCCAGCGGCACCCGGCCCTCCCGCAGTGCCGCCCACCGTCGCGAGTCCCGGGCGAAGTAGGACGGGTTCTGCAGCACCCGGAGCGCGGCCTCGTGCTGCACGATCAGGGTGGCCTCCACGCCGGGGGCCAGCTCGATCGGAGCGGCGAGTCCGTGCGCCCGGAATTCGTCGTACACGCGCTGCGGGTCGGCGGCGAACTCCGGCCCGTAGAGCGACGTCTGGCGCCCACCGCTCATCGGGCACCCGGTGGGTGCGCTGTACGGGGTGGATCCCGGCGACGAGTCCATGTGTGATTCCTAGGTGTGAACGCGGACCCGAAGGGCCCGGACGGCGGAAGGTGAACGGGGCCGGAAGCGATGGCCCGACCGGCCCGTACGTACGGGGGGCGTACGCACGGCGGTCGGGTGACAGCCTCTCAGGCCACGTGTGCCAGAAGGTGCTGGACCAGGGTGATCAGGGCCTGCGCGGACGACTTCTCGTCCCGGGCGTCGCAGTACACCACCGGGGTGTCCGGCAGCAGATCGAGCGCCTCGCGCAACTCCTCCTCGGCATGCCGGGAGTACGGATCGAAGCTGTTGACCGCGACCGCGTACTCCAGCCCGTACGTCTCGACCAGGTCGATCACCGGGAAGGTGTCGGAAAGACGGGCCGGGTCGACCAGGAGCAGCGCGCCGAGCGAGCCGCGGGCCATGTCCTCCCACAGCTCGACGAAGCGCTGCTGGCCCGGCGTGCCGAACAGGTACAGCACCAGTTCGTCGCTGAGTGTCAGACGGCCGAAGTCCAGCGCGACCGTGGTGGTCACCTTGTCGGGCGCGCCCCGCAGATCGTCGATGTGCGCGCCGGCCTGCGTCATCCGCTCCTCGGTGCGCAGCGGAGTGATCTCGGAGAGGGTGCCGATGAGCGTCGTCTTGCCCACGGCGAAGTGCCCGACGACGAGAATCTTCGCCGCACGCCGCACCGCGTCCGGCACGTAGATGCTGTCAGCCGAACCGGACGTGGAGTCCATGCAACACCTCTTCGAGGATCTTCCTGTCAACGAGCTGAGCCGCCGGTGGCGCCTTGCGGCGCATCAGATGACCCTGCTCCGCTAAGTCGTTCAGCAGCAGCCTCGCCACCCCGACCGGCTGGCCGAGGTGACCCGCCACCTCGGCCACCGACAGATAGCCGCCGGAGCACAGCTCCCAGATGGCCCGGACCTCCGGGCTCGGGTTCGGGGGCGGCTGCCGGTCGGGTGCGATGGTGACCAGGGTGACGAGGGAGAGGCCCTCCGCGTCGGGCAGGCCGCGCCCGCCGGTGATGACGTAGGAGCGGACGAACCCGCTGTTGACCGCCTGCTCCTCGCCCGGCGTCGTCATACGTCTATTCCCGCGTCCTGGCGGGGAGGTGTGGTCATCGCCTTCCCCAGCGCGGCGACCTGCTGCTGCATGCGGAAGGACATGGCCTCCATGTCGACATCGGCCGCTGCGGCCGCCGCCAGGTAGGCACCGGTGCCCGCCGCGATCAGGAAGATCCAGCCGTGGTCGTACTCCAGCAGCGTCTGCCGCCAGCGGCCCGGGGCCCGGGCCCCGATGAAGGGTGCGACGGCCCGGCTCAGCGACTGCATGGAACTCATCGCGGCCGCCACGGTCTCGGCGTCGTCCCGGCCGATATCGCTGGAGCTGGCCAGCAGCAGACCGTCGGCGGAGACGAGGATCGCATGCCGCGCGCCGGGAACCTGGAGCACATCGTTGAGCACCCAGGACAGATCGGGGTTCACTGGAACTCGGGTCCTTCCATCGTCGTCATGTCACGCCCGGACCGTGTTCCGCGCTGGAACGCGCCCAGTCGGGAAGCGGTCTCCTCGTTGCTGCGCACCGGCTCCGGCCCGGTGGAAGGCACCACCGACACCGGGCTCTTGCGACGACGCTTGGGCAGGCCACCGGCGGTGGTGGCGACGGGTCCGGTGGGCTGCGGAGCGGCGATCGGCTGCGCGACCGGAGAGAACAGCGGTGTCGGGGACGGTGCGGGCGCCTGACGCCGGGGGAGTGCCGCCACTTCCGCTTCGTGATGGGCGGCGACCGGCGGCGGCGAGGGCACATCGCCGGTGAGCAGCTCGTCGGGCAGAAGGACCACCGCGCGTACACCTCCATAGGGCGATACGGAGTCCACCGAGACCCTGAACCCGTAACGGGCGGCGAGCACACCGGAGACGGCGAACCCGAACTGCGGGGGAATGCCCAGGCTGGAGACGCTGATCGCGGCCTGCGGCGCGAGGAGGGCCGCCGCGCGGTCCTTCTCCTCCTGGCCCATGCCGAGACCGGCGTCGTCGACGATGAGGCAGACGCCCGTCGGCACGGCCTGGATGTTGATCTCCACCGGGGTGCCGGGAGCGGAGTAGTTGGTGGCGTTGGCCAGCAGCTCGGCCAGGACGACCGCGACGGGCTCCACGGCCTTGCTGACGACCGAGAAGTTCACCTGCCCGTTGATCCGCACCCGGTCGAACTGCCGGATACGGCCCTGGGCGCTGCGGGCCACGTCGAAGACGGAGGCGACGGTCTCCCGGCGTCCGAGCCAGCCGCCGCACAGCACCGCGATGCCCTGCGCGCGGCGGCCGAACTGACTGTTGGCGTGGTCGATGGCCATCAGGTCGGCGAGCATGCCGGGGTCGTCGCCGTACTTCTGCTGGGCGTTCTCGATGACCACCTGCTGCTCGTCCGCGAGCCCCTGGAGGGTACGCACGGCGGCCTTGAGGACCGCCTTGGTCTCCTCCTCGGCGTCCCTGCGGACTTCGGCCAGCTCGGAGGAGTGCTGATGCGTCAGACCTGTGTGCGCGACATGGAGTTCGTCACGCTGACGCTGCAGCATGTCGCGTTGCTGGTGTAGTTCGGCGTTCTGTCTGCGAAGCCCGATATTGGTCTTGCGAGCCCGCAGAACGGCACCTACGGCGATCAGCGCGACGACAACCAGTGCCCACAGAAGAGGGCCCTGTGCAAATGTCATGAGACTCACTTCAAGTGCCATGGCTATGGATACGGCTTGACGCTCCCTCATGTGCCGCAGGCGCCGGACCGGTCGTGCCCAAGCTCGCGACACCCAGGGGAGGCCCCTCCGGATGTGGGGCCGAGGAGTCCATCCCTCCCGGAATGCCCCCATACGCCATCAGCCCACTGGAAGTAAGATGATCTTAACATCGGGCAGGCGGGCAATTGTCAAGACCGACACGCCAGTTGCACTCTTGACGCGGAATGTTCACAAGAGGGCGCCGTGGTGTCCTTGCCACGGGGCCGGTTGCGGCCCGTCGCCGGCCGCAGTGGACGGGCGGGACGGGACGCGCGGCATCGCGGGCGGGCCCACCCGCGATGCGGCACGTCATGTGTCAACGGGTCAGGACTTGACCAGGGTGATCTGGGTGGTGTTGTCACCGGCGTTCACGGTCACCGGGTAGTCCCGGTCGTCCGCCCGGCCGAAGCCGCGGAACAGCGCGGTGCCGGGGCGGAAGGCGAACCCGGGCTCCATCGCGGTGGTGGGAATGGTGACGTTCCACGGAACCGGGGCGCCGGGAGTGCAGTCGACCATCTCGTCCTCGTACCTGCCGACCGCCTCGCCGCTCTTCTGGGTCTGGGCGACCAGGCCGGAGAGCGATATGCGGGCCGGCTTGTTGCAGGTGGCGGTGCCACCGACGGTGACCTGTCCGGTCTTGGTGTCGACCTTGCCCTCGGGGTTCAGGCCGAGCCCGATGGCAAGCTCGGCCGGAGGCTCGGCGGTGCGGGCGTGCACCTCGCCGCGCAGGGGGAGCGCGGAGCCGTTGCAGTACTGCTCGAAGGTGGCGTCGAGCTCACGGACGTAGCCGTAGGGGCCGTAGGAGATGTGGGAGACGGTGAACGAACCGGTGCTGGTGGTGCACCACCGGTCGTCGGCCCCGAACTCCAGCTGGGGATCCTGCGGTTGGGCGTCGGGCCAGCGGGAGGCCCCGGTGTAGGTGGCGCCCTCGGTCAGTTTCTGGCCCTCGGGGGCCTGGAGGTGGAGGGACCAGCGCTTGCCCTCGGGGGTGACGATCGTGACGCCGACGGCGCTCTGGGCGGTGGGCCCCGATACGTCGAACATCTCGACCGACCCGGCCGTGAACTCCTGGGACCGGCCGTCGGAGACGAACTCTCCCGCCTCGCCGCTGAACGCGAGCGAACCCGAGACCGCTTCGTGCGCCTGTGCGGTGCCGGACAGCGGAGCCACCGCCACTGCCATGGCCATCGCCGCCGTGAGGACGGCCGCCGCGCGGGCCGCCCTGCGTCCGGTCGTACTGCTCTTCATCAAGGTTCTTCCTCCTGCGGGAACGTTGCCCGTCCCGGTGAGCCGGAACGGGGCTGCACACGCGTCACCGAATGACAGTGCCGGTCGAGCCGGACGGAGGGGGGCGGCTTCGATCTCCTCGGTGACGCAGGCAGGAAGCTAACAGCGCCCACTGACAGCGCTGACGCAGATGCGGTCAGCCGATGCAGATGACGAGCAGGCAGAGCTGGGCCGGTGGTGTCGCCGTCGGGGCGGGATCCCGGGGCGGCGTGTCCGCCGCGGGGGCGGCCGGAGGGATGGTCGTGCGCCGGGCCGGGGCGCTGGTGGCGGGCGTTTCGGCCGTCGCGGGAGTGGTGCGTGGCTTCGGGGTCGTCGCCGAGGCGGGGCGGGCCGCGACGACGGGCAGCCGCGTGCGCTTCGTGCCGGCGGTGGACACCGCGACGCTGATCCTCCGCGACGAGCCGCTCGTGGCGGTCGGGTGGGTGTCGGTGCCGGAGCTCTGCGGGGCGCGGGTACTCGGCCCGGTGGACGACGAGTCGGTTTCGGTGGCGTTGTCGGTACCGGGGGCGTCCGGCCGGTCCGGGGCGGTGGCCCTCGGCTCGGGTGTCGTGGCGGCGGCCTGTGCGTCGTGGCCGGTGGACGGCCGGGAGGACGGCAGTACGGCGAGGGTGAGGCCGCCCCCGACGAGCGCGACGGTCGAGGCGAGCACGGCCCGGCGCCGGTGCTTCTTCCAGCGCGCCAGTTGGCGACGCCGGGCGGCGCGGCCCTGAGTGGTGGGCGTGGCGGGAGTGGAGGAAGCGGCGGACGCGGCCGGGACGTCGGGGGTGTCAGGGGTGTCGTCGTCGAAGCCGAGGTCGAAACAGTGCGCCGAGTCCGGATAGGCCGCCTGCTCCTGCGCGGGCCAGGCCGCCCCCGCCGGCGCGACGGTTGCCGGAGCCGCGATACGGCGGTGATGGCCGGAAGGGGCGGGAGGAGCGATGTCCGGTGCGTACGCGCCGCAGCCGGGGCACGCCAGGGCCCCGTTGAGGGTCCGGCGGCACGAGGAGCAGTAGTCCATCCGCGATCCTTCTGTGCCGACCGCGCCACCAGGCACGCCGGCGACCTGTTCGAGTTCGCACTCCTGACCGAGCGGGCAACAACGTAACGGCACGCACGGGAGGTTATGCGCAGCAGGTGTGTTGCTCTCGCGAAGATCTCCGTCGACGCAGGCGCCGGCCCGGGTTCCATCAGAACCTCGCCGCGTCGCTCACACCGCCGCTGCTGGGCGGGCTCATGGCCTCGGCCGGGTACGCGCGGGGCTTCATGCCGACCGGAGCGCTGCCCGTCGCGGCCTGCTTCGTGATCCCCGCACTCAACGGCCCGAAGACTCACTCCTGACCATCGGCACCACCATCGACGCCATCATCGGTGTACGGGGAGACCGGCCGCTCGAAGAGGGTCTCCAGGACCACCGTGGCCCGCGTCCCGTTGACTCCCCCGATCGCGTATATCCGGCGCAGCACGTCCTGCAACTGCTGGGTGGTCGCGGTCCTGACCTTCACCAGCACCGAGGCGCTGCCGGCGATGACATGGGCCTCGACGATCTCGGGGAGCGCGGCGAAGTGCTCCGCCGAATCGCCCATCCAGGACGTGGAGTCGACCGTCACGTACGCGAGTACGCCGTGACCCACCGCCGCCGGATCGACCTCGACCGCAGTGCGCCGGATCACGCCGCGTTCCCGCAGCTTCCGGACGCGTTCATGAGTGGCCCCGGCCGAGAGCCCGACGGACCTGCTCAGCTCGGCGTAGGACCGGGTGGCGTCCTGCTGGAGCTGCGCCAGCAGGACACGGTCGATGTGATCCACGACTCTCCAATCCATGTTCGGCAGACATGCGCTCGAACCATATGTCATCTTGCGTTCACTGCTGGATGCCGTACATTATTCGGCACCTTCTGAGAGGGATGGACACCATGACCAGCGAACGTCCCCTGCTGTACGAGGCCTTCGACGACCGGTTCCGTACCGGGCGGTGCATGAACGGCGATGCGGGTCTTGAGGTCCTGTACACAGGCTGCCGCTGGGCCGAGGGGCCGCTCTACGTACCCGCTTGGCGGCAGCTGGTCTGGAGCGACATCCCCAACGACCGGATGCTGCGCTGGGACGAGGAGACCGGCGCCGTCGGCGTTTTCCGCCGCCCGGCGGGGCACACGAACGGCAACACCCTCGACCGCGAGGGCCGGCTCGTCACCTGCGAGCAGGGAAACCGCCGGGTGACCCGTACCGAACACGACGGCACGATCACCGTGCTGGCTTCCCACTGGCAGGGCAAACGCCTCAACAGCCCGAACGACGCGACGGTTAAGTCCGACGGCTCGATCTGGTTCTCCGACCCGGACTTCGGTATCACCAGCGACTACGAGGGCCATCGGGCCGAGAGCGAGATCGGGGCCAACAACGTCTACCGCATCGACCCGTCCACCGGCGAAGTGCGCCTGGTCGCCGACTGTTTCGGCGCCCCGAACGGCCTGGTCTTCTCGGCCGACGAGCGGCGGCTGTTCGTCTCCGACACCAGGGCGGGCCTCATCCGGGTCTTCGACGTGCGCGACGACGGCACGCTGTCGGACGGCGAGATCTTCGCCGCGGCCAAGGCCCGCCCGGCGGCCCGCTTCGACAATCTCCGCTTCGACGACGACGGCCGGCTCTGGGCCGCCGCGCTGAACGACGGGGTGCACTGCTACGACCCGGACGGCACCCTGATCGGGCGCCTGAACATCCCCGAGGTGGTGGCCAACATCTCCTGGGGCGGCGCCAAGCGCAACCGACTCTTCATCACCGCCGGGACCAGCCTCTATTCGGTGGTCATGAGCGTCACGGGCACCCACCCGGCGGGCCCGGGTCAGCGGCCCTGGCCGCCCTCCGCCGGGTGAATCGACACCACCGCGACCACCTGGAACAGCCCGCGTCCCGTCCGCCGTTCCGTCCGTCGTCCGGGTCCGAGGCGGCGGGTGCCCGACGGGCGGTCACTCCGGCGTCGGCGGGGTGAAGACGCGGTCCAGGTGGTGGCGCAGTACCTCGGCGGCCGATTCCGCCGGCCGTTGGCCCACCAGGATGCTGGTGCCCATGCCGGCCGCCATGGCGAGCAGGCTGATGGCCTCCGTGCGGGCGTCCACCCCGGGATCGGCGAGGCCGGCCTCCTGCGCCTGCCGCAGCAGGCCGGTCAGGGCGTCCTCGGCGGCGTCCGGATTCTTGATGAACGGCTGTGCCGCCAAGACCTCGTCGGTCACGGACAGGATCGCGTACGAGCTGTAGAGCAGGTGGAAGGTCCGGCCCTCCTCGTCGGTCGGGAGAGAGGTCAGCAGCAGCGCCTCGGCGATCGCGCGCGGGCCCGGAGCCGTCCCGCCGGCCTGCAGACGGGCGCCCACCCGGGCGGTGAACCGGTCGGTCAGATGCTGGAGCCCGTAGAGCAGCAGCTTCTCCTTGGTCCCGAAGTAGTACTGCACGAGCCTCAGCGACACACCGGCCTCGGCCGCCACGTCCCGCATGCCGACCGCGTGCAGTCCGCGCCGCCCGGCGACCCGGACGAGCGCCTCTGCGATCTGGCCCCGTCGTTCCTCGTGGTCCACGCGTTTCGGCATGCTCTCGTGTCTCCACCCGTCGGTTCCTCCTGCGCGGTCCGGCTGCCCGGACGCCTTCATGGTACCGCTGTACCAAGGTAGTGATACAGTCGTATTACGAAGAACGAGAATGAAGCACGAAGTGCGAAACACGAGAACGAGATCCTCACCGGAGGTGCCGCCGTGCCCGAAAACGCGACCCGCGTACGCCGTGACATCGGCCGATACGTCAACGACACCTTGCGCGACCGGTACTTCGCCGCCTGCGATGCCGTCTACGCGCTCGGCGCCCCGGCCCGTTCCGAGGCGGACGTCGAGACCGCCTTCGGCACGACCCACGTCTACCGCTACGGCCCCACCGACCCGGCCGCCGAGTCCCGCACCCCGGTCGTCCTGATCCACGGCTCCGGCGGCTGTTCCGCGCAGTGGTACCCCAACACCCGCGCGCTCGCCGCCGAACGCCCCGTCTACGCCCTGGACACCCCCGGTGACCCCGGCCGCAGCGTGCACCGGGAACCCATGTGGCAGCCCGAGCGCGCCGCCCAGTGGATGGACGAGGCCCTGGACGCGCTGGGCCTGGACCGGGTCCACCTAGTCGGCTCCTCCTACGGAGGCTGGCTCGTCATCAACCAGGCACACCTGCGCCCCGGCCGACTCGCCTCGGTCACCGCCCTCGACCCGGGCGGCCTGGAGAAGGTCGGCCTGCGCTTCTTCGCCTGGGTCTTCGCCAGCCTCTTCGCCACCTTCGCGCCCAAGGTGCTGCGGCCCCGCCTGGCGGCCTGGCTGGAACAACCGGTGCTGATCGTCCCGGAGTTGCGCGCGATGATCCGCTCGGGCGTACGGGCCTTCCGCATCCGCCGCCCCGCGCCCCTGCCCCTGTCCGACGACCAACTGGCCACCATCCGCACCCCGTTCCACCTGATCATGGGCAAGCGCAGCCTCCTGGTGCACCCGCAACGGCAACTGGAACGAGTGCCGCGCCTGATCCCCGGAGCCCGAGCCGAAATCATCGCCGCGACCGGCCACGGCCCGCAGATCGACCACCCCGACCTGATCAACGCCCGGATGCTGGACTTCATGAAGGACACGGACGCCGCCACGCCACCCACGAACCGCGCCGGTACCGTGGACGTCTGACAGTTTGAGCATTCGTACTCATGTGCGGCGCCCGGTCCGACCGGCAGGTTGGTCAGCAAGCAGCTGACAGGCTGTCTCCCACGGACGGAGCGCTGATGGGCACGGAGCACGGCAGACCATCGGCCGGCCGGCAGATCGCGGCCGGCGCGGCACTGTTCCTCATCGACCTGACGGTCATCGCCTGGCTGGTGTTCCGCTACGGAATGACCGGCTGGGCCGACGCCTACGACAGCGGCAATCCGCCCGACGCGCCCGGGGAGGCGCTGCGGGGAATGTGGATCCTGTTCGGCGGCGCGGTCATCACAGGCGGCGGTCTCCTTCTCCTGCGATGGCGGATCACCGGGATCGTGCAGCTGGTCGTCCTGGGAGCGGGAGGCGGGTTCCTCGCCTGCTGCGCCGCCGCCAGCGGGTGACGGCACGCGATCAGGCGGTCTCCAGGAACGACGGCGGGGAGCGGGGCTTCCAGGATCAGTGTGCGGGGCAGCGTGAGGGCGAAGCGCGTTTCGAGGACGCCGAGGGCGACGCGGTGCGCGTCCTGACGCGGCAGGTCCTCGCCGGGCAGGCCGGCCGCGTGAAGGACGTCGACCTGCCGGTCACGGCCGGCAGGTCGGCCATTCGGAATCCAGCCAGCTCCGATCGCTTTGTGCCATTCGTCGGCAACCTGCCTCCGGTGTCGCCGAGGTGCGGTTACACAGGATGGCCGGGGTGGCGCGCAGCCTTCCCGGTGTGGGGACGGGGCGGGCCGGTCGTCGGGGAGGTCTGAGCGCTTGCTGAGCAACTACGTGGGTGCAGTGCTGCTGCCGGTGTTCATCGCCCCGGCCGGCCGATGAGCACCGGCGCGCGCAAGGGGCGGCCGGGAGCGAGCAGACGTCCCGGCGGAGCGAGACGCCCTGGCGCGGTCAGGCGCCCTGGGGCGGCCGGGCGGGCGCCCGTGGGGCGGCGTTCCCGGCCCCGGAAGCGCGGCAAGTCGAGGCAGCGGGCGGAGGGTCGGCTGATCGGGACCCTGGTGGCCGTGGTGCTGGTGGTGGCCCTCGTCGACTGGCTGCTGGCCCATTGGTGGGTCCTGATCGTCGTGGCCGCGCTCGCGGTGGCGGCCGGCGGCGTCGGGTTGCGCCGGAAGCAGCAGCGGATGCGGTGGGAAGCGGTACGCGTACGGGGCTTGCGGTACGGGCTGTCCCAGCTGGACGCCCTGCACCACACCCGGTTCGAGGACGCCGTGCGGGACCTGATGAGCCGCGACGGCTGCCGGGACGCGGTCCGGGTCGGCGGTGGCGGGGACCTGGGCGCCGATGTGAAGGCGACCGATCCGTACGGGCGGCACTGGGTGATTCAGTGCAAGCACCGGCGCGACGGCCTCGCCGGCTCCGCGGTGGGCACGCCGGACTTTCAGGTGCTCAACGGCACCGCACGCCAGGTCCACGGCGCCGATGTCGCGGTGATCGTGACGAACGGCCGGGTGACCGCGCCCGCCGTGGCCTTCGCCGAGCAGCAGCGGCTGCATGTGGTCGACCGCCACACCCTCGCGGCGTGGGCGTCCGGCTCACGCCCCCTGTGGGAACTGCTCCGGGCCGTCCCGCCCCCTCGCGGACCGACTGCGTGAAGCCGGGTGAAACCGCGTGGGAACGCGTAGAAGTACGGGGTCCGCGCCCGGACTCGGACGTACGGCGAACACGCCGAGCGCGCAGCCGGAAAGGGCTGCTCGGGCACGCAGGGCGGCTCGGTCCATGTTCGAACCCGGACGGTAATCTTTTCGACCCGATCGGAAGGTGGCGAACGACCCCGCCCTTACGCCTGACCAAAATATAGAAAATCGGCCGAAAATTGAGAAACATAACATCGCGGTCTTTTCCGCGAATAAATTACAGAACCGCGCTCTCCGTCTGGCGTCGACCACGGGCACGACTCTGGGCCGTGGCGGGTGTCGTGACCCTCGGTTTCCTCATCGCGCTGGAGATCGCCGCTCATCACTACGGCCTGCCGGGGCCGCTCGCCAGCCAGGCGAAGGAGGTGGTGGTCGCCCCCAAATCAGGCCCCCTGCTGTATGCCGGCATGGCGTTGATGATGCTGGTGCTCACCTGGCGGGAACGGTTCATCGCGCTCGGCGCCGCGATCGGTATCGACGTCGCCTTCTGGGTGGTCCGATGGCTGGCCGATGCCGAGGTGACCGACGGCCACCCCTTCGGAAACGGCGCGTTGTGGGTGATCCTGGGCTGCGCGGTCATCGCCGTCACCCGCCGTACCGGCTCGGAACGCGTCCTGCTGCTGAAGGGCGTCGGGCTGGGCCTGCTGCTGGTGGCCGGCCGCAAGACCGGGGACACCTGGCTGCTCATCACCTCCAAGACCCGCCCGGAAGTGCTCGACCAGTACGTGGCGACCGCCGATCACGCGCTGGGCAACCCGTCGTGGCTGGTGGGCCGGCTCGTCACGGCCACCGGTCCGATCGGCTTCAACTTCCTCGACATCGTCTACGGCCAGCTCGCGGTGGCCGCGGTCCTGGTCGCGCTGTACCAACTCCGCAACGTGGCGAACGAGCGCCGCTTCCCGGGCCACCACCTGGTACGCACCTTCCTGGTGATCGGCCTCCTCGGGCCCGCCTTCTACATGATCTTCCCGGTGGTCGGACCGCTCTACGCCTACGGCACCGGCACCGAGCACTGGACATCCGTCAGCCTGTGGTGGTCGCAATCGCCGCCCACCGGGCAATGGGCGGTGGCCAACCTGTGGCCACAGACGCTGCCACCGGTCAGTGCCCCGCACCACATGCCGTTCGACGCCATCACCCCGCGGAACTGCATGCCCAGCCTGCACACGGCGTGGGCCACCGCGATCTTCATCCATTCCCGGAAGGGCCCACGGTTCCTGAGGTACGCGGGAACGTTCTGGCTGATCGCCACGCTGACCGCAACGCTGGGATTCGGTTACCACTACGGCGCGGACCTCATCGCCGGCGTGGTGTTCACGCTCACCATCGAGGCGGCCCTGCGCACGTTCGACCGCGGCTGGGACCGATCGGGGCTCCGGGTGGTCGCCTACGGCGCGACGGTGTTCGCCGCGCTCCTGGTGTCCTATCGCTATCTGCCGCTGGAGATGGCGAAGTACCCGTGGCTGGCCGGACCGCTTCTCGTACTGGCGATGGTCTCGGTGATCTACGCGTACGTAAGAACCGTCGCACGGTGGGAACCGGGAACCGCCCCGACGCGGCAGCCGGAACCGCAACCCGAACCGGCTTGAGCCGACTTGAGAACCCTGCCGTACCGGGGCGCACCGGGGTGCGGCATGAGCACTGCCCGAGCGGGGCCGGGACACCGGTACGCAGCCAGCGGCCCCCAGGCCGACGCTCTCGCGTCAGCGGAGCTGGGGACCAGGGCAAAAACGCAGCCCCAGGTCGCTGACCAGGGGCTTGGAACTGCTCGGTGTCGGGCCCGTTGGACGTCCGGCGCGTGGGGTGGGGTGCCCGCTCGGCACCCCACCCCGTGTGTCAGGCGTGGGTGCCGGCCTTGCGACGGCGTACGAGGAACACCGCGCCTGCGCCGATCGCCACGGCCGCGCCGCTCGCGAGGGCAAGCTGCGGCGTCGCGGAGGACGAGCCCGTGGCGGCGAGGCTGCCGCTCACCGGACGGGACGCGCTGCTCTGCGTCTTGACGTCCGAGGTGTTCGGCTTGGTGGTGCTGGGCTTGGCGTCGTCGACCTTGCCGGGCTTGCTGCCCGCGGCGGCGATCAGGAACTCGTAGCCTTCGAGGTCCGGGTTCCCGCCGCAGGTGCCGTTGTCGTTGAAGTAGTCACCGGCGACGAAGGTGACGCCGTTGCCTGCGGGGGCCGAGGCGTCGATCTTGAGGCGCATCTTGATGTCGGCGTGGGCACCGGCCTTCAGCGAGCTGATGGCGTCCATGTAGTGCTTGTTGTCGACGGTCTTCCACTTCGAGGACGAGGCGGAGGACCACTGCAGGTGCACCAGGTCATCGATGCTCTTGAGCCCGCTCCGGTCGGTCGCGTGGACGTAGGCGAACGGAAGCACCTCGTCCATCGTCTTGTCGGTGCCGTTGGTCACCCGGAGGTTGAAGTCGACCTTCGTACCGGCGACGACGGTGGACGGCAGCCCCGTGACGACCGTGGTGAGCCTGGCCTCCGGGACGCAGTCCTCACCGTCCTCGCCACCCTCCTCCTTCGCCTTGGCCAGCGCCTCGTCGGCGGCGGTCTTGTCAGCGAGGGCCGCCTTGGTGGCCTTCTGCGCCTGGTCCAGCTTCCGGACCGCGGCGACCCGCTCGTCGTCCCGCGCGTCCAGGGCTTCCACGACCGCGGCATCGGCGGCGGCCTTGGTCTCCTTGGCGGTCTCGGCGTCGGCCTTCGCTTCGGTGAGCTTGGTCGCGGCGGCGGCCTTCTCCTCCGCGGTGGCCGTCTCCGGGAGTGCGTCGACCACTGCCTGGGCGTCGATGACCGCCTGGTCGGCGTCCGCCTTCGCGGCGGCGGCGTCCGCCGCCGCGGCCTCGGCGGCCTTGGCGGCCACGGACAGAGGATTGGTGTCGGACAGGATGGCTTCCAGAGCCGCCTTGGCGGCACTCTCGGCCTTTACGGCGTCGTCGTACGTCGCCTTCGCGGCGGCGGCGGCCTTTTCCAGTTCCGCGATGGACGGCTTGTCCTGCGTCTTGTCCTGCGTCTGCGCTGCCGGCTTTTCGTCGGCGAACGCGGGGGTGACCGACAGCAGGAGGGCAGGCATGGTCACTGCGGCGGCAACAGCTGTGGCAAGAATCGGGCGAATCTTCACAAGAGCCCTTCGGTGTCCGAAAAAGTAGAAGGGGTCGCGGCGGGAGGGGGGCACGCAGATGCGACTTGAGGGGATCGTATGGCCGGGCCAACGGTCCACCGCCATGAGTTCTTCACCTGCTCCGGCTAATACCACAGAACCGCAACCGATAAAAAAGACAAAAGGGTGCAGTTGTGTTCGCCGCCTACACTTTCGCTGTGATCAATGCCATAGGGCCCCGGGTGCGGTGTTCCGCGCACCCTGGCGCCGCTCGCCCGCCCGGCGGCCATCGCTGAACCATTCGGTGCACCGGTGACCGTGCTGCGCTTCCCCCGGAACCGTCGCTGCGTCGTGGCTCCGGTGGCATCCCTCGTGGGCTGATCCGTCCATGTCGACGGCGGTCGGCCGCTGCACTGAGGCCGCCGACAAGCAAGGATGCGGCCCGACATGATCGAACGAGTCCGTCACGCCCACGTCACCGCTGACGAGACGATGCCGGTCATCCGCCGCACCAGGCCCGGCATCCCCGAGCGCTGGGTCCTGCCCGGCGGCGGCGTCGAGGCCGGCGACGAGTCCCGGGAGGCCGCCCTCCGAGAATGCGATCTTGGAACCGGCAGAGACCGCTGTTGACGTCCGAGATCGCAGAACTTCTATATGGCACCTCTTGGGCTTCTCTGTATTTCTCTATGGGTGCTGCGTTTTTTCGGTGATGCAGGAGGATTTGTCCACTGCTCTCCCGGAAGGAATTGCTCGCAGATTGGCCGGTGTCGCCGTGAGTGCGAAGCCGTGCGTAATGGAGAGTGAGTGATCCTTTTCGTGGTAGAGTCTCAATGAATTCACAGGACGCCGCGATTAAAAGGGGAATGGCGTGAATACCGAGAAGGTTACGGCTCGACGTCTTACGGTCGAGGAGATTTCAGGCTTGGGCCCCCAGGACGGAATCTTCGTCTCGGCAGGGATGGATGGCCTTCCTCTCGACTGCTATGCCCCGGCTTTTCTCACGGAGCCGGGCAAAAATTTCGATGGAGGGTCCTTCGCTGCGAGGACGGTTTTCGGTGAGGAGATTCACGTCCTCCCGGACAATGCTGAAGAGGCCGGGATCTGGATTGCTGACAAGGAGGGGGAGGAGATCGAGGTTCTCCAGAGTGCTGGCGTCCTCCTGAACCTTGCCCTCTTCGTGCCCAGCGGGAACAAGGAATCCCTGGAGTCGCTCTACTCCGCCGCGCGGGATGCGTTCGGTGCGGGGGTCGTTCAGCGCTGGAGCGAGGAAGTCGTCGCGGTGCCGGACGTCAAGGTCGACCTGTACGAGGAGCCGGCCCGGGCGCGGAAGAACGCGAACGGTCAGAACCGCGACCGCCGCGCCCTGGACATCTACCCGACCCGAGTGCGGTTCCTGGAGCCCAGCGAGGGCTGGAAGTTCATTGTCGAACCGCACAAGGAGATCGTCGACGACACACCGACAATCTGACCTGAGGGCAGCCTGAGGCCACGCCGGATGCACAGCACCGCTCCCGGTGACGGATTCAAGAGCCCGTAGCAACCCGCTGGTCAAGCGGCTGTTGTCAGCAGTTCAGCCAGACGCTCGGCCGGGGCTTCCCAGCCGAGCGTTCTGCGTGGGCGTGGGTCGGATTCCGCAGCGACAGCGTCCGAGTGATCCGGTCGTCCGCGTTCCGGCCGCTGTTCATCGCCCCTGCCGGCACGTTCTGGCACGCCCCCCGGGCGGGGCCACGGGAGACCACTGCCTGGACGGTGTTGCCCGGCGTGGCGGGGATGCGCTCGTCCGTGGTTGCCCGCGCAGCAGGGGCGTGTGGGCCCCGTAGGGCCGGAGCGGGCTGTCGGCGTGCTCGTCACGGTCACGCCGGAGCCGGGCGGTGGCTGCGGCCCGTGGGTGTCAGGAGTTGCGCGGGCCGACCAGGCCGGATTCGTAGGCCAGGACCACGAGCTGGGCTCGGTCGCGGGCATGGAGTTTGGTCATCGCCCGGTTGATGTGGGTCTTCGCGGTCATCGGGCTGATCACCATGTGGTCGGCGACCTCGTCGTTGGACAGGCCCCGCGCGACGAGGGCGACGGCCTCGCGTTCGCGGTTGGTCAGCTCTTCCAGCCCTGCCCCGGCACCGGTGTCGAGCGGCTGGGACACATACCTGTCGATCAGCTTGCGGGTGATCGAGGGCGCGAGCAGGGCGTCGCCGCGTGCGGCTACGCGGACGGCGTGCAGGAGGTCGTCCGGGACGATGTCCTTGACCAGGAATCCCGCGGCACCGGCGCGCAGCGCGTCGAAGACGTAGGCGTCCATGCCGTAGTTGGTCAGGATCACGACGTGTACCCCGGCCAGGGTCGGGTCCGCGGCGATGCGCCGGGTCGCCTCGATGCCGTCGACGACCGGCATCTGGATGTCGATGAGAGCGATGTCGGGCAGGTGGAGCAGGGCGAGCTCCAGCCCCTCCTTGCCGTCGGCGGCCTCGGCCACCACCTCGATGTCGTCCTCGAGGTCGAGAAGTGCGCGGAATCCGCTGCGGATGAGCGGCTGGTCGTCGACGAGCAGGACTCGGATCACGGTCGCTCCACGGGGAGTTCGGCCCGGACGGTGAAGCCACCCTCGCCGCGCGGTTCGGCGCGCAGGAGGCCGCCGAGTGCGGTGACGCGTTCGCGCATGCCGAGCAGCCCGACGCCGGGCACGGGCACGGTGCCAGGGGTGCCCTTGCCATCGTCGTCGATGCGGAGCGCGAGGGCGTCGGGCCGGTAGTCGATCCGGACCGACGCCGTGGTGGCGGCGGCGTGCCGGACGATGTTGGTCAGCGACTCCTGGACGATCCGGTATGCGGTCCGTCCCACCGCGGCCGGCACGTCGTGCTGCCGCCCCTCGATCGTCAGCGTCGCCTCCAGACCGGTCCGGCCGGCCCGCTCCACCAGTTCCGGTACGTCGGCGAGCCCGCGGGGCGGGGCCGTGTCGTCGTCGCGGAGCGCCTCCAGGGTCGCGCGCAGTTCCCGGCTCGCCTCACGCCCGGCCTCCTGGATCGCCAGCAGGGCCTCCGGCACGTTCTCGCCGCGTCTGCGGGCCACGTGGACGGCGACTTCGGACTGCACCTTGATGACGGAGATCTGGTGGGTGAGCGAGTCGTGCAGTTCCCGGGCGATGTGCAGCCGTACTTCGTCGGCGCGGCGCCGCGCGGTCTCCTCCCGGGTGCGCTCGGCCTCCTCCGCCCGTCGCTCCGCCTGCCGCACCGCCTCCCCCGCAGCGAAGGAAGCGATGAGCCAGGCGAGTTCCAGAGTGCTGCGGGCCTGCACCGACACCTCGCCCACGGGCCCGTCGCGGAAGACCAGGGCCGTGAGTTGCAGAGCCACCAGGAGGGTCGCGGACGCCGCCACCGCCAGGGCACGGTGCCCGGCCCGCACTGCGCCGTACACCGCGACCAGGTACGCGACGGTGAGCACGTCGACCCCGGCCGCCTGGTAGCCCACCGCGCACAGCCCGGAGACGACCAGGACGACGACCGGAGCCCTGCGGCGCGCGGCCAGCGCCAGGCCGCCGACCGTCAGCAACGCGTAGCCGAGCAGGCCGGGCCCCGGGTCGGGGGGCTGCCCGGACCACCCGTCGCCCAGCATCAGCGCCACCACGGCCACGGCGATCACCCAGTCTCCGACACGAGCCGGTACACCGAACCGTCGTTTGCCCATGCGCGCACCCTAGCCAGATGCCGCCGCGGGCGAGTCCGGCTTATGGACGACCGACCGGCTACCGCGCCTGCGGTACTCGCGCGGCCCCTGCAACGTCCGCGGTAGCCACCTACGCCACCGGCGGCAGCGCAAAGTGCGTCCGTACGCGGGACGACCGGCGACAGGTCCGGCGGACAGGATCGGGTGTCATCCAGGAGCAGGAGTCGTACGAGAAGAAGGAGCACCTCATGTCCGTGCGTCACGAGCCCGCCGCACCTGCGGCCGCGCACGATTCGGTCCAGTCGCTCGCCGTCGATGCCTACGACCTGACCGCCGGGCGGCTCGTGGGCACCACGGGCGCGCTGGTGGCGCTGGTCGGCGTGGTCGTCGGCGGGGTGGCCCTGGCCCGTTCCACCGGCCGAATCGGTAACGGCAACGGGAAGAGGGGTGCCCTCGTGGCCCTGGTGGCGGGGCTGATCGGCATGGCCGTCGGCGCAGTGAATCTGGCCGTCGCCGACGGCGGTCCCGGCACCGGCAACGGAGTGGTCGGTGGCGCACTGGCGCTGCTGCTGGGACTGATCGCCTCGGTCCTCGGCGGGCTGGCCCTGGTCCGGTCCCGCCGCACCGGCCGGACGGCTGACCGTCCCGTCCACCTGCGCGCGTCCGAGTGACAGAGCGACAGGGACAGGGACTTGAGGAGACGATGACGGCAGGTGTTCCTGATCTCGCGGGCCCGTGAGGAGTACGAGCGTACCGGCGACGCCCCAACGGCCGTCGTCACGGGGCTCGCGCGGCCAGCCAAGGTGATCACGCCGCGGCCGCCATCATGATCGCGCTCTTCATCACCTCTTTGCTCGGCCCCGACGTCGCCGTCAAACAGGGCGGTCTGGGCATGGCCGTCGCCGTGCTCATCGACGCCACCATCGTCCGGACGGTCTTCGTCCCCGCGGTGATGGAGCTCTTCGGCCAGGCCAACTGGTGGATGCCCGGACGCCGGGCGCAGAAGGCGACCTCGACTGCACCGGCCGCAGTCAGGGAAGAGGCCAAGGTCTGACCTCTACTTGTCTCGAGCTTGACCCCAGGCCCACTCCCAGGCGTGCGCGCCGACATGACGGGGCCGCCCGGGAGGGCACTGATAGGGCGCTCTGCACGTCAACGTTCGGCATTGGGTGCGAGCGGCTACTGCCCCAGGGACGGATCCGGCCCGAAGTCGGCGACTTGCATGGTTGCGGATCCTTCCGGGCGGGCTGTTGAGCACCCCACGGACGCGCACGGGATGCCGGAGTCGTGGCAGCGGACTGCTTCGTCATAGCCGGCGTCTGGGAGGTCCATCCAGACCGTGCGGCTGCGTCGTTGGATGAGGGCTTGCCCTGCCTGTGTCGTCGTCCGGATGCCGGCTGAGGTGGGTGACCACGCCGAAGATCACGTTCTCGCGGCTGTAGACGCTGGTTTTGAGCTGGTCGGACACCCGCTCCATGATGGCGATGGCATCCTGGTTGAACTCGACTTCGCGTGGCGTGCCGGGCGGCGCTGCCGCCACACGGCAGTTTAGACAGGCGCTCGGCTGGGGTTTCCCAGCCGAGCGTTTTGCGTGGGCGGCTGTTGAGTTCGGCGGCGACAGCGTCCAGGTCATCGCGGCTGTGGCGGGACAGGTTTGTGCCCTTGGGGAAGTACTGGCGGAGCAGGCCGTTGGTGTTGCTCGCGCGTCAGACGGCGTCCCTTCCGGTGACGGTCCTCCCGGATCTCGAAGTCCATCGCATCCCCTGAGCTGGGGTGTTGCGACGACCACTAGAACTCAAGGTTGGCCTGGGGCTTTACATGGAGCGGGTGACGAGAATCGAACTCGCGCTCTGAGCTTGGGAATCACCCGGTACTTGATGGCCCGCAGGGCTCCTGACCTGTGAGAACGCCCACTGAAGGCGCTGTTCTGGCCGTCTCGGCCGATCCCTTGTTGACCGCTGTTCACCGCCGATACTGGCACGTTGTGGCACGCGGCGCTGCCAGGGGGACGGAGTAGGCGAAGCCCCTGCCCAGTACCGCCGTTTCCCGGCCGGCACCCCGCACGAGCGTGAGCGAGCTTCGGACCGAGTCGGTCCGGGGCCGCCATAGCCTGTGGCCAGACCCAGGGGATCCCGGTCCGCCGGTGGAGTGGGGAAGGTCAGGCCGGGTTGATGTTCTCCGCTTGGGGGCCCTTCTGGCCCTGGGCGACGTCGAACGCCACGACCTGACCCTCCTGGAGCTCACGGAAGCCCGAGGAGTTGATCGCCGAGTAGTGGGCGAAGACGTCCGGGCCGCCACCGTCCTGAGCGATGAAGCCGAAGCCCTTCTCCGCGTTGAACCACTTCACAGTTCCCGTAGCCATGTCTCATGCGTTCCAGTCGATTCACGTCTTCCGCTGCATGCGGAAGGCGGAGGTGATCGTCCTGGTTCCTGCGGCACAGCACAGCAAAACGCCCACACCGCAGGGGTGGGCAGAGGGAACTTCCGAACCACGACAGCTCACCAGGACGGTAGACGTCCGCACACTCCGTCACCAGAGGAATCGCCTGCATCTGTGTGCGGTGCCCGCCGGTGTCCGGCGGGCGCGCACCGCCTCAGTCGTCGGTCGGCGGCTCTGCCGATTCGGCGGCGCGGCGGTACTCGGCGTTGATGCGCTGCGCCTCTTCCAGCTGGTCTTCCAGGACGACGATGCGGCAGGCGGCCTCGATGGACGTGCCCTGGTCGACCAGTTCGCGGGCGCGGGCGGCGATGCGCAGTTGGTAGCGGGAGTAGCGGCGGTGGCCGCCCTCCGAGCGCAGCGGGGTGATCAGGCGGGCTTCGCCGATGGCGCGGAGGAAGCCCTGGGTGGTGCCGAGCATCTCGGCGGCCCGGCCCATCGTGTAGGCGGGGTAGTCGTCGTCGTCAAGCCGGCCGTACGAGTCGTCTGCTGTCATTTGCACCTCTCTTGTGGAACGCATGGAGGGGCCCTGGTGCCGTACGGCACCAGGGCCCCGAAGGAACTACTACACCACCTGCCGGCCCTGATACTGCACCGGCATTCTGTGTCCGCAGACCCGACCTGGCTGCTGTCGGGAGTGCGGGGATCGCGGTTGCTTGACCGGAGACCACCTCACTATCGATGTCCTGCGGTACCCGGGCTCAATGCTCCGGCCCGGGCGATCCTGATGGCGCGGGCTCCTCCGTTCTTCCCTCGGTGATCAACTACCTACCATGGGGCACTGCTGGTACTGCTGGTACTGCACTACTGCTAGTACCGCGTACTGCTGGTGATGCGAACTACTCAGCGGCCTGTGACAGCGCCGCTCTCCGGCAGCCAGCCCCGTTGCCCTTCCTGCGTCTGCTCTGGCTTGGAACCCCACTGCCGAACTTCCCGGTGCGCGCGTCCGCAGCCGACGCCTTCACCGAGGTACCGCTCAGTCACTTCACTGCTGGGTACTGCGAACTGCGCTCACGGGTACCGCAACTTCCATGACAGCGGTCCCGCTTTGGCGGCCCCTCACTGCGGGCCACCCGGTCCGGCCGTCAGTCCCGTCGCCGTCCTGCAACAACCCTGGCTTCGAAACTCCACTGCCGAACCGTTCTGCAACTACATGCACTGCCGGCAGTTCTTCTCTGCCAGGCCCTGCTGTCTCTCTGGGGTACGAGAGAAACCATAACCACGCCACCACTCAATGTCTACTCCGGCCAACAGAGATTTTCGCGTGTCCCGTGAGGAGGTGATTGACCTCGCCGGAGGCTCCGGCTGGCCCGTGGTCCACCGGTTCGCCAGAGCGACCGCGGTCACCCGCCGGGGTCTTTGAGGGGAAGACAGCGACTGTCCGTCCTGCTCGGCAGCACGACCGGTCGAGGGGACGGGACGACTCGTGAATAGGATCGGCTCTCATGTCGAAGCCTGACGAGCTGCTCGTTGACGTCGCCACGTTGGTGGAGTCCGGGCACAGCAATCAGATGTCCCTGACCGTGGTCACAGGTGGTGCTGTCATCACCGGCCGGCTGGCGCCCGAAGCCGTGTGGAGGCAACGGGTGTCGGAGGTCCTGACGGACTCGTCCCGTCTGGGCGAGTTCTCTGCCATGTTCACCGCTACGACGCGGTGGGAGGGGCCGCCCGCGTATCTGCACTTCCATATGGCGCGGATCCTTCAGGGCACGGTGGGGATCCCGGAGACGGGTGGGATGTACCGCGTCTCGATCGCGGATGTCAGCGCCTGGACCATGGGCGACTTCAGCTACTCCGATCACTGACGTCGCGCCGCGCAGAGAGACTCACCGGTACGCGGGAGGGCCCGACCGGCGTGTGCCGGTCGGGCCCTCCTGGCTGTTCGGTTGTCAGCTCGCGCTTCCCATCAGCCAAACGGTCGGACAGTCAGACGGCCACCCGGACGCCGAGCATCGCGGAGGCGTGCTGGAGCGGGCTGAGGGCGCGGGTGGGGGCGGCGGTTCGGGGGAGGCTGCGGCAGGTGAAGCCGAGCTTGGTCATGGCCCGGAGGACTTCGTCGGCGCTGAAGTCGCGGCGATCCTGGCGGGTGATGACCTCGCCGACCTGCTTGACAGGGTAGGCGCGGCGGCCGATGGTCACGGACTCGCCGACGACCTCCTCGGGCTTGATGCCCTTCATGGAGTCCAGGACGCCGCTCCTGGTGAGTTCGAACGGGAAGCGGGCAATAACACAGCGCACGATGCCTCACAGGGATCACAGAGAGAGGAAGGAGATTGTTCCGCGGTGGTGAGACGGTTCAGAGGGCCAGGGCGAGGACGCCCGACGCGCTGTCCTGTTCGTCCACGGCGGACGGGGTAGCGGGCCGGCGGTGGTGCGTGGCGTGCTCGGCCATCATGGTGTCGGGCGAGGTGTGCGGCCCGCGGTCGCCGAGGATGTCGCGCAGTTGGAGCCGGTCCGTGTAGGCGGGGCTGTCGCGGACGGTGGTGAGCTGGGCCTGGGTGACCAGTCCGGTGCACAGACTGTCGTTGTCGCAGACCCTCAGGTGTCCGGTCCTGGCACTGGCCATGACGGACAGGGCCACCTCGACGGTCATGTCGTCGCAGACCTGTGGTCCGGCCGTGTTCATGGCGTCGAGCGCCGCCCGGGGCACGCGGCCGACGTTCGCCGAGTGGGGCTGCATCTGGACCAGCGTCACAATGTGCCTCCTGCAGAGATGGGTCAGCTTCCGGATCACGCGGTGCTCAGGCCGCCGCGTCGAAGGCGGGCTGTCGCCCGCTCACGCGCCGGGCAGCCGTGGCGGGGCTGCGTCGACCGCGGGAGGCCGTGCCGCGCTTGCGTCGCTCGGGTGCCGGCGCGGTGATGGTCACGGGGATGCCGGAGGGGGTCCGGGCGCCGGTGATCCGGCGGAGCGCTTCCTCGCCGGAGCGGACCTGGGTGGCCCGGGGCACGATGCCGGCGGCCGCCATGAGGCGCGTCATGTCGCGGCGCTGGTTGTTGGTGACCAGGGTGACGACACTGCCGGACTCGCCGGCCCGCGCGGTACGACCGCCACGGTGGAGGTAGTCCTTGTGGTCGGTCGGCGGGTCCACGTTCACGACGAGGTCGAGGTGGTCGACGTGAATGCCGCGCGCCGCGACGTTCGTCGCGACCAGGACGGTGACGTGCCCTGTCTTGAACTGGGCGAGGGTGCGGGTGCGCTGCGGTTGTGACTTACCGCCGTGCAGGGCGGCAGCCCGGACACCGCTGGCGAGGAGGTCCTGGGTGAGGCGGTCCACGGCGTGCTTGGTGTCCAGGAACATGATCACCCGGCCGTCGCGCGCCGCGATCTCCGTCGTCAGCCGGTGCTTGTCGGCACCGTGCACGTGCAGCACGTGATGTTCCATCGTGGTGACCGCACCCTGGGAGGGGTCCACGGAGTGGACGACGGGGTCGGTGAGGTAGCGACGGACCAGGAGGTCGACGTTACGGTCCAGGGTCGCGGAGAACAGCATGCGCTGGCCCTCGGGGCGGACCTGGTCCAGGAGCGCGGTGACCTGCGGCATGAAGCCCATGTCGGCCATCTGGTCGGCCTCGTCCAGGACGGTGATGGCGACCTGGTTCAGCCGACAGTCGCCGCGGTCGATGAGGTCCTTGAGGCGACCGGGGGTGGCGACGACGACTTCGGTGCCGCCCCGCAGAGCATTCGCCTGCCGGCCGATCGGCATCCCGCCGACGACGGTGGCCAGGCGCAGCTTCACGGCTCGGGCGTAAGGGGTGAGGGCATCGGTGACCTGCTGAGCGAGTTCCCGGGTGGGAACCAGGACCAGGGCCAGCGGCTGACGGGGCTCGGCGCGCTGCCCGGCGGTGCGGGCCAACAGGGCCAGGCCGAAGGCGAGAGTCTTGCCGGAGCCGGTCCGGCCGCGGCCCAGGACGTCACGGCCCGCCAGAGAGTTCGGCAGCGTCGCACCCTGGATCGGGAACGGCATGGCCACGCCTTGCGCGGTGAGCGCGGCCAGCAGGCTCCTCGGCATGTCGAGGTCGCTGAACACCTCGACTGCGGGCAGCGCCGGAGTGATCGTCTCGGGCAGGGCGAACTCTCCCTGCATCGCGGCAGGCCGCCTGCCACCCGAACGGCTCGGACCTGCCGAACGGCTCGGGGCGGAAGAACCGGAGCGACTGCCCCGCATCGAACCGGCAGCGGAGTCGTACCCGTGGCCGCCATTGCGGCGGGCACGGGAGGAACGGCTGTTCGTGCGTGTGGGGTTCATACAGAACCTTCCTTGATACGGCGCGTATCAAGGAATTCCGCAGCGTAAGAGCAGCGCGGGGAATCACAGGCACGGACCGAATGGAATGCGAACGTGGCCCACGGGAAATCCGTGTCGACGTGCGCAAAAATGATGGATGGCGTGCGAAAAAGAATCCGGTGCATCGCCGGGCGCGGCTCCGAGGCGACTGCGTGCCTCAATATTTTGATCCCGCAGACGAACTGCTGCGGAAATGCGTGCAGCTGGGGCCCGCACCCCGAGGGATGCGGGCCCCAGCTACGAAATGCGCGCTGGTGTCAGGCGGAAACGATGTTCTCGGCCGTCGGGCCCTTCTGGCCCTGCGCGATGTCGAAGCTGACCTTCTGGCCTTCCTGCAGTTCGCGGAAGCCCTGGGCGGCGATGTTCGAGAAGTGGGCAAACACGTCAGCGCCGCCACCGTCCTGCTCGATGAAGCCGAAACCCTTTTCCGCGTTGAACCACTTCACGGTGCCAGTAGCCATGTCATATCTCCTTTGGGCAGTACACCGGAATCCGTACTGTACGGAAACCGCGTCGCCGCGATGATGCCCCGCCCGGAAAATGACCGGAAATACAAAGCGCTTCCCTGCGGCATCGAGGCCGACCGGAGGCGCTTGAAGTTTTTTGGGTACCAAAACTGCAACCGAGGCCGACAGTAGCACGCCGTGGAGGATTGTGTGCGTCAAATATTTCCCCGTGCGTGCTGCGGCAGAAACTCTCCCAGTAAGGGCCGTTAAATTCTGAGGCCGCCGACACAGGTATTCATTTACCTCGAGTGCAGCGTTTTTCGAAAGCAAGGAGGTCGATCTGCTGCGACGTCTGCAGTCCATCGGAACCTGTTTCTGCGGGCCGGGGCCCCGGGAAGCCTTCCCGGCAGCTCGCAGGAGACCCTGTGGCCGATAGCCCGCCGACCAAGCGGCGGCTGCCGCGGGTGATCCGGGCGGCGACGTGCAGGATTTCGCCGACACCATCGACAATCTCCGCCACGTCCTGGCTCCCGACCGCCGCAGACTCGCCGGTCTGACGCAGGGCGACCCTACGGAACCGAACATCGCCGATCCGCTGTGCTGGCTCGACTTCGAGTTCGCCGGGCGCAACACCGTCGCGGGCGAGGCCGCCAACCTGCTCTGGTACCTGATGGCTCTGGGAGGCTGGCTCGTCCCCCACTACCAGCCCGACGTGTACGCCCGCACCCTCCGCCTCGCCCTGCCGCCCCTGGCCCGCCCGCACATCGAGCACCTGGAACTGCACCGGAGCAGTCGCCACATTGATGTCCGGTACTCCTGGAACACCGGCCCCGGCCGCGCTGCGGCCCTCACACGGGCGCTGGACGGCCTTCGCAGGAAGAACGGCACCGGCTTGGGGAAGATCCGTGCTTTTCTCGCCCTGCGCGTCCTCGGCGTCATCCCGCCCTCCCGGCTCACCGGACACGACCTCCTGCTCGTCCTGATCAAACTCGCCGAGAGCCAGGACCCGCAAACGATGCTCGACACCTTCTTCACCACCACACCGGCCCTTCACCCCCACCCCGGCGAACGGAGCAGCAATGTCTCTGCCCCCGCTTGAGACATCTCTCCAGACCCGGCCGCTCCAGGGCCGCACCGCCCTCGTCACCGGCGGGGCCACCGGCATCGGCGCCGAGATCGGACGGGCGCTCGCGGCCGCCGGAGCAACCGTGGCGGTCAACCACCTCAGCCAGGACCGCGATGCCCACGCCCTCCTCGCCGCCTTCGAGCGCGCGGGCAGCCCCGGGATCGCGGTGAACGCCGACCTGACCGATCCATGCTCCGTCCAGACCATGGCCGGCCTCGTCCGCACCGAGATCGGACCCGTCGACATCTTGGTGAACAACGCCGGTTCTTACCCCCGCGTTGCCTGGCAGCACACCGACGAGACCGCTTGGAACCACTCCCTCGACGTGAACCTCACCGCTCACTACCGCACCTGCCACGTGCTCACCCCCGACATGATCAAACGCTGCTGGGGTCGGATCGTGAACATCGGCAGTGTCAACGCCCGCGCCGGCCGGACGAACCTCGTCGCGTACAGCACCGCGAAGGCAGGGCTGCTGGGACTGACCCGCTCCCTCGCCCGCGAACTGGGCCCGTACGGGATCTGCGTCAACACCGTCATGCCCGGGGCCATCCAGGTCGAGGCCGAGAACACCCTCCCCGCCCAGCACCGCGCGCGGCCGGAGGACCAGATCAAGCGCAGTGTGTCCCGCGTCGTGGTCGGCCCGAGGATGTCGCTGCCCTGGTGGCGTTTCTCGTGGGTCCCTCCGCCTTGTTCATCACGGGGCAGTCCGTCCACGTCGACGGCGGCTGGCTGCTGCACTGAGACCCACCAACAAGCAAGGAGACAAACGAAAATGATGGAACGAGTCCGCGCCGTCCTCGTCACCGCAGACGACACGATGCTGGTCATCCGCCGCACCCGGCCCGGAATCCCCGAATACTGGGTCCTGCCCGGCGGCGGCGTCGAACCCAGCGACGAGTCCCGGGAGGCGGCCCTCCACCGGGAGATCCACGAGGAGATCGCGGGGAAGGCCGACATCATCCGCCTGCTCCACACGATGGAGTCCGACGATGAGCGGCAGCTCTTCTACTTCGCCCGTATCGCGACCTGGTCCTTCGACGACCGCACCGGTCCCGAGTTCAGCGCCGAAGGCCGCGGCGAATACGCGCTGGAGGAGATCCCGCTGACCCTGGAGGGCCTCGACGGCATCGACCTCAAGCCCGAGGAGATCGCCCACGTCCTACGGGGAGCCATCAGAGCCGGAAGCCTCGGAGTCGAGGCATCGCTCTGAGCCTTCGAGTGCGTCAGCACGCCATCAGGGCGCCGGCACGCTCTGGGTTCGCAGTGCCGTACCGGAGCTCAACACAGGTCACCGCGTGGTCGGCGCTCCCAAGTCCCGTGCGGGCCGAAGAGAGATCGTGCTGCCGTCATTCCTCCACGAGGACGTCCGTCGGCACCTGGAGTGGTTCGCCCAGCCGGCAGTGGACGGGCTCGTCTTCGTTGGTGAGAGGGGGCGGTACTGCACGGCACCACGTTCGGCCGCAAGTGGCGCCGGGCCCGGGACAAGGTGGGGCTGCCCGAAGGCTTCCGCTTCTACGACCTGCGGCATACGGGCAACACGCTCGCGGCCGACACCGGTGCCGAGCTCAAGGACCTCATGGTCAGGGCCGACCAGTCCTCCGAGCGCGCGCAGCTGATCTATCAGCACTCCACCAAGGAGAATCAGCGCAGGCTCGCCGCCAACATCGATCTCGATGTGCGCCGCCAACAGTCGGCTGCAGCCTCGGGGCGTGGTGGGGCGACCGTTCACCCGCTGGTGCCCCGCCCGCCCGGACCGTCCGCCCCACGGGCTGCGCGGCGTTGATCGCGAAGGAGCAGACAGTCCGCACCGCGGGTGTGGCGCAGGGCACTTGGAGGCGATCTCACGATGCGGGACCCGGTAGTGGAGCGCTCGCCCTCAGGGGTGACAGATCCAATATTGATGCAGATGGGAATGGTCGTTATGGCACGCGAATGGCACGAGCCCTAAAAATGGTCTAGACAACAAACAAGCCCTGGTCTCCGACCAGGGCCTTCATCATGGAGCGGGTGACGAGAATCGAACTCGCGCTCTGAGCTTGGGAAGCTCATGTTCTACCATTAAACTACACCCGCGAAGCGGGCCGCCTGAGCGGCCTCTACCGCTGCACACTGTACCCCATGCCAGGTCCCCGGCGTTTTAGCCGTGGGGCCTTTTTGCTGTGTGGAGGGGGTGGATGCGCGTGCTGGGGGCGGGAGTTGGGGGCGTAGCGTGAGGGGTCGGAGTGCCGTGTGGAGTGGCGTCCTGTTCATCCCCTAATGTGGCGTTCTCGTCCAAGGCTTGTTGGGGAAGGGACTTGATGGACTCCATGGAGCGCACCGTCGTCCGCTGTGCCGAAGGGCACGTTTTCGCTACCGCTTCGTTCCCGATGCAGCATCTCGGGTCCGGGCGGATCGGTCCCGGGCGGCTTATTCGCTGTCCGCGTTGCGCTCGGTTGCGGCATGCCGTGCCCGTGGTGTTCGAGCGGCGGTAACGGCGGTGGCAGGCGCGCGGGTGGTCCCGGATTGGGGTGGGCCCGCGCGTTCTGCGTATCCTCGGGGCGTGCTTCTCTCAGATAAGGACATCCGGGCCGAGATCGACGCCGGACGTGTACGCATTGATCCGTTCGATGCGTCGATGGTGCAGCCATCGAGCATCGATGTGCGGCTCGACCGCTACTTCCGGGTGTTCGAGAACCACCGCTATCCGCATATCGACCCGGCCGTCGAGCAGGCCGATCTGACGCGCATGGTCGAGCCGGACGGGGACGAGGCGTTCATCCTCCACCCCGGTGAGTTCGTGCTCGCGTCGACTTACGAAGTCATTTCGTTGCCCGACGATCTTGCGTCGCGGCTGGAGGGCAAGAGTTCGCTGGGGCGGCTCGGGCTCGTCACGCATTCGACCGCCGGGTTCATCGACCCCGGTTTCTCCGGGCACGTGACGCTGGAGCTGTCGAATCTCGCTACGCTGCCGATAAAGCTGTGGCCGGGGATGAAGATCGGGCAGCTGTGCATGTTCCGGCTGAGCTCGCCCTCGGAGTTCCCGTACGGCTCCGAGCGCTACGGATCGCGGTACCAGGGCCAGCGCGGGCCGACGGCGTCGCGTTCCTTCATGAATTTCCATCGGACCCAGGTGTGATTCCCATGAGCGGTGATGTGAACGTGGACGACGTGCGGGAGAACCTGACCTACGAGGGGTTCGGCCGTGCCGTGCGTGAGCTGGCGCAGACCGTGGCGGACGACGGATTCGAGCCCGATGTGGTGCTCAGCATCGCGCGGGGCGGGGTATTCGTCGCCGGCGGGCTCGCCTACGCGCTGGACTGCAAGAACATTCACCTGGTCAACGTGGAGTTCTACACCGGGGTGGGCACCACCCTGGAAATGCCGGTCATGTTGGCGCCCGTTCCCAATGCCATCGACTTCTCGGACAAGAAGGTCCTGATCGCCGACGATGTCGCCGATACCGGGAAGACGCTGAAGCTGGTGCGTGATTTCTGTATCGATCATGTCGCCGAGGTGCGCAGCGCGGTCATCTACGAGAAGTCGCATTCGCTGGTGAAGTGCGAATACGTGTGGAAGAAGACCGACCGCTGGATCAACTTCCCGTGGAGTGTGGACAAGCCCGTCGTGCGGCGCAGTGGGCAGGTTCTCGACGCCTGACCCGTGCCGGACCCGGCAGCGGAGTTGTTCCGGGTCAGTGGTGGTGGTGGGTGTTGAGGCGGGCCGCCTGGCGGGTCAGGTGGTC
Source organism: Streptomyces sp. NPDC102437 (assembly GCF_044765565.1). Taxonomy (NCBI): domain Bacteria; kingdom Bacillati; phylum Actinomycetota; class Actinomycetes; order Kitasatosporales; family Streptomycetaceae; genus Streptomyces; species Streptomyces sp. NPDC102437. The sequence continues at coordinate 26,152 of NZ_JBIWKI010000005.1, read as the reverse complement.
GCGTTCGGGCAGGCTGGGTGCCTTGCGGGCCGCCTCGGCGTAGAGGCGTGCCGCTGTCGACAGGTCGCCGTCGCGTTCGTGGAGGTAGGCCGCCACCGCGGTGTGGCGGGGGAGCGATTCGTCAAGCGCCGCGAGTGCCGCCAGGCCGGCACGTGGTCCGTCGGCCTCGCCGATGGCCACCGCGCGGTTGAGGCGGACGACCGGGTTGTCGGTCAGGCGGGCGAGCTCGTCGTACCACTCGACGATCTGCGGCCAGTCGGTCTCCCCGGCGGTGGGCGCGTCGGCGTGGAGGGCCGCGATGGCGGCCTGGGCCTGGAACTCGCCCAGCCGGTCGCGGGCGAGGGCCGTCTGGAGTATGCCGATGCCCTCGGCGATCAACACAGTGTCCCACCGGCTGCGGTCCTGCTCGGCGAGCGGTACGAGGCTGCCGTCCGGTGCGGTCCGCCCGGCGCGCCGGGCGTGGTGGAGCAGCATCAGGGCGAGCAGCCCGGACACCTCGGGGTGGTCGATCACGGCCGCCAGCTGCCGGGTGAGCCGGATGGCCTCGGCGGAGAGGTCGACGTCGCCGGAGTAGCCCTCGTTGAAGACCAGGTAGAGGACGCGCAGCACGGTGGCGACATCCCCGGGCCGGTCGAGCCGGACGCCGGAGACGGTGCGCTTGGCGCGGCTGATGCGCTGTGCCATGGTCGCCTCGGGCACCAGACAGGCCCGCGCGATCTGCCGGGTGGTCAGCCCGCCGACGGCGCGCAGTGTGAGGGCGACCGCGGACGACGGGGTCAGCGACGGGTGGGCGCACAGGAAGTAGAGCTGGAGCGTGTCGTCCACCGCGGGAGCGTGGCCGGGCGCCGGTTCCTCGTCGATCAGGTCCTCGCGCCGGCGGCGGGCGGTGTCCGCCCGGGTCGCGTCGAGGAACTTGCGCCAGGCCGCGGTGATCAGCCAGGCCTTCGGGTCGCGCGGAGGGTCGGACGGCCAGACACGGACCGCCTCGACCAGCGCGTCCTGCACGGCGTCCTCGGCCGCCGCGAAGTCGGCTCCGCGGCGGACGAGGATGCCGAGCACGCTCGGCGTGAGGCTCCGGAGGAGGTTCTCGTTCATGGAGGAGCCCCTCATCGCCGAGTCGGTCCGGTCACTCGGAGATGGTGGGCATCTCGGTCAGGAACGGGCGCAGCTCCAGCCATTCGTGGATCGGCTTCCCGCCCGCCCCGGGGGCGGCCGACAGCTCCCCGGCCAGCTCCACGGCGCGCTCGTGACTGTCGACGTCGATCACCATCCAGCCGGCGATGAGGTCCTTGGTCTCGGCGAACGGGCCGTCGGTGACCGGCGGGCGACCCTCGCCGTCGTACCGGACCCACGTCCCCTCGGGGGCGAGCGCCTGGGCGTCGACGAACTCGCCGGTCTTCTCCAGCCGGGCCGCGAAGTCGTTCATGTACTGCACATGCGCCGTGATCTCCTGCGGCGTCCACTGGTCCATGGGGACGCAGTTCACCGCGTCCGGAGCGCCGCGGTAGTGCTTGAGCATCAGGTACTTGGCCATCGTGTACTCCTCGGTGCTGGTGCGACCCATTCTGGTCGCGTTCACCGCTGGGACGGAGCAGGTCACGAGTTTTCGACATCCGCGTCCGTCTCTGTACGAAGAAACCCCCGGCGGACGGAATGTGCCGGGGGTTTCGTCGTACGAACAGGAGCGGGCGGGTGTCAGAGCGTGCCCAGCTTGATGATCGACAGCAGCGCGATCAGCTGGATCGCGGACGCGCCCAGCGCCTTCGGCCACGGCAGGTCGTGCGACTTGCTCACCATCGAGGTGAAGAGCGCGGCCGAGGCCAGCCAGGTGACCCAGCCGAGGATCTGGACCAGGGAGTTCTCGCCGCCGAGGAAGAGCGCGAATATCAGGCGGGGCGCGTCGGTGATCGACATGATCAGCATGGACAGGCCCACCGTCGGCTGCCACGCGCCGTCGCCGCCGAGCTGGCGGGCGAGGGTGTGCGTGACCGCGCCCAGGACGAGGCCGCCGATGACGAAGCCGATGCCCGTGATGACGACGTAGGGCACCGCTGTGGAGATCGTCGCGTGGATCGCGTCGTCCCGGGCCTGGTCGAAGCCGAAGAGCGCGAGCAGGCCGTACAGGAACGTGACGATGAGCGCCGGGCCCCAGACGGGGTAGTCGCGCATCTGCCAGAACGTCGGTCCCGGGCGGAGCACGATGCCGGTGAGCAGCTCCTTCCACGGCAGCCGGGGGCCTGCGGGCTGGGCGGGGGCCTGGCCGGCGCGGTAGGTGTCGCCGGGGCCGTACGGGTCCTCGCCGATGCTGAACGCCTGCGTATGGCCCGGGGAGTTTGCGTACGGGTCGCCGTGCTGGGGGCTCTGGGGGTGCTGCGGCTGGTTGTACGGATCGCCGAAGTACTCCGGTTCGCCGTGATTGCCGCCGTTACCGCCACCATTGCCGGCGCCGTTGTAGCCGCCGTGGCCGCCGCCGTTGTAACCGCCGTTGTTGTACGGCGGCGGGGCCGCGTTGCCTCCTGCCGGTGGCCAGGGCTGTTGACCGTACGGCGGCGGTGCCTGTGTGCCGTACGGCTGCTGCCGCGGTTGCTGCTGCGCTTGCTGCGGGGTGCGGTTGTCCCGGCCGCGTCCGATCCTGAATCCAGCCACGTCATCGAACGTACCTGGTCCGGGCCGGTGCGGTCAGGGGGCCTGGGGAACCTGCCCGCCATTGCCGCCGAGCTGTGACATCCCCTAGGGGAACCCCGGGGGGACAGCTCCAGGGCGGCGGGCGGCCGGGCAGGGAAAGCGGAAGCGGCCGGTCCCGCCCCCTGGGCAGGTCCGGCCGCTTCCGTCGTGCGGCTCGCGGGGGGTTACTTCACCGGCTCCGGCTCCGGCGCGTCCGCCGCCTGGGCCTCACCGGCCGGGTCGGCCGGGGTCTTCACGGACTCCAGCAGCAGCTGCGACACGTCGACCACCTGGATCGACTCCTTGGCCTTGCCGTCGTTCTTCTTGCCGTTGACCGAGTCGGTCAGCATGACCAGGCAGAACGGGCAGGCGGTGGAGACGATGTCGGGGTTGAGGGACAGAGCCTCGTCGACGCGCTCATTGTTGATGCGCTTGCCGATCCGCTCCTCCATCCACATCCGGGCACCACCGGCGCCGCAGCAGAAGCCGCGCTCCTTGTGGCGGTGCATCTCCTCGTTCCGGAGGCCCGGGACCTTCGCGATGATCTCGCGCGGCGGGGTGTAGATCTTGTTGTGACGGCCCAGGTAGCACGGGTCGTGGTACGTGATCAGGCCCTCGACCGGGGTCACCGGGATCAGCTTGCCCTCGTCGATGAGGTGCTGGAGCAGCTGGGTGTGGTGGATGACCTCGTACTCGCCGCCGAGCTGCGGGTACTCGTTGGCGATGGTGTTGAAGCAGTGCGGGCAGGTCGCGACGATCTTCTTGGACGACTTCGGCTTCTTCGTCTCCGGCGCGTCGTCATCCTCGCCGAACGCCATGTTCAGCATCGCGACGTTCTCCTGGCCGAGCTGCTGGAACAGCGGCTCGTTGCCCAGGCGGCGGGCGGAGTCACCGGTGCACTTCTCGTCGCCGCCCATGATCGCGAACTTGACGCCCGCGATGTGCAGCAGCTCCGCGAAGGCCTTGGTGGTCTTCTTCGCCCGGTCCTCCAGGGCGCCCGCGCAGCCGACCCAGTACAGGTAGTCGATCTCCGTGAGGTCCTCGACGTCCTTGCCGACGACCGGGACCTCGAAGTCGACCTCCTTGGTCCACTCGACGCGCTGCTTCTTCGCCAGACCCCAGGGGTTGCCCTTCTTCTCCAGGTTCTTGAGCATCGTGCCCGCCTCGGACGGGAACGCGGACTCGATCATCACCTGGTAGCGGCGCATGTCGACGATGTGGTCGATGTGCTCGATGTCGACCGGGCACTGCTCCACGCACGCACCGCAGGTGGTGCAGGACCACAGCACGTCCGGGTCGATGACGCCGTTCTCCTCGGCCGTGCCGATCAGCGGGCGCTCGGCCTCGGCGAGAGCGGCGGCCGGGACGTCCTTGAGCTGTTCCTCGGACGCCTTCTCGTTGCCCTCCATGTCCTTGCCGCCGCCGGCCAGCAGGTACGGGGCCTTGGCGTGCGCGTGGTCGCGCAGGGACATGATCAGGAGCTTGGGGGAGAGCGGCTTGCCGGTGTTCCAGGCGGGGCACTGCGACTGGCAGCGGCCGCACTCGGTGCAGGTGGAGAAGTCGAGCAGGCCCTTCCAGGAGAAGTGCTCGATCTGCGAGACGCCGTAGACGTCGTCCTCGCCCGGCTCCTCGAAGTCGATCTCCTTGCCGCCCGACGTCATCGGCAGCAGCTCGCCGAGCGAGGTCTCGCCCTTGGCGTTGCGCTTGAACCAGATGTTCGGGAAAGCCAGGAAGCGGTGCCAGGCGACACCCATGTCCTGCTTCAGGGCGACCGTGATCATCCAGATGAAGGAGGTCGCGATCTTCAGGCCGGCGAAGAAGTAGGTGAGGTTCTGGAGGGTGGAGACGTCCATGCCCTCCAGCCAGTTGACGACCGGGTACGAGATGAAGAAGGAGGACTCGTAGCCGTCGACGTGGTGCTGCGCGCCTTCGAGGGCGTGCAGCATGAAGATGCAGACGCCGACGATGAGGATGACGGCCTCGACGAAATACGCCTGGCCGAAGTTGGACCCGGCGAAGCGGGACTTGCGGCCCGGCTTGCGCGGGTGGGCCAGCTGCCGGATCACGATCAGGGTCAGGATGCCGAGCACGGTCATCGTGCCGATGAACTCGACGAAGACGTTGTACGGTGCCCAGTCGCCGATGACCGGCAGGAGCCAGTCGGCCTTGAAGAGCTGGCCGATGGCGTTGACGATCGTCAGCAGCAGCGAGAAGAAGCCCACCGCCACGAACCAGTGCGCGACACCGACGATGCCCCAGCGGTTCATCCGGGTGTGGCCGAGGAACTCCCTGACCACGGTGACGGTGCGCTGTGCGGGCTCGTCCGTGCGGGTGCCGACGGGCACGTTCTGGCCGAGCCGCATGAAGTTGTAGATCTGCAGGAGGGCGCGGAGGAACAGGGCCACGCCGACCACGATCAGAACCAGCGACACGATGATCGCGGCGAGTTGCATTTGGGGGCTCCTCGGGCCTGCGAGGGTGGGGAGGGTCGGATCCAGCGTCAATGAGACGGGTACTGGCGATTATCGGTGATCACAGTGCTTACTAAGCAGTAACTTAATCAGTCTGTGCTGACAGTACCGACTTCTTCTGCCGCGCTGTAGCCGGACGGGCGGTGATCTGTGTCGCTCAGGCGTGCCTTTCCGTGCCGCGTGAGCCCGCGGGCCGCCTCGCGCAGCGGAGCGTGCACCGCCCTCGCCAGGATGGCCAGGTCCAGCCCCGTCCCGTGGTGCTCGGCGTAGTGCTGGTCGAGCAGGTCCGGTTCGTCCCACGGCATTCCTGAGCGGGAGTGCACCTGCGCCAGGCCGGTCAGGCCGGGTTTCAGCTCCTGCCGCCAGTGTGCCGCGTGGGGGTCGGCGTCTTCCGGGGCCAGGGGTTCCGGGCCGACCAGGGAGAGGTCTCCCCGTACGACGTGCGGCAGCCGGGAGAGCAGGTCCAGCCGCAGGTGCCGGGTGCGCAGGGAGCGCAGTACGAAGACGTGTCCGTTCAGGCCGATCCGGGGTGAGCGGGTCAGCACGCCGCCGGGCGGTCTGCGCGCCGCGAGGGCGAGGGCGCCCGCGGCGAGCAGGGGGGAGGTCAGGGTCAGGAGGGCCGAGCCGAGGGTCACGTCCAGTACGCGCTTGGCCGGCGGACGCTCCCACTGTCGTGCGCGTGCCCATACCCGCACCCGTGTCCGTCCCCGTCTCTTCGTCTGCATCGTTCGCACCTGCCTGGGATCGCGGCGGATCGAATGCCGGTTTTGCGTGGCTCACGACATTTTGTGACAGAACGATCCCATGGGGCGATGATGGGGGCGGCTGCGCCGCCCGGGGGACCGGGGAGTTTCGTGCGCGGGGCGAGGGATGTCGCGCGCGGTTGGGGGGCCGCAGGCTGGGAAATAGTGGGGCGCGCAGGGTCTGTGCACGATAGTTGAGTCGCCTCGACTCAGGTCTGTTGACAGTGGGGCGGGGGTCGTGCATCCTTGAGTCAGTTCCACTCAAGTAGTCAAGCTGGAGGAATTGAAATGGCACGTGCGGTCGGCATCGACCTGGGCACGACTAACTCCGTCGTCAGCGTTCTCGAAGGCGGCGAGCCCACCGTCATCACCAACGCAGAGGGCGCCAGGACCACGCCGTCCGTCGTCGCCTTCGCGAAGAACGGCGAGGTGCTGGTCGGCGAGGTCGCCAAGCGCCAGGCAGTGACCAACGTCGACAGGACGATCCGCTCGGTCAAGCGCCACATGGGCACTGACTGGAAGATCGACCTGGACGGCAAGAGCTTCAACCCGCAGCAGATGAGCGCCTTCATCCTGCAGAAGCTGAAGCGCGACGCCGAGTCGTACCTGGGCGAGAAGGTGACCGACGCGGTCATCACCGTCCCCGCGTACTTCAACGACTCCGAGCGCCAGGCGACCAAGGAGGCCGGCGAGATCGCGGGCCTGAACGTCCTGCGTATCGTCAACGAGCCGACCGCCGCCGCGCTGGCGTACGGGCTCGACAAGGACGATCAGACGATCCTCGTCTTCGACCTCGGTGGCGGCACCTTCGACGTGTCGCTCCTGGAGATCGGTGACGGCGTCGTCGAGGTGAAGGCCACCAACGGTGACAACCACCTCGGTGGTGACGACTGGGACCAGCGCGTCGTCGACTACCTGGTGAAGCAGTTCGCCAACGGGCACGGCGTGGACCTGTCCAAGGACAAGATGGCTCTCCAGCGTCTGCGCGAGGCCGCGGAGAAGGCGAAGATCGAGCTCTCGTCCTCGACCGAGACCACGATCAACCTGCCCTACATCACGGCGTCCGCCGAGGGCCCGCTGCACCTGGACGAGAAGCTCACGCGCTCGCAGTTCCAGCAGCTCACGGCCGACCTCCTGGACCGCTGCAAGAGCCCGTTCCACAACGTCATCAAGGACGCGGGCATTCAGCTCTCCGAGATCGACCACGTCGTTCTCGTCGGTGGCTCCACCCGTATGCCGGCCGTCGCCGAGCTCGTCAAGGAGCTGACCGGTGGCCAGGAGGCCAACAAGGGTGTGAACCCGGACGAGGTCGTCGCCATCGGTGCCTCGCTCCAGGCCGGTGTCCTCAAGGGCGAGGTCAAGGACGTACTGCTCCTCGACGTCACCCCGCTGTCCCTCGGTATCGAGACCAAGGGCGGCATCATGACCAAGCTCATCGAGCGCAACACCACGATCCCGACCAAGCGGTCCGAGATCTTCACGACGGCCGAGGACAACCAGCCGTCCGTGCAGATCCAGGTCTACCAGGGCGAGCGCGAGATCGCGGCGTACAACAAGAAGCTCGGGATGTTCGAGCTGACCGGCCTGCCGCCGGCCCCGCGTGGCGTCCCGCAGATCGAGGTCGCGTTCGACATCGACGCGAACGGCATCATGCACGTCGCCGCCAAGGACCTCGGCACCGGCAAGGAGCAGAAGATGACCGTCACCGGCGGCTCCTCGCTGCCGAAGGACGAGGTCAACCGGATGCGTGAGGAGGCCGAGCAGTACGCGGAGGAGGACCACCGCCGCCGCGAGGCCGCCGAGTCGCGCAACCAGGGCGAGCAGCTCGTCTACCAGACGGAGAAGTTCCTCAAGGACAACGAGGACAAGGTCCCCGGTGACGTGAAGACGGAGGTGGAGACCGCGCTCACCGAGCTGAAGGAGAAGCTCAAGGGCGAGGACACCGCCGAGATCCGTACCGCCACCGAGAAGGTCGCGGCCGTCTCGCAGAAGCTCGGCCAGGCGATGTACGCCAACGCCCAGGCCGACGGCGCCCCGCAGGGCGACCCGCAGCCGGGTGCCCAGGCCAAGGCCGACGACGACGTCGTCGACGCCGAGATCGTGGACGACGAGAAGGACGCCAAGGGCGGTGCGGTGTGACCGAGGAGACTCCGGGTTTCGAGGAGAAGCCCGACGTCCCCTCCGGCGCCACCCCTGACGGAGCTGAGCCGAAGGACGCCTCTTCCTCCTCTTCGGAGGAGGGGGCGGCCCCGGCCGGGGACGCAGTACAGACAGTCGGCCTGACGGCCCAGCTGGACCAGGTCCGCACCGCGCTCAACGAGCGCACGGGCGACCTCCAGCGGCTCCAGGCCGAGTACCAGAACTACCGCCGCCGGGTCGAGCGGGACCGGGCCACGGTCAAGGAGATCGCGGTCGCGGGTCTCCTGTCCGAGCTCCTGCCCGTGCTCGACGACGTCGGCCGGGCCCGGGACCACAACGAACTCGTGGGCGGGTTCAAGTCGGTGGCCGAATCCCTGGAGACGGTCGTCGCCAAGCTGGGCCTGCAGCAGTTCGGCAAGGAGGGCGAGCCCTTCGACCCGACGATCCACGAAGCCCTGATGCACTCGTACGCGCCGGATGTCACGGAGACGACCTGCGTGGCGATCCTGCAGCCGGGGTATCGGATCGGCGAGCGCACCATCCGCCCCGCGCGGGTGGCGGTGGCCGAACCCCAGCCGGGTGCGACACCGGCCGCAACGAAGGAAGAGAAGGCAACCGACGAGGAGAGCGGTGGCACCGAGGAGGTCTGACATTCCGTCCGACCACCTCGCGGCCCACCGCCCGGCCATGCGACCGGCCAGCAGGCCGGTCGCATGGCCGATCGTCCGGAAGGAGGGACGTCGATGAGCACGAAGGACTTCGTCGAGAAGGACTACTACAAGGTCCTCGGCGTCCCCAAGGACGCCACCGACGCCGAGATCAAGAAGGCGTACCGGAAGCTCGCCCGCGAGTTCCACCCGGACGCCAACAAGGGCGACGACAGGGCCGAGGAGCGCTTCAAGGAGATCTCCGAGGCGAACGACGTCCTCGGTGACAGCAAGAAGCGCAAGGAGTACGACGAGGCACGCGCCCTCTTCGGCAACGGCGGCTTCCGGGCCGGACCCGGCGGCGCGGGAGGCAACTTCAACTTCGACCTCGGCGACCTCTTCGGAGGGGCCCAGGGCGGGGGCCAGGGCGGCGCGGCCGGCGGTTTCGGCGGCGGCGGTCTGGGCGATGTCTTCGGCGGCCTGTTCAACCGGGGCGGTACGGGGACACGGGTGCAGCCGCGTCGCGGCCAGGACATCGAGTCCGAGGTGACGCTCAGCTTCACCGAGGCCGTCGAGGGGGCCACGGTCCCGCTGCGGATGTCCAGCCAGGCGCCCTGCAAGGCGTGTTCCGGCACCGGCGACAAGAACGGCACCCCCAGGGTCTGCCAGACCTGCCTCGGCACCGGCCAGGTCTCGCGCGGCACCGGCGGCGGCTTCTCGCTCACCGATCCCTGCGTGGACTGCAAGGGCCGGGGCCTCATCGCCCAGGACCCGTGCGATGTCTGCAAGGGCAGCGGGCGGGCGAAGTCCTCCAAGACCATGCAGGTCAGGATTCCGGCGGGCGTCTCGGACAACCAGCGGATCCGGCTGCGCGGCAAGGGCGGGCCCGGCGAACGCGGCGGACCGGCCGGTGACCTGTACGTCGTGGTCCACGTCGACGCCCACCCGGTCTTCGGCCGCAGGGGCGACAACCTCACGGTCACCGTGCCCGTCGACTTCACGGAGGCGGCGCTCGGCGGCGACGTGAAGGTACCCACGCTCGGCGGCCCGGCGGTCACGCTGAAGCTGCCCCCGGGTACTCCCAACGGGCGCACGATGCGCGCCCGCGGCAAGGGCGCCGTACGCAAGGACGGCACCCGGGGCGACCTGCTGGTCACCGTCGAGGTGAAGGTGCCGGGCGACCTCAGCAACGAGGCCAGGGACGCCCTGGAGGCCTACCGGAAGGCGACCGCGGGCCAGGACCCGCGGGCGGAGCTGTTCCAGGCAGCGAAGGGAGCTTGAGGTGGACGGCCGACGACGCAATCCGTACGAACTGACCGATGAATCCCCGGTGTACGTGATCTCGATCGCGGCCCAGCTCTCGGGCCTGCACCCGCAGACACTGCGCCAGTACGACCGTCTCGGCCTCGTCTCGCCCGACCGCACGGCCGGGCGCGGCAGGCGCTACTCGGCCCGCGACATCGAGCTGTTGCGCACCGTGCAGCAGCTGTCGCAGGACGAGGGCATCAACCTCGCCGGTATCAAGCGCATCATCGAGCTGGAGAACCAGGTCGCCGCGCTCCAGCAGCGCGTCGCCGAGCTCTCGGCGGCGGTGGACGGCGCGGCACAGGCGATGCAGCAGCGCGAGGCCCAGGTGCACGCCTCGTACCGGCGCGATCTGGTGCCGTATCAAGACGTCCAGCAGACCAGTGCGCTGGTGGTCTGGCGGCCGAAACGGCCGAAGGACTGAACTCGGGCCCCAAGGGCCGGGGAGGCGGCTTACGGGCCGGTTCCCCGGCCCTTTGCCGTACGCCGCCGCGAACCGGTGAAGCCGCTCGCGGGGCGGGGCATCAGCGCTGTTCCTCCTCCAGCATCCCCGACCGCGCTATCAGATAGCCGAGCTGGGCACGGCTGCTGCTGCCGAGCGCGGCGGCGAGCTTGGCGACGTGGGCCCGGCAGGTGCGGACATTCATGCCGAGGCGGCGGGCGATGGAGTCGTCCACATGGCCCTCCACGAGGAGCTGGGCGATGGAGCGCTGCACCCCGCTGATGCCCAGGGAGGTCGGTTCGTACTTGACCTCCTCCCGCAGCGGAGCCGCTCTGGTCCAGAGCTGCTCGAACACGTTGGCCAGGTACTCGACCAGCCCGGGATGACGGAGTTCCAGGGCCACCTGATCGTCGTCGCTGGCCGGGATGAAGGCGACGGTCCGGTCGAACACGATCAGGCGGCCGATGAGCTCTTCGAGGGTGCGTATCTCCATGTTGTCGTCGGCCATGCGTTCCGCGTACGCCAGCGTGCTGGGGCTGTGGCGCGCGGTGTGCTGGTAGAGGGTGCGGATGCCGACGCCGCGGTGGACCACGGACAGGCCGCGCTCCAGCGACTTGCTGAGATCATCCTCGCTCCGGCCGCCGCCGGGCTGGACGGTGAGCACTTCGGTGCGGCACTCTGCGGTGGCGAGATCGAGTGCCGCGTTGATCCGGTTCATGCCCTCCAGCACGGTGATGGCGTGGGTGCTGGGCGGCCCCAGGGTGCTGATGTCCATGAACGGCTCGAACGACTCCGTCAGTTCGACCGAGTGCCGGCGCCGTTCCAGGATCTCGCGCTCGATGGGATGCAGATGTTGTGCGAGAGCGGTGGACGGTGGAACGGGCCGGAGCCAGGCCGGGTCGTCCGGATCGGGATGCAGCAGCGCGAACTCCATCAGGCAGGGCGCCGGTTCCACTTCGGCGCGGGCGATGCGTCCCAGCCGCAAAGCACTGGCGTAAAGCCGTGCTCCCGCGTCGCACAGTTCGGTGATCCCATGAGAATGTGTCGGCTTTGTGTTGCTTGTGGTCATATCGTCACCCCCCAGGTTCCTGAACATGCAAGAACATGATGCATCTACGCGGTGGTGCTTGCGTGCCCAGGTGAGACATCGTCTTAGGTGCGGGGGAGAAGAATCCACAAGTGAGGACGAAGCCGACTATGTATAAGCGAATGCATCGCTCGGCGCTTGCCGTCTCGTTCGTCGCGGCCCTGGGGGTCGGGCTGGTGGGCGGCAGCGACATTGGCTGGAGCGAGGACAGCGTTGCCGGTGGCGACATCGGGTGGGCCGTCCAGGCGGCAGCCGACGGTGACATCGGCTGGGTCGCGCCTGCCAACTCGTCCGACATCGGCTGGGTCTCGCCCGCCGACATCGGCTGGGTCTCGCCCGCCGAGTCGTCCGACATCGGGTGGGTCGTCCAGGCCTCGGCCGACGGTGACATCGGCTGGGTCGCGCCTGCCAAGTCGTCCGACATCGGCTGGGTCTCGCCCACCGGTACCGGCTCCGCCACGGCCCGCACAAGCGCATGACCATCCCGCCGGACGACCGGACCTTCCGGCGAGAGATGGCCACGGCCTACCGATCAGGCTGGCATTTCATCGATCTCGTCACTGCCGTCCCCCACTGTGGCGACTCGTTGATGGTCACTCTGTTCGGCGACCCCATCGTTGTCGCACGTGAAGAAGACGACGAAGTACGCGCGTACCGCTGCCTCCGCAAGCCGCGTGGAGCCCCGCAGCCCGTTCGCTGCGCGATCCGGTACGACATGATCTTCGTCAACCTCGACCGGCGGGACCACCAGCTGTTCGAGCCAGAGACTATTTCCGCCACCCCCCGCAGTGCCTGAGCGATCCCCCGTCGTTCCATGTCGCTCAGTCACTCCCCCACACAACGGCGCCATCGTGACCTGAACACGATGGCGCCGTTGTGCCTTTTCCGGCCGGTGTGCTTTTCCCGGCCGGGCCCTGCCTGACCGGCCCGCGGGCCGGTCAGGCCTTGCCGAGCGCCCGGTCCACGGCGATCTCGATGACGATCCGGTCCGGGTTGGGCTTCGGGGTGCGCTCGTAGCGCTCCGCGTAGCGGCGTACCGCGTCGGCCACCGCCTCCGGCTCCGTGCGTACCGTCGCACGCCCCTCCAGCGTCGCCCAGCGGCGCCCGTCGATCTGGCAGACGGCGACCCGTGCCCCGTCCGGGCCGGCGGCCAGGACGTTGGCGGCCTTCCTGGTGTTCTTGCCGGTGATGACCCGCGCCAGCCTCGTCTCGGGGTCGTACGTCACGCCCACCGGCACCACGTGCGGCGTCCCGTCGGGGCGGGGCGTGGTCAGGGTGCACACATGCCGTGCCCGCCAGAAGGCGAGGTACTCGGGGCCGGGGTTCGTCACGTCGACTGCCATGGACACAGCGTAGGCAGCACGGGCACGGCCCCGGGGCGCCGCCCCCGCCCCGGTGGCGGTGGGTCGGTGCGGCCGGTTCACTCGAAGCAACCCGGCGTCGGCGGACGGGCCGACGGCCCCGGCCCTCCGATCAAGTTGAGTGGAGGCCACTCAATATTGTCTTGAGTGCAGTAGACTCAACTTTACGCACTTTGGCATAGTCAGAGTCAGTGCTGTGGAGAGAGACCAGTCACCGCAAGGAGGAGAAAGCGCACGTGGACGCCGAGCTGACCAACAAGAGCCGGGACGCCATCAACGCGGCCACCAGCAGGGCCGTGAAGGACGGGCACCCCGATCTGACCCCCGGGCACCTGCTGCTCGCGCTGCTCGCGGGCGAGGACAACGAGAACATCACCGATCTGCTCGCCGCCGTCGAGGCCGACCAGATCGCCGTACGCACCGAGACCGAGCGCCTCCTGGGCGCCCAGCCCAGCGTCACCGGGTCCACCGTCGCCCCGCCGCAGCCCAACCGCGAGCTGCTCGCCGTCATCGCCGACGCCGCGCAGCGCGCGAAGGAGCTCGGCGACGACTACATCTCCACCGAGCATCTGCTGATCGGCATCGCGGCCGAAGGTGGCCGCGCCGGTGAGATCCTCAGTGGGCAGGGGGCCGGTGCGAAGAGGCTGCTGGACGCATTCGAGAAGAGCAGGGGAGGGCGCCGGGTGACCACACCCGACCCGGAGGGCCAGTACAAGGCGCTGGAGAAGTTCGGTACGGACTTCACCGCGGCCGCACGCGAGGGCAAGCTCGACCCGGTCATCGGCCGTGACCAGGAGATCCGCCGCGTCGTCCAGGTGCTCTCCCGCCGCACCAAGAACAACCCCGTGCTCATCGGTGAGCCCGGCGTCGGCAAGACAGCCGTCGTCGAGGGCCTCGCCCAGCGCATCGTCAAGGGCGACGTCCCCGAGTCCCTGAAGAACAAGCGGCTCGTCTCCCTCGACCTCGGTGCGATGGTCGCGGGAGCCAAGTACCGCGGCGAGTTCGAGGAGCGGCTGAAGACCGTCCTCTCCGAGATCAAGGAGAGCGACGGGCAGATCATCACCTTCATCGACGAGCTGCACACCGTCGTGGGCGCGGGCGCCGGCGGCGACTCCGCCATGGACGCCGGCAACATGCTCAAGCCGATGCTGGCCCGCGGCGAGCTCCGCATGGTCGGCGCGACGACGCTCGACGAGTACCGCGAGCGGATCGAGAAGGACCCCGCCCTGGAGCGCCGCTTCCAGCAGGTGCTGGTGGCCGAGCCGAGCGTCGAGGACACCATCGCGATCCTGCGCGGGCTCAAGGGCCGGTACGAGGCCCACCACAAGGTCTCCATCGCGGACTCCGCGCTGGTGGCCGCCGCGACCCTGTCCGACCGCTACATCACCTCCCGCTTCCTGCCCGACAAGGCGATCGACCTGGTCGACGAGGCGGCGTCCCGGCTGCGCATGGAGATCGACTCCTCGCCCCTCGAGATCGACGAGCTCCAGCGCGCCGTCGACCGTCTCCACATGGAGGAGCTGGCCCTCAAGAACGAGACCGACCCCGGCTCCCTGCAGCGCCTGGAGAAGCTCCGCCGCGACCTCGCCGACAAGGAGGAGGAGCTGCGCGGCCTCAATGCCCGCTGGGAGAAGGAGAAGCAGGGCCTCAACCGCGTCGGTGAGCTGAAGGAGCGTCTCGACGAGCTGCACGGCCAGGCCGAACGCGCCCAGCGCGACGGCGACTTCGACACCGCCTCCAAGCTGCTGTACGGGGAGATCCCCGGCCTGGAGCGGGAGTTGGCGGAGGCGTCCGAGGCCGAGCAGGAGGCGGCCAAGGACACGATGGTCAAGGAGGAGGTCGGCCCGGACGACATCGCCGACGTCGTCGGCTCCTGGACCGGCATCCCGGCCGGACGCCTGCTGGAGGGCGAGACCCAGAAGCTGCTGCGCATGGAGGACGAGCTCGGCAGGCGGCTCATCGGGCAGAGCGAGGCCGTGCGGGCGGTGTCGGACGCGGTACGCCGCACCCGCGCCGGAATCGCCGACCCGGACCGGCCCACCGGCTCGTTCCTCTTCCTCGGCCCGACCGGTGTCGGCAAGACGGAGCTGGCGAAGGCGCTCGCCGACTTCCTGTTCGACGACGAGCGGGCCATGGTCCGCATCGACATGAGCGAGTACGGCGAGAAGCACAGCGTGGCTCGGCTCGTCGGCGCCCCGCCCGGATACATCGGCTACGAGGAGGGCGGCCAGCTCACCGAGGCGGTACGCCGCCGCCCGTACAGCGTCGTGCTGCTGGACGAGGTCGAGAAGGCCCACCCCGAGGTCTTCGACATCCTGCTCCAGGTCCTCGACGACGGCCGGCTCACCGACGGACAGGGCCGGACGGTGGACTTCCGTAACACCATCCTGGTCCTGACCTCCAACCTCGGCAGCCAGTTCCTGGTCGATCCCCTGACCAAGCCCGAGGAGAAGAAGGAACGGGTCCTGGAGATCGTACGGGCCTCGTTCAAGCCGGAGTTCCTCAACCGGCTCGACGACGTGGTGGTCTTCTCCGCCCTGTCCGGTGACGAGCTCGCGCACATCGCGCAGCTCCAGATCGACCGGCTCGCCAAGCGGCTGGCCGACCGGCAGCTCACGCTCGACGTCACGCCCGAGGCCCTGGCCTGGCTGGCCGAGGAGGGCAACGACCCGGCTTACGGGGCGCGGCCGCTGCGCCGCCTCATCCAGACGGCGATCGGTGACCGGCTGGCTAAGGAGATCCTCTCCGGCGAGGTGAAGGACGGCGACACCGTCCGGGTGGACCGGGTCGGTGACGATCTGCTCGTCGGGCCCGCGACCGCGGGCGGGGCGTCGGGCGCGACCGCGTAGGAGGCGCACGGCCGGCCGATGACGGGGCCCCGGCCCGAGAACCGCACGGTCCTCGGGCCGGGGCCCCGTCGTTCGCGCCGTCAGTCCTCCGTGGGTCCGCCGCCGTTCCCCCGCCGGGCAGGGAGCGAGGAATTACGGTGATGTCGGGAGAAAGGCAAAAATGGTCACCGTCATCGATGATCCATCGTTCAACATCGATATTGAGCCAAACGTCTTGCTCCGCGCCGATGGGTGGCAGCCTCCGGACCGCCCCCGCCCCCGGCTGCATCGCCCGCCCCTGACAAGGGACTTCTGTTCGGGCGCGGGCGGCTTCCGCCCGGTGTCGCGCGAATAATCAGGACACCTTGCGGCGTCCGCCGTGGCCTGCTCGCGGGCACGGTTGGGGGCGGAATTCGGCAGTCGGTAGCGTGCCCGCATGAACGAGCGGATAGGCGATGAGATAAATTCGGGGCCCAAAAAGCCCAGATCTGACAATCTCTTTCACCTTGGCGAATTCCGTGCCCTTTGGGCCGCCTATGCCCAGTCGATCCTGGGTGATCAGCTGGCACGCGTGGCCCTGTCGTTGCTCGTGTTCGAACGCACCGACTCGCCAGGGTGGACCGCGGCGACATATGCGCTGACCACCTTGCCCGCACTGCTGTCCGGGGTGCTCCTGTCCGGCCTGGCGGACCGGTTCCCCCGGCGTACGGTCATGATCAGCTGCGATCTCGTGCGGATGGTGCTGGTCGGGCTGATGGCCCTGCCCGGTATGCCCTTGCCGCTGCTCGCGGGGCTGCTGGTGCTGGCGCAGCTGGCCGAGGCGCCCTTCGGTGCCGCACAGGGCGCGCTGCTGCCCACCGTGCTCGGCGCCGGGCGGTACGAACGCGGCCAGCGGGTCATGCAGATCACCCACCAGACCGGCCAGCTGGTCGGCTTCGCCGGCGGAGGTCTGCTGGCCGCGTGGCTGGGCAGCAACCTCTCGCTGGGCGTGAACGCGTTGACCTTCCTCCTCTCGGCGATGCTGGTCAGGTTCGGCGTGAAGGCCCGTCCCGCGGCGAGTGCCGATGCCCGCAAGAAGCGGCTCGGCGCACAGGTCGGGGGCGCGGCCGGGCTGATCTGGTCGGACCGCAGACTCCGGTCGCTGCTCGCGCTGGGGTGGCTCGCGGGGTTCGTCGTCCTGCCGGAGGGGCTGGCAGCCCCGTTCGCGGACGAAGCCGGCGGTGGCGCGTACTCGGTGGGACTCCTGCTCGCCTCACATCCGGCGGGAATGGTGCTGGGGGCGGCCCTGCTGGGGCGGGCCGGGGTCGGCGACGAGTCGCGGCGCCGGCTGCTCGGGCCGCTGGCGATCGGAGCGAATCTGCCGCTGGTCGCCTACTGGCTCGATCCCGGCGTCGGCGCGGCCATGTTCCTGCTGATGGTGGCCGGGGTGTGCTCCGCCTACCAGATCACCGCCGGGGCCACCTTCGTACTCCTGACACCGGTCGACCAGCGCGGCCAGGCGCTGGGGCTGGCCAGGTCGGGGGTGACCGCCATGCAGGGGATCGGCGTCGCCCTCGGGGGTGTCGCGACGGAGCTGACCGGCTCGTCGGCGAACACCATCGGCGCGTCCGGACTTCTCGGGGTGCTGTGCGCGATCCTCGCCGCCGCCGCCTGGTCACGGGCGCGGGCAAGCGATGCGCAGATGATTCCCCCGAAGGCATAGGCAGGGCCTGGACCCCCCTGGCGGCGAAACGCGGCTAGGGTCGTCGGCAGGAAACCACGAGCGATCCACAGGAGTACCCAGCGATGTCTATCGATCCGTCCTCGATTCCGAATTTCGGGGGCCAGCCCGAACCGCAGGCGGCAGGACCCGAGGGCCCCGTTGTCCCTGACCAGGACCTCGTCAAGCAGCTCCTCGAACAGATGGAGCTGAAGTTCGTCGTCGACGACGAGGGCGACCTCGCGGCGCCGTGGGAGGAATTCCGGACGTACTTCATGTTCCGGGGCGAGGACGAGCAGCAGGTCTTCTCGGTCCGTACGTTCTACGACCGCCCGCACGCCGCGGACCAGCGCCCGGTCCTGCTCGACGCGATCGACGACTGGAACCGCCGCACGCTGTGGCCGAAGGTCTACACGCACACCCACGAGCCCGAGGAGGGCTCCGAGGAGACCGAGGTCTCGGTCCGTCTGATCGGTGAGGCGCAGATGCTCATCGGTACGGGCGTCAGCCTGGAGCACTTCGTCTCGTCGACGGTCAGCTGGGTGCGCGCCTCGATCGAGTTCGACAAGTGGCTGCAGGAGCGCCTGGGCCTGACCCCGGCCGAGGAGAAGACGGACGGCGGGGACCCGGTTCCCCCGAGCGCCTGAGCCCTCGCACGGCGGTGACACCCCACCCCGGGGCGGCGGTCCTGGTGACCGCCGCCCCGGGGTGGCGCCGTTTCAGGGCGCCAGCCGCCGCAGCCGGCCGACCGCGTCGTGCAGGACGTCGTCCTGCTTGCAGAAGGTGAAGCGGACCTGGCCGCGACCGGCGTCCGGGTCGTCGTAGAAGACGGAGTTGGGGACGGCGACGACGCCGCAGCGTTCGGGGAGGGCGCGGCAGAAGGCGTAGGCGTCCTTCTCGCCGAACGGGGCGATGTCGGTGGTGATGAAGTACGTGCCCTGGGGCCGGTAGACCTCGAACCCGGCCGCACGCAGTCCGTCGCCGAGCAGGTCGCGCCTGCGGCGGAGGCCGGCGCGGAAGCCGTCGAAGTAGGAGTCCGGCAGGCGCAGCGCCTCGGCGATCGCGTACTGGAACGGGCCCGCGCTGACGTAGGTCAGGTACTGCTTGGCGGTGCGGACGGCGGCGGTCAGCGGGGCGCTCGCGGTGACCCAGCCGACCTTCCAGCCGGTGTACGAGAAGGTCTTGCCGGCGGACGAGATCGAGACCGTGCGGTCGCGCATGCCGGGCAGCGAGGCCGGCGGGATGTGTTCGCCCTCGAAGACCAGGTGTTCGTAGACCTCGTCGGTGACCACGAGGAGGTCGTGCTGCACCGCCAGTCGGGCGATCGTGGTCAGCTCCTCGCGGGTGAGGACCATGCCCGTCGGGTTGTGGGGGCTGTTCAGCAGCAGCAGCCGGGTGCGGGGCGTGATCGCGTCCCGGAGGGCGTCGAGGTCGGGGCGGAAGTCCGGGGCGCGCAGGGTCAGCGGTACGCGGACGCCGCCCGCCATGGCGATGCAGGCGGCGTACGAGTCGTAGAAGGGCTCGAACGCGATGACCTCGTCGCCGGGTTCCAGCAGCGCGAGCATGGCCGCGGCGATGGCCTCGGTGGCTCCGGCGGTGACCAGGACCTCGGTGTCGGGGTCGTAGGAGATGCCGTAGCGCCGCTGCTGGTGGTCGGCGATCGCGGTGCGCAGTTCGGGGATGCCGGGGCCCGGCGGGTACTGGTTGCCGTGCCCGTCGCGCAGCGCCCGGACCGCGGCCTCGCGGATCTCCTCGGGGCCGTCGGTGTCGGGGAAGCCCTGGCCGAGGTTGATGGAGCCTGTCCGCACGGCGAGCGCCGACATCTCCGCGAAGATCGTCGTGCCGAACCCGTCGAGGCGGCGGTTGAGCAGCGGTCGTCCCTGTGTCATGGCTGTCATCCTGCGCGCAAGCTCTGGAGTTGCTCAAGTCTGCTTTGGCCGTTCGGGGCCGGGGGCATCCCCCACACACGCGGGAAGCGCGTGGAAGCGGGGGACCTCGCTTCGGGGGACGGAAGGGCGTGAGGTCGGTGAAGGTATTCGTCGGTGTGGTGATCGCGGTCGGTCTGATCGTGCTGCTCGTCTCGGTCCTGGTGAAGGCCGGGAACCGGGCGAGGGCGGGCAGGCGGCGCGGGCGGCGGGGGTCCGTCGGCGGCGGCTCGGAGGGCGGCTGGTGGGCAGGGAGTGACGGCGGCAGCAGCGGCGGTTCGTCATGCGGAGGCAGCAGCGGTTCGTCCTGCGGAAGCGGGAGCTCCGGGCATTCCGGGAGCTCCGGGCACTCCGGAGGCCATTCGTGCGGCGGCGGCCAATCCTCGTGCGGTGGTGGTTCTTCGTGTGGCGGCGGGGGCGGATGCGGCGGCGGTAGCTGATCCGGGCAGCTGGTTTTGGAGGTGTCCGGTGGGTGAACTCCCGCCGGGCACCTTTTTGTTGGGCCTTTTTGCGAGTTGCCGGTGAACAGTTGATCCGAGAGGCCCCCGAGGGGATGGAAAGCACGGCAAGTTGGGTAAAACCGCTGTGGATACGGCTTATTCGTGGTTCCCTCGGTTGAGAGAACATCCAGCCCTCGGACCCCAGTTGGACCTGATTGGGCGCTACCCCTCCTACGTGCATCACGTCGGGGGCGTCCCCTGTCCATGTGTCCATGCTTGCTTGCGGAGCCGACTCATGCTCACGACCCTCCAGACGGCTTATTCCGATACCCGCGCCGCCGACCTGGCCTGGACGCTGGGACGCGAACCGCTCCCCGCCCTGGCCGTGCTCGACCTCGATCTCGCGGGTGCCGGACTCCAGATGCGCCTGCTCGGCGCCTCCCACCAGGTGCTCCTCGAAGAGGACCGCGGCACCTGTTCCGAAACCGTGGCCTGTATCCCCGGGAGCAGCACCCCGCTCCCGCTCGGGGTCTCCAAGCGGCTCGGGGAATGGGAGTACGAATTCGCGGCGCGCGTCGAGACCCTCTCGGAGGGCTCGTTCGCGGGCCGCGCGCAGGAACTCCTCGCGCTGGTCGCCGACCACCCGCAGGGTCTCGCCGGCACGTTCCCCGGCAGCCCGCACGCCTTCACCGCCATGCTCGCCCAGCGGACCGAGGGCCAGGTGCGGTGGCGCACCTGGCATGCGTACCCGCAGGAGGGGCAGTTGGTGGTGACGCGCACCCGAGTGGGAGTGCGGAAGACGGCGGCAGTGCTCTGAGTAGCCCCAACCCCGTTGTGAGCACGCCACTTACACCCTTGCGGGTGACAGGCTGCCACGTGATCGTGACGTAGCGTTCGCATCATGATCGACCAGCAGGTGTCGCTGCGAGGGGGCGCGGCGTTTCTTCCCGTAGGGCCGAGGACCGGCCGGTATCTCGTACTGGCCGCGGTCTTCGTCTGTGCCGCCTGCGGTCTGGTGTACGAGCTCGAACTGGTGGCGCTCGCCTCTTACTTGATCGGTGATTCCGTCACCCAGGCATCGGTCGTGCTCTCCGTGATGGTCTTCGCGATGGGCGTCGGCTCGCTTCTCGCGAAACGTTTACGCAGCCGTGCCGCAGTGGGGTTCGGGCTGATCGAGGCGGCGCTCGCGCTCGTCGGCGGCTCCTCGGCGCTGGTGTTGTACGCGTCGTTCGCCTGGATCGGGGAGTCGCGCTACGCCCTGGTCGGGTTCTCGCTCACGATCGGGATCCTGATCGGTGCGGAGATCCCGCTGCTGATGACCCTGATCCAGCGCGTCGACCGGCAGGACGCGGGCGGCGCCGTCGCGGATCTGTTCGCCGCCGACTACGTGGGCGCGCTGGTCGGAGGGCTCGCGTTCCCGTTCCTGCTGCTGCCGATGCTCGGGCAGCTCACCGGGGCGCTGTTCACCGGCGCGGTCAACGCGGCGGCGGGCGGGGCGCTGGTGCTGTGGGTGTTCCGGCGGGACCTCACCCCGCGCTCCCGCTGGCTGTTGATCGTGTTCAACGTGGCGGTGATCGCCCTGCTGGCCGTCGCCACCGCGCTGGTCGACGACTTCGAGCGGGCGGCGCGGCGTGCGGTGTACGGGGACGCGGTGCGGGTCGCGGTGCAGACCGAGGTCCAGGAGGTGGTGCTGACGGGGGCGGGCCGGGACTCCCTGGATCTTTATCTGGACGGCCGGCTGCGGGTCAGCGCGCGCGACGAGTACCGCTACCACGAGGCGCTGGTGCACCCGGCGATGAACGGGCAGCGCGCCCACGTGCTGATCCTGGGCGGTGGCGACGGCCTCGCCGCCCGGGAGGTGCTGCGCTACCCGGACGTGCGCGACGTCACGGTGGTCGAGCTCGACCGGGACGTCACCCGGTTGGCCCGTACCGACCCGGCGCTCTCGGAGCTCAACGGCCACGCGTTCCGCGACCCCCGGCTCACCGCCGTCACCGCCGACGCCTTCAACTGGATGCGGGCGGCGCACGGCAGCTACGACGTGGTGATCTCCGATCTGCCCGATCCCGGGATCTCCACCAGCACGAAGCTCTACTCGGCGGAGTTCTACGGCCTGGTCGCCCAGGCACTCGCGCCCGGCGGCCGGGCGGTGGTGCACGGGGGCCAGCCGGCGTCCCGGCCGCGTACGTTCTGGACGGTCGAGGCGTCGATGAGGGCGGCGGGCCTGGGGACCCGCCCGTACCGGATCAGCGGCCCGGCCGTCGATTCCGCGGCCGGACCCGACCGGACCACGCACCGCGAGCAGCGCGCGCCCGGCTGGGGCTTCGTCCTCGCCGGTGCGGGGCGCAGACCGGAGCTCGGCCTCGCCCCGAAGGCCCCGGAGCTGCGGTCGATGACGGAGCCCGGACTGATCGACACCGGGCGGCGGACGGAGAGCGCCCGGCTGCCGGGGCTGGCGCCGTCGACACTGGTGCATCCGCGGTACTGGGAGGACCGGTGAGCGGGGGCCCGGGCCGGGCCGAGCGATCGGGGCGATGGGTGGCTTCTGGAGGCGGAACCGCTGACGTGAGGGTCGGGGCTGAGTAGGCTCGGTTTCCATGGAGCATGAGGTGTTCGTTCCGGTTCCGGTCCCGTCCCTGAGGCGGACGCTGGGTGACCCCGCTCGCGTCGCGCGATGCGTGCCGGGCCTGCAGCAGGACGCCGACTCGTCCGCGGGCCCGCTCTCCGGCCGGCTCAAGGTCCGGGTCGACGGCCACACGATCACTTACCGCGGCGCGCTGCGGCTCACCGATGCGGCCGGGGCCGGGTCCGGTGTCGCGATCCTGGTGACCGGCGAGGGCACCGAGGCCCGGGGCAGCGGCTCGGTGAAGCTGAGCCTGACGATCGGGCTGACCGAGCGCGACGGCGGTACGGCGATGGGGTTCACGGGTACGGCGAGCGGTGACGGCCGGCTCCTGGAGCTGGACGCGGCGGCGGTGCTCGCGTCGGCCCGCCGACTGCTGGACCGCTTCGCCCAGCAACTGGTGACGGAGACGCTGGCGGCCGCCGGTGAGCCCGACGGGCCGCTCGGCGAGGCCGTGGAGCAGGCCATCGAGGAGGCGGCCGAGGAGGCCGACACGACGGGTGCGGCCACCGCCCGCGACAGCACCCCGGATGCCGACGGCCCCGAGGGCCCCGATGACATCGGCGACACCGATGACGTACCGCCCACCCATGAAGCCTCGGCGGACGAGGCGCCCTCGGCAGGGCAGCCGGGGGAGCCGGGGACTCCCGGGAACCCTCCGGGCACCGGCGCCGTCTTCGACGCGCCCGTGCCCCCGCCGTCGCCCGACCCGGTTTCCGAGACGGGGTTCACCGGCCCGGAGAACCCCCCGGCGGAGGCCGCGCACGCCAGGCGGACCATGATCGGCCGCAGCGCCGAGGAGGTCGACCACGCGCCGCCGCGCGGCCGGTACGCCCCCGTTCCGTCACCCGATTCGACCACCGCGGGCGTCACGCTCCGCTGGGTCGCCCCGGCCGCCGCGCTGGCTCTGGCATCCGCCGTGGTGGTGACCAGGGCGTTGAGGCGGCGGCGGTAGCGGTCGCGCCAGTAATGTCGGGCGGGTGAGTAGCAGCGAGAAGGAAGTCCGGCTGTCCGTCGGCGACACAGAGTTGACCGTGAATCCCGCCGACGGCTGTCGCATCGACAGCCTGCGGATCGGTGGCACCGAACTGTTGCGGCAGGGGGAGCGGTACGGCTGCTTCCCGATGGTGCCGTGGTGCGGGCGCACCGGGAACGGGCTGTTCCGCAACGGCGACGTCCCGCACCGGTTGCCGCTGAACGCCCCGCCGCACGCCATCCACGGCACCGGCCGGGACACCGCCTGGCAAACCGCCCGGCTGGCCGAACGGGAGGCGTCGTTCTACTACGACCTCGCCGACCCCTGGCCGTACCCGGGACGGGTGACCCAGACCTTCGAACTGGCCGAGGACTCGCTCACCCTAGCCTTCGGCATCGAGACGTACGGGGACTCGTTCCCGGCGCAGGCCGGCTGGCACCCCTGGTTCCTGCGCAACCTCGGCGGCGGTGGCAAGGACGTGGAGGTGGCCTTCGATGCGGCCTGGCAGGAGGAGCGGGGCGAGGACCATCTGCCGACCGGCCGTCGCATCCCGCCCCTGGAGGGGCCCTGGGACGACTGCTTCGGGATGCCGGACGGCGTCGAGGTGACGCTCACCTGGCCGGAGCAGCTGGAGCTGACCGTGAAGAGCCGGACCGAGTGGGTCGTGATCTACGACGAGCAGGACGAGGCGGTCTGCGTGGAGCCGCAGTCCGGCCCCCCGAACGGGCTGAACACCGCGCCCCGCTACGTCACCCCGATCGATCCTCTGGAGATCGCGACGACGTGGAGCTGGCGCCGGCTCTGACCCGGGCGCCGGCTCGTGCTCCGGCCCCGGATCCGGCCCCGGCGGCGGTCCGCCGGGCAGCCTCTAAGCTCGTAGCCATGAGTGACGTACGTGCTGAGCTGCTCCAGCAGATCAAGGACAAGGCCGTGGTACACGGCAAAGTGACCCTCTCCTCGGGTCTTGAGGCCGACTGGTACATCGACCTGCGCCGCATCACGCTGGACGGCAAGGCCGCTCCGATGGTCGGTCAGGTCATGCTCGACGCCACCGCCGAGCTGGACTACGACTGCGTGGGCGGGCTGACGCTGGGCGCCGACCCGGTCGCCACCTCGATGCTGCACGCCTCCGCCGCGCGCGGGCAGGAGCTGGACGCGTTCGTCGTCCGCAAGGCCCAGAAGGCGCACGGGATGCAGCGCCGCATCGAGGGCACGGACGTGAAGGGCCGCCGCTGCCTGGTGGTCGAGGACACGTCGACCACCGGTGGTTCGCCGCTGACGGCCGTCGAGGCGGTGCGCGAGGCAGGTGGCGAGGTCGTGGCCGTGGCCGTGATCGTGGAGCGGGGCGCTGCTCCGGCCATTGCCGAGGCGGGCCTGCCGTATGTCCACGTCTACTCGGTGACCGATCTCGACCTGGCCTGACATCCGGCTTTGACCTGCGGCTTTTTCCAGGGGCGGGCTGTTTCACGTGAAACGGCCCGCCCCTTGCGCATGTCTGCCGAGCGGCTGCCGGAACGGCCCGGTGGTGGGCCGGGTGGAGCCGGAACGAGAGTCTGGGAAGATAGGGGCGACGATGACGTCGCCCCCAGGTCAGGGAACCAGCAACGCACACCCGCATATCCCAAGGAGCGGTCAGATGCCCATCGCAACCCCCGAGGTCTACGCCGAGATGCTCGACCGGGCGAAGGCAGGAAAGTTCGCCTACCCGGCCATCAATGTGACGTCGACCCAGACCCTGCACGCTGCACTGCGCGGCTTCGCGGAGGCGGAGAGCGACGGCATCGTCCAGATCTCCACCGGTGGGGCGGAGTTCCTGGGCGGCCAGTACAACAAGGACATGGTCACCGGCGCCGTGGCCCTGGCCGAGTTCGCGCACATCGTCGCCGCCAAGTACGACATCACGGTCGCGCTGCACACCGACCACTGCCCCAAGGACAAGCTGGACGGTTTCGTGCGTCCGCTGCTCGACATCTCCGCCGAGCGCGTCGCCCGGGGCGAGAACCCGCTGTTCCAGAGCCATATGTGGGACGGTTCGGCCGAGACGCTGGCCGACAACCTGGCCATCGGCCAGGAGCTGCTGGCCAAGGCTGCCGCCGCCAAGATCATTCTTGAGGTCGAGATCACCCCGACCGGCGGCGAGGAGGACGGTGTCACGCACGAGATCAACGACGAGCTGTACACCACCGTCGACGACGCGCTGCGCACCGCCGAGGCGCTCGGTCTGGGCGAGAAGGGCCGCTACCTGCTGGCCGCCTCCTTCGGCAACGTCCACGGCGTCTACAAGCCGGGCAACGTCGTGCTCCGCCCCGAGCTGCTGAAGGACCTCCAGGAGGGTGTCGGCGCCGAGTACGGCAAGGCTGCTGGTAGCCACCCCTTCGATTTTGTCTTCCACGGCGGCTCCGGTTCCACCGAGCAGGAGATCGCCACCGCGCTGGAGAACGGCGTCGTGAAGATGAACCTCGACACCGACACCCAGTACGCCTTCACCCGCCCGATCGTGGACCACATGTTCCGCAACTACGACGGTGTGCTGAAGGTCGACGGCGAGGTAGGCAACAAGAAGGTCTACGACCCGCGCAGCTGGGGCAAGTCCGCCGAGGCGGGCATGGCCAAGCGCGTCACGGAGGCCTGCACCAACCTGCGCTCCACCGGCACCAAGCTGAAGTAGCGGCAGCCGGTACGAAGTGTGGCCGTGGGGGGGGGGGGGCCGGGGGGGGGGGGGGGGCCGCCCGGGCCGGGGGGCGGGGGGGGGGGCGAAAAAAAAAAAGATGAGGGGGGGGGTGGCGGGGGGCGGCGGGGTAA